>JACQFS010000238.1 GCA_016199935.1 Verrucomicrobiota bacterium
CGTAGCTCGTCCCTCCGAAGATCCCGGGGGTCGGCCGCAAGTCGGGCGCGGCATTCAGCGCCTCGCTTGGCCGTGGGGCGTTTGGACCGACGGAAAAAAATTCGCCGTGGTCGCTACGCACGGGGGCGCGGTGCTGATTTGGAATTCATTTCCGACGCGCGACCACCAGCCGCCGGACTTCGTGCTGCGTCCTGAGGCCACCGGCACGCCGCGCAATGTCACGAGCGATGGCAAAAAATTTTTCGCCGTGAGCGACCACAACCACGGCGAGCAGAGCCGGCCCGCGACGATGGTCTGGAATTCCTTCCCCACCTCCGCCACGCAGCCGCCGGATTGGAAATGGAGCGAGTGGTTGAAGGGTTCCTTCACGCCCGACGGCAAGCTCGTCGCCGGCGGGATGAGCACACTTTACGTGTGGAACAAACCGCCGCGCGACGCGGAGACGGACGCCGACGTGGTGCTGCGCCCGCCCGCCTATCGCAACGGCGACGGGCCGGACGCGCTCGTGGCGAACGGCCGCTTCTACGCGTGCAGCTACAACGGAAACACGCTGCTTGGCTGGAACTCACTGCCGACGCGCGACAATCAGCCGCCGGATTTTTCCGTGGGCAGCGAGACGCTGGAGCAGGACGTGTGGGCGGAGAATTTTTTCATCCAAAACGGAGTGGTGGCCACGGATGGCAAGAGCCTGTTCGTCTCGTCGGACTTCAACCGGCGCATGTTCGTGTGGCGCAAGCTGCCCGACGAGACCGCCGCGAAGCCCGATCTCGTGTTCCATCTGCCCGAAGGCCCGTGGGACAACGAACTGCACGGTTCGACGCTCGTGCTCGCGGGCAAGAGCACGGTTTACATCTGGCGCAAGCTGCCGCTCGACGGCGAGTTGCCCGATACGACTCTCTCCGGCAGCATTGGGAGCGTGCGCCTCGGCGAGATCACCGGCGTGGCGTTCGACGACAAATATTTCTACCTCTCCGACCGCAGCGCCGATTCCATCTACGTGTGGGAGGGAATCCCGACGCGCGACAGCGAGCCGAAGTTCACGCTCGCGATGCGCAGCCCCGGCCGGCTGAACAGCAATGGAAAGTATCTGTGCGCCGCGCCGTTTGACGCCGCGACCGTCAACCTGTGGCGCGTGAGTGAACTTGGCCCGGACGCGGAGCCGATCACGCTCGGCGGACGCGGGCAGTTCAATCTGCCGAGCGAGTGCCTGATCGCCGATGGCCGACTGTTCGTCTGCAACCGCGCCTTCAACCGCGTGGACGTGTGGAACCGCGTCGAGGACGCGCTCGCGGGCCGGCCCGCCGATGCGCTGCTCGGCGTGACGGACGAGCAAGACCGCAAGCCGGGCATTGGCCGCAACAAACTCTTCGGCCCTGGCTCGCTCGCGTGGGGCAGCGGCTACCTGTGGGTGGGCGAGTTCAAATTCTCAACGCGCATTTTGCGCTTCAGCCCGAAGGCCGGACAAAGCGCCGACGCGACGAAGCGTTGATTCTGGCGGTTGAACTGCGCATCCTCCGCCCATGCGTTACCTCCTTTGCCTGCTGGCGCTCGCGTTCACCGCGCGCGCGGAACTCAAGACGGACATCGAATTCGCCAAGCCCGGCGGCGTGAGCCTGACGCTCGACGCCTTCGTGCCCGAGGGCAAAGGGCCGTTCCCCGCGTGCATCCTCGTCCACGGCGGCGGCTTCACCAAGGGCGACAAGACGAGTTTCATCAAGCCGCTGTTCGAGCCGCTCGGCAAGGCGGGCTTCACGTGGTTCACCATCAACTACCGCCTCGCGCCGACGAACCGTTTCCCCGCGAACATCGAGGACACCGAGGCCGCGATCCGCTGGGTGAAGGCGCACGCCAAGGAATTCAAAGTGGACCCCAAGCGCATCGCCATCATCGGCGAATCAGCGGGCGGGCACATCGTGTCGCTCGTCGGCGTGCGCGCGAAGGGCGAGACGAGCGTGGCGGCGGTGGTGCCGATCTACGCGCCGCACGATCTGGAGTTTCAAGTGAAGGCGCGCAATGCACTCGGGCCCTCGATGACGGCGCTGTTCGGCCTCACCGAATTGAACGACGCCGCGTGGAAAGTTCTCCGCGACGCCTCCTCCACGAGCTACCTCCGCAAAGATTTGCCGCCGTATCTGCTCATCCACGGCGACAAGGACGCGCAGGTGCCTTACGAGCAGTCGGTGAAGTTTCAGGAAAAAATGAAAGCCATTGGCGCGCGCTGCGATTTCATCACCATCAAGGACGGCGGCCACGGCATGGGCGGCTGGGCGAAACTCAACTCGGACTATCAGGAGCAACTGATCGCGTGGCTGAAGCAGACGCTGAAGTGACGCGCGCGTCGGCTACAGCGTCTTGAGGTATTCGATCAGGTCGCGCTTCTGCGCCGCGGACAGCTCCGTGCCGTAGGCGTGACCGGCGTTCGAGTTGCCCGGGGCCGACGTGTCCAGGAGATACGCCCCGTCATCCGCGAAGCCCATCTGCGTGAAATCATACGCACGCCAACCGCGCTTGAATGACTTCGCCCGTGCGCCGCGCGGCGTGCGGCCTGCGCGGGCGAAAACGCCACGGCGCGCGCCGGATCCGTTCCAACCACACGCGGCTCGTGCAAACGCGCATCCGACTCACGGCCATCGTGGCACGAGGCGCAATGGGTCAGGTAAATGATTTGCCCCCGCGCGGCGGCGACGCCGTTGACCGTCGCGGGAAAACGCGGTGGCCGGATGTGCTCGGTCATTTCCGTGTGGCGCCGCACGAGGGCGAAATCGAGCCGGCCGCGTTTGCCATCGAGCGGCGCGCCGAGACCAAGCGCGGCGAGCAGATTCCGGCCGAGGGGCGATTGCGTGTTGCCATCCCAGTGGACCCAGTGCCGCTGATCCACGTTCCACACCAGACCGTATTTCACCGGCGAGTAAGGCTGCGGCGCGCCAAACAGCGCAGCGGAGAGGAGGCCGAACGCGTCGTTGCGACCGGGGCCGGAGGCGGGCGGAAGTTTTTCCGGCGGCTGATCGGGGACGTGCAACGCCGCACGGAGGTTGTGGAAAAGTTTGAGCGTGGAGTGCGCCAGTGCGGCGAGGTCCGCTCCGCCTTCGAGTCGTTTCCGGTTCACGCGAAGCTCCCCCGCCGTGATCGCGTGCAGCGCGCCGGGCGCGACACCCTTCGATCCGAATGGGTCGGCAGAAACGCCGGCGGAAATTTTTTGCTCCTGCCGCTGCCACGCCGCTGCGAACATTGCTTGCGCCGGCTCGCCGCCGGCCGGATCGGCCTCGGCGAGATACGCGGCGAGGAAGCGTTTCAGATTGGCCGGATCGGACGTGCGGAACGTCGCGACAATCACCGAGCCAAAAAAAGCCTCCGCGTCGAAATGCGCGGTGCCGCCGAGCACGCGCACCGGCGCGGCGCCCGGCGCGACGGAGATTTCAGCAACGTGACACGCGGCGCAGTTGATGCCGACCGACGACAGTCCGCCCAGGTGCGCGACGGGTTTGCGGCTGAAGCCGACCGGCCAGCCAAACGCTGGATCAGGAATCAGCCCGAGATGACTGAGGTCCGCACTCGGAAACAAATCGGGATAGGTGCGGATGAACGCTCGCAACACCGCCTCCGGCACGACCTCGGTGCTCATCGAGCCGTGCAGGAAAAAATCCAGATCCGCGCGCGACCAACTCGGAACCTGCGCCGCGCCGTTTCCCGCGGATCGCGCGCCCGGCTCGCGCGCGACGCGCTCGTCCGTGGCGCAGGAAATCAAAACCACCACGACCGGAAGACACATCACCGCCGAGAGCAAACGCGCACGTTTCATACGGAACGCGATTTAACGCGCGCCGATGCGCGGTGTAAAGCCTGCGGAGCTTTCAGTCGCCCACACTGCGCGCGAGCCAGGCGAGATACCGGGCCGTCCCTGCTTGGAGCGGTAGAACGACGAACTCCGGCGTGTCGTAAGGATGCCGGGCAAGGATGAGCTTCTCGAGTTGGGCGAGTTTGCCGCGCGTGGTCTTGAGCACCATCAGGACTTCCGCCGCCGACTCGATCTTCCCCTTCCACCGATAGTGCGACTCGACGCGCGGGACGAGGTTGGCGCACGCGATGAGCCGCTCCTTCAACGCCGCGCGGGCGATTTCGCGCGCCGTCTTGAGATCCGGCGCGGTGACGAGGACGAGGGAACACTGGCGGGCGGATTTCATGTCCGCGCGATCCAGCCGCCGCCGACCACGAGGTCATCCTGGTAGAAAACGCACGCCTGTCCCGGCGTGATCGCGCGTTGCGGAATGTGCAGCCTCACTTTTGCCGCGCCGTTCGGCTGGGGCGTGACGGTGGCAGTGGTGCCGGGATGGTTATAGCGAATTTTCGCCATCACCTCGATGCTGGCGGGCGGTTCGTCGAACGGGATCCAGTTGCAGCGCTCCACCGTGAACTCCGCACGCTCCAGCAATAACTCGTCGCCGACGATCACGCGGTTCGTCTTCGGATCGAGTTCGATGACGTAAAGCGGTTTCGGTGACGAGAGGCCGAGCCCCTTGCGCTGGCCGATGGTGTAGAACTCGATGCCGTCGTGCTGGCCGAGCACGCGGCCCGTCGGGTCCACGATGTCGCCCTGATGCTTCTCCACGAGATGCGCTTGTTGCAAAAATTTTCCGTAGTCCTTGTCCGGCACGAAGCAGATTTCCATGCTCTCCTCCTTGTCGGCGGTCTTGAGCTCGCAGTCGCGGGCGATCTCGCGCGTGTCGTGCTTGGTCAGCTCACCGAGCGGGAAAAGCGAGCGCGCGAGCTGGTCCTGTTTGAGCGTGAAAAGAAAATAACTCTGGTCCTTGCGCGCATCGCGTCCGCGCTTGAGCAGGTGGCGGCCGTCGTCGCGCCGCTCGACGCGCGCGAAGTGGCCCGTGGCGATTTTCTCCGCGCCCAACTGCTGCGCCCGGCTGATGAGCGTGCCGAACTTCAGCTTCTCATTGCACATCACGCACGGGTTGGGCGTGCGGCCGGCGCGGTATTCCTCGGCGAAATAATTGATGACCTGCTTCTGAAAATCTGCCGCCTCGTCCACGAGGTAGTAAGGAATGTTCAGCTTGTGCGAGACGGCGCGGGCGTCCGTCACGGCCTGTGGGCCGCAGCATTTGTCCTCGGCGCGGGAGACGCAGTCCTGCGGCCAGAGCTTGAGCGTGATGCCGATCACGTCCCACCCCTGCTCCACCAAGAGCGCCGCCGCCGCCGAGGAATCCACTCCCCCGCTCATGCCCACGACGACGCGCTGCTTTCCAATTTCAGTCACGCTGCCAGAATAGGCGCGGCCGCGAAGCGTGTAAAGGAACGCATGTTCCGCTGCCGGCACACGGTCGAGCCGGCCAATCACGCTTCGGTCACTGCGCCGCCGGCTTCAGCCACCGCTCGAACCACGCGAGCATTTCCGCGCGCATCTCCGGCGTATAGCTGTGGCCCACGCCGGGATAGAGGATGCTCTTGAAGTTTTCCCCGGCCCCGGTCGCACGGTAAACCCCGCTGACCATTTCCTCGAGCACCTTGATGCCGTCCGCCGGCGAGCCGTAGTCCAAGTCGCCCGTGAGCGCGAGAAACGGCCGCGGTGCCATCAACGCGAGCACGCCTTCGGTGTCGAAGTGTTTCAGCAGGCCGTAGCTGAAATAGTAGAGGCCGTGCCCGCGAAGGTTTCCGTGCGCGATCAGGTTTTGATAACGGGTCAGGCACGCGACGCCAACCGTCGCCGCGACGCGTTCGTCAACCGCCGCGAGCCACCACGCGCGCGTGCTGCCCATGCTCATGCCCGTGGCGCCGATGCGTTTCGCATCCACCTCGGGACGCGCACACAGGTAATCCAGCGCGATCTGATCGTCGCGCACGAACATCCCCCACAGCGTGCGCCCGAGCCAGAGGTTCCACTTCAGCAGACGATCCTCCGCGACGCGGAAGGTTTCCGACTGATCACGTTGATAAATTTCCAGCGGGCCAACCGGGCCGTTCGTCGCGCGCTCGCCGTAGAGGCACGCGTCCGGCGCGAGCACCACGTAGCCCGCGTTCGCGAACGCCTCGCCGAGCGGCAACTCGCCGCCGTTCGAGTTGGGCGTGATGAGCTGGTTTTTGTCCGGCGTGGAAGAATGGAGCCAGAGGATCGCGGGTGCGCGCGGCAGCCGTTTCTCCGGCACGAGCACCAGCGCGGTGATGTCGTTGTGGTCGCCGTTGTCAATCGCCACGCGTTCGAGCGTATAGGCGCGGCGCAATTCCCGGCTCACCACCCGCGCCCGCGGTGGCGAGGGGCGTGGCGGCAGATCGCCAAGGGAGTCCACGACGACCTTGTGAACCGTGGGCCGCTGCTGTCGCCACGCGTCCGCACTCGCCGGCATCGCCCACGAGCCGGCCTTGAAATCGCGATACGCCGGCGGCACCAGCGCGTCGCGCTCCACCTCGGCCTTGCGATATTTCGCCGCCGCCTCGGCGCTCGGCTCCGCCTTGGGTGCCGTCGGGCTCGTGTATTTCTTCACGAGCCAATGACGCATCACGCAATCCGCCACGGCCTCCGCCAACCGCTCCTTGCCCGCCGCGGTGTAGTGCGTGCCATCCGCGCCGAGAATTTTCCCAGCGCCGGCGTCCTCCACGACCCAATGCAAATCATCCACGGGCACGCCCGCCTCGCGCATCACGCCGAGTGCGGCGACGTTGTAGCGTTTCACATCGGCTTCAAACAAATCGAACTCCTTCCCGCCGCGTTCGGCGTGGCGCGCGTCGAGGATCGGCGTGGTGTTGGCAAATACGAGTGCGGCGGAAGTCTCCTTCCGCAACCGCGAAACAATCTGCCGGAGGTTGGCTTCATATTGCGCCAACGCCACATGCTGTTCCTTGGTTTGCTTTGAGACCTTCAAGTCGTGGATGCCGCAGTTAAAGTGCACGACGGCGGGTTTTTCACGGATGACCCACTCATCGAGGTGCGCGAGGACGTTTCCGCTGTCGGCACCGTTTGCGCTCGCGCTGATTATGACCGCCCGGCCTTCCAGCCGCTTCGCCACGAGCGGTGCGTAGCCGAGCCGGATCGAGTCGCCGATGAGCACAACCTTCGGCAACTCGGGCTTCGGTTTGTTCTGTGCAAAGCTGGGCGAGACCAGACCGGCCAGCAGCACGAACGGAATGACGTTGGCCAGTTTCATAATTCGTCAATCTGCTTCGCCACACGGTTCGCCGAGCGCGTCGCGGCCTCCATCCCGTGATGGTTGTTGTCGATGCCCGAGCCGACGAAGTGGACGCGGCCGACCGGCTCGATGATGTTCGGCCAGAACTTCGCGAGCTGCCCGACTTGGAACTCATGCCGCTCGCACACCGGCGCCCACGCCTCGCGGAACCAGTCCTTGATGAACACGTGCTCCACGTCAAGCGCCTTGCCGGGATAATGCGCGCGCAACGCCTCCATCGCCTGCGCCCGCGTCGTGCCGGGCGACGCGCTCGCCATGAGGATGCCGCGCTCGCCCGCGACTTCGGTGGCGCATTCCCAAATGTTGTAGAGGGCCGCGTGGCCGGGCGAGATGTTGATGCTGATGCCTTCCTTTTTCCAAAACCGCGTGCGGCACTGGAAAACCACGCGCGTCTGCATGCCGTAGGAAACATTCTGCATCACCCACGCCTTCGGCTCGGGCCACGCGGGCTCGACGGGAATGTTTTTGAACACCGGCAGCGGAATCGCGTTCACGAGATGCTCGGCCGCGATGGATTTGTCGTCTTCGTGTTCGCGATAGTGGACCGTCACGCCGGACGCGCTGTGCTCGATGCGCTTGATGGGGCGGCCCAGCCGCACGCGCGTGCCGAGCCGCGTCGCGAACGCATCAGTGAGCCGCTGGTTGCCGCCCTCGATGCGGAAAAGATTTTTTTCAAAAAGCCGGCGGCGCCGGTGCTTCATGATGGCGAGAAACCACATCCGGTGCAGCGCGGACGTGGTCTTGCTCCCGGCGTAATTGAGGGCCGCCGCCGACGCGCCCTCGCGCTGGAGAAAATCCGTGACGGAAATTTTGTCGAGTTCATCGAAGCCCACGCCGAAGGGCTGATACTCGTCGGTGAACTGGTCGAGACGCGGGCCGAAGAACAACAGCGGCAATTCGGACCAACCGTGGCGCGCGAGGAAATCCACCTCGCGCTGGTTGAAGCCGAACCCGGCGAGGACGCGACGGTCGGCGAGTTGTTCCTCGGTGTAGGGTTTCTTATCGATGAAGCGGAGGAGGTTGTCGCGACGCCGATAGGGCAGCAGCTTGAGGCCGAACTTTTTCGCGTAAGCGCGGAACAACTCGTAGCCCGGCTCGGTGCATTGCTCGCCGCCGAGATCGGCGTAGAGGCCGTCGGCGAACGGATCGTGCGCCGTCATCACGTGCCCGCCGCTGCGCCCTGACGCTTCGAGCACCGTCACGTCGTGCCCGCGCTGCATCAGCTCGTAGGCGCAGCAAAGCCCGCCGATGCCGCCGCCCGCCACGATGACTCGCTTCGCGCGGCGCGGCGCGGCGAGGATCTCCGGAGCCGTCGATCCAACGACGAGCGTCGCGCCCGCGAGCTTCAGTGCCGTGCGGCGGTTGAGTCTGTTGAAGGGCATGGGATTTTTATAGCAGCTTGCGGCACGTCGTCTCAATCACTTTTGCCCCGCCTGCGCCCGCGCGGCCGGGTCCAGGACGAGGCGAACGAGCGGGCTGCTCCGCTTTGCCCCCCGGTCACAAGCTGAGTTTGCCGCGCAGCCACGCGGTGAAAGCATCGGCCTTCGGTTGGTCATACCACTCGGCGAGTTGCTCGCTCCGCCCGTCGCGCAATTGCAGCGTCGGCGAATAGCTGTAAGTCGTCCCGCTTTTCGAGCTCGTGCGCTCGTGGCGCTTGACCTCGACGGCGGCCACCTCGCCGAACGCGACCTCGACCGGACGCTTGCGGCCGCGGTTGCACGGGAGCGTGAGCGTTTGCGTGCCCGCGTCGAGCACCAGGTCCTCCGCGCCGGAATGGATGCGCATCCACCGCCGGCCAAACGCCAGCGCCGCCGCGCACAACACGACACTCCAGCCGGCGACGGCGACCCGAACCGACGGATTGAAGCCAGACGTGAAACCGATGATGAAAATCAACACGAACCCCACGCCTCCCGCCGCCGCGACCGCCGCATGGAAGGGCAAGAACGCGGCCATGCGCGCACGCGTCCGCAATCGTTCCGTGCGGAGCGAGACACCGCCGGCCTCGGGGGAAAATTTACGCCGCAGACTCGCCAGCGCCAGCCAAACGATGGCCAGCATGATGGCGTTGAACGGCGTCAGGAAGAGGCCGACGAACAGTTCGTCCCCTTCGATGCCGGTCTTGAGCACCGCCCGTTTCGGATCGGCCGGGTCGTAGCGGACAGTCACCTCGCGGCCGACGGGATGCTGCGCCAACACGGCGTTCGCCCAGCGCGCGTCCGAACTGGACATCTCGCCGAAATGATATTGCTCGCTGGTGAGCGTTCGTCCGTCGACCTCGTAGGTGTAAACGATTTTCGGGCGGTAGCTGGAGCCGCCTTTCGAGCCGCGCATACGGATGACTTCGCTGTGCGTCACGCGGCCCGGCGCCGAGGCGAAGTTTTGCGCCGACCACCGCTGCCAGATGGAGCGCGCGACGAAGCCGTCGAAGGTCAGGGTGATGCCGGACCAGAAGAGTCCAAACACAAGCAGGAGCCATCCGCCGGAATTCATGAGCGCGGTTTAACACATCCGCGGCGCGAGGTGAAGTGAAGTTGCGCCCACCGCGCATTGTCTTCGGCCAAGATGTTGGAATTCAAATCGCGCAACCGGTGCTGGCCCACACTCGGACGCAGAGGCTCCGAATTTCCATACCGCCCGGCACCTTGCACGCCCGGCCCGGCCTCACTCGCCCTCGGCCAGCAGCTTCTCGATCATCTCGCCGATGTCGTGCGCGTTGGCGTCGCCGCTGCCCACGCGGATGAGCCGCACCTTGCCCTGGCGATCAATGAGCACCGCCTGCGGGATGCCGGTGACGCCGTAGAAATCCGACAGGCCACGCTCGTCCTGGACGCCGAAGACGTGCCCCAGCTTGTGCTCTTTGGCGAAGTGGCCGAGCATCTCCAACTCCTTTTCGGGGGCCACCGTTTCCTTATCGCGTGCGGCCTTGCCGTCTTTCCACGCGTAGTTGTAGTAGCGCGTGAGGCCGATGATCGTCAGGCCCTTGTCCTTGAATTTCTCGTTCCACTCGCGCAGATGCGGGAAGGTCGCGATGCACGGGCCGCACCACACCGCCCAGAAATCCAGCAGCACCACCCTGCCCTTCAGGCTGGCATCGGTGAGCGGCGCGCCGTTGGCCCACGCGGTGACGCTCAACGGCGCGGCCGGCTGGCCGATCAGGGAGTTTTGCTTTTGTCCGGTCGCGATCGTGGACTCAATGCGCTTGAACGTGGCGATCACGCGGTCGAAGTCCTTCGCGCGGGAATCGCCCGCGAGGGATTTCATTTCGTCGAGAAAACGCAGCGTCTCCGTGAGTTGCTTGCCCGTCTCCTCCGGTTTGGTGCGGGCGGAGGAATACAATTGCGTGTAGAACTTGTTCTGGAAATCAGTCAGCGCCTTCGCGTCCGCGGGGTGCTTTTTCAACTCCGCCTTCACCGCGTCACCCGTCATGCGCGCCATGCGGATCCGGTCGTCGAAGCCGCGCAGGACCGAGGTCGAGCGGTCGAGCGTCTCTTTGACCTTTGCGTCGCCGGTCTTGTGGGCGGCGATGATCTTTTTCATTTCGGCGATCTTTTTCTCGGCTCCATCCGGATCGTTGGAAATCTTCAACGAAATGTCCGAGAGCCACGCCTGATAGAACGCGGTGGCCGCCGCCGGGCTGTCCGGCTCGGCAGCCAGTTGTTTGGCGGCTTGCGCGGGCGTCGGACGGGCCGCGACCTCGGCGGCCCGGGCGGCGGCGAGCGTGAGAAACAAAGCGACGATGGCGAGCAGGGGGCGAATGGTTTTCATGGTGCGGGGTGGCTTGGGTGATGGCGTGGAACAGAAATTCAATCGCGCGGTCGCCGGCATCTGCCGGCTGGAAAATCGCGTGAGACGACGAAGTCCTTCGTGCTCATTTGCGGCGAGCGTAGGCTTCGACATTCGGCTGTCAACTGGTTCGCAACCATCTCGCAAATCCCCGGGAACACCGGGCTGCGCGGCCCGGAAGCCGTCGAGCCGGGCCGTTACTCCGAGACCTTGATTTTGAGGTTGCGATACCACACCGGCGCCTGCGCCTTGCCGTGAAGTCCTTGCAGTCCGAGCGGGCCTTTGCGCGCGAAATCCCTCAGCGGGATTTTGAACTTGTTCGCCGTGCCGTCGGGGTTCTTGCCCTTCTCGGGCCAGTTGTTGAGGTCGGCGTGGATGACTTCCTCGCCGTTGAAGACCACCGAGACGAGGCTGTCATTGCAGGTGATGGTGTAGTGGTTCCACTCGCCCACGGGCTTGGCCATGCTCTTCGACGGCGGCATCGCGTCATAGATCGCGCCGACCATTCCGTATTTGCCGCCGTCGGTGCTTTCATGCACCTGGATTTCCAGCGCGGCGAGCGTGTTCTTGATGTCGCCGGACCGGAGGAAGACGCCGCTGTTGGCTTCCTTCGACACTTTGAATTCCAGATCGAGGACAAAATTCGCGTAGGACTCCTTGGTCCAGAGCGTCCCGTGATCCGTCGCCACCAACGTCCCATCCTCCCACTTCCAACCCGCGCCACCGATGGTGTCCGAGAAATCCGCGGCGATGAGCGGCTTCCAGCCTTTGGTGTCGGGATGCCCGGCGGCCTGGAGTCCGGAGCCGAGGCAGCCGAGCAGCGTGATGGCCGCCAGGGCGGTCACTCGTGAAAATGTGCGGGTGAGAATAGTGCGTGCGTTCATGTGGCCGGAGCGTCGCAGCCACGCCGCCAATCTCAAGGCGGAATTTCTGCACGCCATTCGCTGTGTCCGCGATGCGCAGGTGATGCGGGCTTCCTCGGCGACCAGATTCAACGTTGACCGCATGATCTTCGTCTCACACCGTCAAGCCCGAGCACCGACCACCATCACCAAGACCATGCCAACCAACATTCCCAACCGCACCGCGCTTTTGTCCCTCCTCTTGGTGCTGATGAGCATGACCCTTTGCCACGCCGAGCAGTTCGTGCTCTTCGATGTCACCTTTCCTTTCACCAAAGCCGACGCGGACAACGCCAAGCCGAACCCATCGCACTACTACGTCAAAGGGCCCATGCTCAATGCCCAGCGCCCGAAGAACTGGATCGCTCCCGTGGACTACCGCAACGGCACCGTGCATGTGCGCCTCGAGGTCATCGAGAAACCCGCCGGCGGCGAGCCCACCACCTGGAGCGTCTGCTACATCCCCAACAAAGGCCAGCACCACAGCTACGGCTGCATCGGCACCGACGTTTACAAGGAGCAAGGCGTGTATGAAAAGGACATCGCCATGACCAAGTTCTGGCAGAACGACGACATCGTCTGGAGCGAAGGCATCAAGGAAATGCACCTCGTCATCAAGGACAACAGCGGCGGCAGCGGCCACGCCCACAAACGCCCCGACCACGAAAAGTTCTTTCCCACCAAGATCCGCATGACGCTCATCCAGGTTTCCAACGGCGCGAAATACGATCCCAAGCTGATTCCCAATCTGCCGCCAGAAGCGGGCAAAAAATAACGGCGGCGGGGTAAATGACGGCGTGTTTTTGGATCACCCGAAGCATCATCTCGTTTTGAAATTCTTGAGTTCAGTGCATTCCACGATGCAGCTGAGCGTCTTGGGTGTGAAAACCTTCCCGCGTGTAGCAATGAGCAGTTTCTTCATGTCCTCTCTTCGCACGCCGAAGCCACGACCAGCGATGCAAGCAATGACCTCAAACTTTTGCTTGCCGTTCGGTTGGCCGGCGATGCTCAGTGAGTGCAGATGCTGAATGCGCGTGACCTTGTCTCGGGCCGTGCCGTCGTCCTCGGTCAGTTTTGCCTCAATCACGATCTTCGGATTAAACTCACTCGGCACCATGAAGTCGGGCGCTTGGTCAAAGCCGGGAAATCGCTCGGCCCTGCGGGTTTTCCGAAAACTAATGCCAGCTCTGGCGAGCTGTTCTTCAATGGCGTTTTCCAAACCGTCGCCAACCAGTTCACTGACGGAATCGCGGTGTCCGGCAAACGGGCGGCCGAGGAATCTCTCATAGAGCACCATCGCATAGGGCGCACCGATGGCTGACAAGTTTCGCAATGCAGTGAGACCACCGACTGTGTCGGCCTTTTGCAGCCGATGTATTTGGTCTGCCTGAACCTTGGGACAACCCTGCTCCAACAAATCGCAAGCGGTTTCAACCATCGCCTCGATTCGTTTCATCATCTCGGGGCTCGGGCGGAGCGACGACAGGGGAGAAACGCGGACTTTGCGGTCGAGCGTTCGAGCAAATCCCTGATTGAGTTCCAAGCCGGAGCGCTGCGCCGCGACGTAAGCCCACTCCGGCGGGGTGAACCCGAGCATCGAGCGCAGAACGACGAAGGCGATGGGCACCTCAATCACGCACTTCACCACTTCAGTCCGCGGGAGCGCCGCAAATCCGCTGGTTGCTTTCTTGAGCGCCTCATAGCCGGCCTCGAAAGGTGCATAGTCCACGAAGCCTTCTCCCTTGGGCAACGTAAGGAATTCGGAGGCCAGACTGGAAAACACTGCGGCGACGAATGGTTCCGGCGCTGCTTCGATTTCACTGAACGGTGCTTCAAAAGGATACTTCATCTTCGTGTTCCGGGGTTTCTCTCAAGACACTTTCAGGCACCCAGCTTTGCTTTCGCTGTGCTCGTGAAAACTTTTCGTCGAGTGCGGTCAGGACCGCGCCCACGCCACCGAAATCAGAAAGCCAGCGCGTGACTTCGCTCGTCCGCTCGGCAACCGGCCGCCGGCTGTCCCATCGCGCGCGAAGATTCCAGATGGCCAGGCGCGTAAGTTGGCCAAAGCAGATGCACCGGATGTCACCCTGCGTCGCGGTGAGACCCGCCTCGGCCAGCGACTCCACGTCGCGCCGGACGATCTCTGCCAAACCCGCGGCGTTGTCCGCCAGCCAACGACGGGGAAATCGTCCCGTGGAGCGGCAGACCAGAACGGTATCGACCGTGGATGAACCCGTCCCATTGATGTGGATGGAAGCGCCCATCTCAGCCGGACAGGGCAGACAGGCTGAGCAAACCAGACCGGCATCAAGAATAGCGACGGCCAACGGAATGTAGGCATCAAGTCGGTTGTGGTGGTAGGTGAATGCGAATGGCTGCCCCGGTTTCAGCCTCTTGGCAGCAATCCCAAGCGTCTTCGATATGCCTTCGGTAAAGTGTTCGAGCCCGCGCCCCATGCTCGTGTTGCCGGTCAGTTCGTTTTGGTGGCGAGTGCTTGGTTTGAGAAATTCTGGAACCGTGTCTCCCAGCAGCTTCCTCAGCCAGACATAGCAAAAGTCCATCAGTTCGGCATACTGGACGTTTCCGAAGTAAGGAGGATCGGTAAAGACAGCGTCAAACTTCGCTCCGTTCAGTTTTGCAGTGGAGGAATCGTCACAGAGAAGCAGGATTTCCCGTCGCTCAGGCAGGTGCTGACCGTTGCGAACCGAGCCAATCCATTCGCCAACTATGGGCACCTCAATCTTGCGCGAACCTTCGTGCCGAATCTCGAACGGCTGCACGCAGTAGCGTTTGGCCTTCGCAAATTTTTCGACAATGTTCAGCCAACCGCCACTGCCGACAGGCGCGCCGTTGCGGCCGGCAATGCCGAGGAAGTTTGACTCGCACTGAATCAAACCTACCGGGAAGCCATGAATCGAAAACACATCGAGCGACTTGAGAGCCATCGTGTCATAGCGGCAAAGCATGTTCTGGTAGCGCAACAAATCGGAGAGATTGGTCGCCAGTGCCTCGCGGATGCGTTGGTCCTTCACCGCGGCAATCCAACGGCAACTCAACTCCAGCCCGAGCAACTGCCGCGCGTTGAAAAGCTCGCGGTAATGATGATAACCCCACCGATGCAGGCGTTCCGTTTCATCACCATTGGGAATCTCGTCCTCAGGAATGAACTTCGGGCGCATCTTCCGCAGTCGCTCATCTGCTTCCGTGAACTTCGCCAGATCAGCCGCGTCCGCCTTCTTGAACAACCTGCCCTTTCGCCCATCAGCCTGTGCCGCGCAGGTGGTGCAATTGTATTCGATGGCGAAGAGGCGATGCGGGGGCACTGAGGCGCTGGGATAGCTCACCGGACTGTCGCAATGACGGCATGTCGCCTTGTTTCGCCGCGCTGTGTGCTCCAACGGCAGCTCCTGATGGCAATGAGGACATGGCTCCGGCTGCTTGCGATCTTCGCTCTCGAACAACTCACCGCAGTGGCCGCACACGAAAACATTCTTCGGATGCCGGACATCTTCCGAGAGCAGAAAGTTAGGAAACAAATCCGTGTCCTTCCCACAAGCTTCGCAACCCGCCGTTTTCACCCATAGAAAATACTTCACGCGGGCGTCGCGGTTCCCGCAACGGGCGCAAGATGTGCGGTAGAGGTGTCCAATCTCCTTCTCCAGATGAGCCCGCAATTGCTCCCCAGTCTTCTGGTAGGCATCCACGTCGAGATCGAGCAACTCCTGTCGCACAATCCACCAAGCCATCGGGTTGATGTCAGTCCCTGCGACGGAGCAGCCGACGCGGTTCGCTTCCATCATGGTGGTGCCGCCACCCATGAATGGGTCGAACACCCGCACGTCTGGCAGATGGTGGGGGTGATAAAAATTCTCGCCGATTGGATGCCCTGAGAACTCGGAGAGAATCAGTGCGCGGAACAAAGTGCCCGGCCGGCGGGCAAACCATTTGTGAACTGCAATGACCGGGCGGTAGTTCTGCTGAATTTGCTTCTCGCGCAGAGCCAGCGCAGCCACGAACGTCACATTAAAATGGCGCTCAATCATGGCGATCCCTGACCCGCTCGCCAACGTGAAGGGTTCTCGCAGAGCAAGTAACCGAGGTCGGTGGTCGGACTGCGCGTTATAGTCAGCGTGAGCAACATGGAGTAAGGCTACAGAGTTCCCAAGGTGTTCGCCATTCCTGATAGTTCGTTTGCTCGCTTGCGGCCTGGCGCAACGCCGAGTTGAGACTTACGTCCATCTTCATCTGAGGTTCAAATCGCCTTCTCGTAAATCCGCAAGCGCGCCGTGACGGTCGCGCCTTTGCCTTCGGCCATGTATTTGAAGTTCAGGTCGCGCACTTTGGCGGCGGCGTCCACGATGGCGCAGGTGATGCGGGCTTCCTCGGCGGTCGGATACAGGCTCGCCACGGCGTCGCGGGTTTGGCCGGCGAACTTCACGCGGCAGATCGCCACGAGGCCGACGGTGAGGCTGTCCACGCCGTAGCCGACGTAGGCCTTGGTGCCGTCGGTCCGAAGGACGTCGCGGGTGAAATGGTTGTTGCTCGTGCGCGAACCGCCGCCCTTGTTCCACCAACGGAAGCCGCGGTATTGCTGGTCGCTCTCCACCTTGCCATCGGCGCCGACGATTTCATGGCCCTGGTTTACCGGCCCCTCGAAATCGGGCGGCGTGATCCAGTTGTTGTGAAAATTGATGCTCATGCCGTTGTCGAAATCCACGCGCACTTGCACGGCGTCGTAGGCATTGATGCCGTCGCGCACGAGTCGCTTCTTCTGGCCCACTGCGGTGAGCGAGACGGGCTTGGACTTGTAGTAGGAGTAAATCAAATCGGTCCAGTGCGGCCCGACGTAGCTGAAGGGGTCGGACGATTCGACCCACTTGAAAGTGCTGGTGCTGACCTCCAGCGGCTCTTCGAGGTAGGCAGTGCCGTAGAGTGGAGCGCCGATGCGTTTCTGAATGTCATCGCGGATGCGCAGGTGATCAGGATCGTAACGCTTGTGCATGTCCACGCCCACGACGCGGTTCTTCGCGCGCGCGGCCTCGATGATCTGGTCGGCCTCGTGCGTGGTGAGGCACATGGGCTTTTCGGTGAGGACGTGGACGCCTTTCGCGAGCGCGGCGAGAATGGGCTGCGTGTGCAGATGATCCGGCGTGGCGACGGCGAGCACGTCGAGGTCGGGAAAATCGCGGAGGATGTCGTGCCACGGTTCGTCGCCGGAGTAGCACTTGGGCGAATGGCCGGTCCATTCCTTGAACGCGGCGGCGGATTTCTCGGCGGACTTCTGCGAGCGCGTGGCGACGGCGACGAGGTCGAACTTCACCGGCGCGAGATCCCGGTTGAACTTGTCGAGGCCGACGCGCGCGAGCTGGCCGGCGATGCCGAAGCGCTGGAGGTCGGCGTAGGCGCGGAGGTGGACATCGCCGCCGAACATACCGGCGCCGACGAGGGCGATTTTGATGGTGCGTTCCATGTGAAGAATTGTTTGCCGCGCATTGTGCCCGACGCCCCGCGTTTCGTCACGAGTTCAAATACTCCTGTGCAGTTTTGGACTGCGGTGGCAGAGCGAAGCGGCGACACCGCTTTTGGATTGGCGAGCAGCCACGGAGAAGCCGGCAATGCCAAAGCGGCGTGGCGCTTCGCTTCCCGCCGCAGTCCATACTCGACGAATTCACACTCGCTGCTTGACGTCGGGTGTTGCATCCTTCGCAACACGATGAAGCCCGTCTTCGAGAAAACGCCGAGCACGCAATGGGAGTCCTTCCACTGCGAGGTGGTGCGCGGGCCGAGCTACAACGCGACGTGGCATTTTCACCCGGAGTATCAGCTCACGCTCGTGCTCAAGAGTCGCGGCCACCGACTCGTGGGCGACAACATCGCGCCGCTTGCTCCCGGTGACCTCGTGCTCGTGGGCACAAACCTTCCGCACGTCTGGCAGCAGGAGGAAAGCAAGGGGCGTGGATCATCGCCGGCGGTTCACGCGGTCATCGTGCGGTTCCTCGAAACATTTCTCGGCAACGACTTTTTGGAAATCCCCGAGGCGGAGCGAGTGCGCGCGTTGCTGCGCCGCTCCGCGCGCGGGCTGCGGATCACCGGCCGCACGCGCGAAGTGGTCGCGGAGAAAATGCAGCGCCTCGCCGAGAGCAGCGGGCTGGAGCGCGTGGCGGGTCTGCTTTCCATCCTGCACACCCTCGCGCACTCGAAGGACCTTCAGCCAATCGCGAGCGCCGGCTTTCTCCCCGTGCTCGAAAGCTCCGACCAGGACCGCATGAAGCGCGTGTGCGACTATATCAACGCGCATCTCACTGATACGATTGACCGCACGAAGGTCGCTGGCGAGGCGCACCTGAGCGTCGGAGCGTTCAGCCGCTTCTTCAAAATGCGCACCGGCAAGACGCTGCCGGAATACGTGAACGAACTGCGCGTGGGCCGCGCCTGCCGCAAGCTCGCCGAGGAAAATGGAAAGGTGACCGACCTCGCACTCGACTGCGGCTTCCGCAATCTCGCCAACTTCAACCGCCGCTTCCGCGAGATCACCAGGCTCACGCCGCGCGAGTATCGCAGGCAGTTCCAGCGGAGCGCGGGGTGAGGAGCGCGGAGCTCCTGCTCCGCGTGTCACGAATAGAACAGGAACGCGCAGAGCTGGAGCTCTGCGCTCCGCCTCAAAGCAATCCCGCCGCGTCCGTATCCAGCAGCAGCGTGGCCTGCTTTTGCGTGCGCAGGCAGGTGGCGGGACACGCAGGGCCGACTGCATCACGCAGCAACCGCCGAACGATCTGCGCCTTCGCTTTACCCGGCGCGAGGCAGAGCGCCTGGCGCGCAGCCATGAGCGCGGGGATCGTGAGCGTGAGGCCGAAGCGCGGCACGTCGTCGAGCGATTTGAAATGGCCGTAGCCCGCCTGCTGTTTGCGGTTCATTTCGTCGAGGCCGACGATTTTCACCCAGCGCGCATCGGCGAAGTCCGCGACGGGCGGATCGTTGAAGGCAAGATGGCCGTTATCGCCGACGCCGAGGCAGCAGAGGTCAATCGGCTGCGCTCGCAGGAGCGATTCGTAGCGTTCGCATTCCTTGATCGGCTCCAGCGCATCGCCGTGGAGGAAATGAAACTTGCCCGGCTTCACGCGGCTCTCCACGCGCTCCCTCATGTAGCGGATGAAGCTCGCCGGGTGATCGCCCGCGAGGCCGAGATACTCATCCATGTGAAAGCAGGTGACGCGCGACCAATCCACGCCGCCGAGCGCGCCGAGCGCGTCGAGAAACTGGAGCTGCGAGTTGCCCGTGGCGAGAATGACGGCCGCGCTGCCGCGAGTGCCGATCGCGTCGGCGAGACAACGTTGCGCCGTGCGGGCGGCATCCGCGGCGAGCGCGGCGGCGTGGCCGTGGACGCACACGGACAATGCATCCACGGTGAACGTTCTGACGGGGTCACTCATGCGTCGGGATGGAATTCGATGCGGTCCACAGAAACAATTTCATTTTCGCACGACGTCGAGGAGCTTCCGCACCCGCGCGAGCACCTCATTGACGGAGAGTGCGGCCAAGCCGCCGGGCTGGCGGACGATCTCCATCCGGGGGCTCGGCGGGCGCCAGATGACCGCATTGCTCACGCCCCACAGCACGACGCCCGGCAGGCCGACCGCCGCCGCGAGGTGCGTGATGCCGGAGTCGTGGCCGAGAAATGCATCGCAACCTGCGAGCAAACGCGCGAGTTCCGGAAGCGGGACGCTACGGGCGATTCGGACGCGTTCGGGAGAAAGTTTCGCGGCGAGGCGTTCGAGCACTTTCCCCTCGGCCTCGCCACCGACGATGAGCAAGTTCGCTTCGGTGCGCGCAACCAACTCGTCGAGCAGCGCGGCCCATTGCGGCTCGGGCCAGTTTTTCTTCTCGCTGCCACTGCCCGGATGACAGGCGAGCGTCGGCGCGGCAGGCCGCGCGGGAGCTTCGCCGGCGGTCATCCTCAGTCGAGGAACGACTTCCGCGCCGAAGATGGCGAGGCGCTCCAGCGGTTTGAGAAAAACTTCCGTGGCGTGCATGAACTCCCCCTCATTCGGCCGGTGCGGACCGGCGATGAACTGCGCCGCGGTGCAACTCGTCACGTTCGTCTGAAAAATCCCGTCCGGGTCGAACAAATACGAAACCACCAGCGCGAAGCCGGCGAAATAGTTCGTCATCTCCGTCGGAAGATCACCGCCGCGGGCGAAGAAACTGGCAAGCGCGCGCGACTCGATGGGCTTCACGGCATCCACGAGGCCGACGGCGCGGGCGAGTTCGGCGATGTGCGGATAGCCCAGGAGTTCCATCCGCACGCCAGGAAACTGCGCGCGCAATGCGGCGAGCGCCGGCAGCGTAAGGATGAAATCCCCAATCGCGCCGCCGCGGATGACGAGGATTTTGCCGAGCGGGGCCACGGACAACTCAACCACGAATGGACACGAATGAACACGAATTCAGCAGCTACACGACGCCGAAGTTTGATTCGTGTCCATTCGTGTCCATTCGTGTCCATTCGTGTTCATTCGTGTTCATTCGTGGTTTGAAATCAGAACACTGTCAACCCCAGCAACACCAGCAGCGCGGCGAAGGCGAGGCGGATGCCGCTCAACAGTTTCAGCCGCGACTCGCTGGCGGTTCCCCAGTGGATCAGGTCGCGGCAGCGCCACGGCGAGACGGTGAACCAGATGCCCGCGCAGACGAGCGCGTAGGCCCAGAGCTGGATCACCAGCACCCAGTGCGAGTCGTCCAGGTGCGGCCGCGCGGTGTCCGTCATGAGTTTCGCCAGCACCAGGAACGAGATCGCCAGCCCGCGCACCGCGAGGAAGTCGCTCACGAAGATGCACACGGCCACGGCCACCGCGCCGAAGATCGCCATCATCATCGGCTTGTAGGACTCGAAGTCGGCAATGGATTCCTGTTTGAGAAAATGGAGGAAGCCCAGCGTGCCGACGGTCATCAGCGCGTAGCCCCACGGCAGCGAGCGCGGAAATTTGCGGGCGGCCCCGATGAATTGCTTCGGCTTGAGCAGCGCGTGGAGGGACTGCGCCGCGAGGCCGGCGCCGAGCACGAGGGAGAGGGTGGAGAGTTTCATGGGGAAATGACGAATGACGAAATCCAAATGACGAAGGAATGACGAAGCACAAATGATGAAGCACGACGCCACGAGATCCACCATTCGTCATTCGTCATTGGAAATTCCTTCGTCATTCGTCACTCGTCATTCGACATTCACAATGGCTGGATCGCCGTAAAGCGTGAAGGAGCCGGAGCGCGTGATGCGCACATCCATGAGCTGGCCGCGGTGGCGGTCGGTGCCCTCGAAGATCACGATCTTGTTCGTGCGAGTGCGACCTTCGAGACGCGTGGCGTTGCGGTGGCTCGCGCCCTCGACGAGGATCTGCTGCCGTGTGCCGACGAGCGATTCGTAATGCGCGAGGCCGATGTCGTTGATCTGCGCGAGCAGGCGGGCGTGGCGAGATTCGATGATTTCCGGCGGCACTTGGTCGGGCATCGCGGCGGCGGGCGTGTCACGGCGCGGGCTGTATTTGAAAAGGAAACCGTTTTGAAACTTCACCTCGCGCACGAGCGAGAGCGTCTGCTCGAAGTCCTCATCGGTCTCGCTGGGGAAGCCGACGATGATGTCGGTGGTGATGCCGATGTGCGGTTGCACGGCGCGGAGTTTGGCGATGATGCCGAGGAAACGCTCGCGGGTGTAGCCGCGGTGCATGAGTTTCAAGATGCGGTCGCTGCCGCTTTGCACCGGGATGTGTGCGCTCTCCACCAGCTTCGGCAGCCGCGCGTAAGCCTCGATGAGATCGTCGCCGTAGCCCTTGGGATGCGGCGAAGTGAAGCGGATGCGTTCCAGTTCCTCAATCTCGTGGATGGCGTCGAGCAGTTGAACGAACGCGCTTCGGCCGTCCTTCACGGGCAGGTCGCGCTTGCCGTAGCTCGTGACGATCTGCCCGAGCAGCGTGATCTCCCGCACGCCACGCGCGACGAGTTCGCGGCACTCGGCCACGATGTCGGGGATGGTGCGGCTGCGTTCCTCGCCGCGCGTGTCGGGCACGATGCAGAACGTGCAGCGCTGGTTGCAGCCTTGCATGATGCTCACGAAGGCTGTGACCGCCGACTTCGCCTTGCCGTTCAACAAATGTTCCTTGATCGTCGCCTCGCTCCCCTGCTCTTCTGCCACGTCCACAATCTTCTCGCGGCGGCCCGCGAGGATTTCACCGAGATACTCCGCGGCGCGATGAAACTTCTGCGTGCCGAGCACGAGGTCCACGTCGGGAAGCTTATCAATGAGTTCCCGGCCGCGGCTCTGCGCCATGCAACCGAGGAAGCCGAAGACCTGCTCGGGCCGCCGCTTGCGCGCCATGCCGACGAGCGTCGTCATCCGGCCCAGCGCATTCTGCTCCGCGGCGTCGCGCACGCTGCACGTGTTGAGCAGCACCACGTCCGCCGCGGTCTCCGACGGTGCGAGGGCATAGCCCTTCGCCACGAGCTGCGCGGCGACGGCCTCGCTGTCGCGCTCGTTCATCTGGCAGCCGTAAGTTTTGATATAGACGCTCGGCATTTCGGCGAAATGAGGCGGCAGGCTAAGCCAAGTCGGCGGAAGCTCCAAGTTCAAAGCTCGCCGGCTCGAACGGCACGGGATAGCCCGGCGGTGCGAGTTTGAATCGCGGGGAGTTGGCGAGTGCGAAGGTTCGCTCACTCCGGCCAGATGGAGTCTCGTTGCCTCGTCTCCTACGAATGGTCAGGGCACGAGCGGGCGCTGGGCTTCGACCTTGAAGAAACGCCGGGAGTCGGCGGGGTTGCTCACGGTGCGCGTGGTGGTGGCGCCGGGATCGGGCGAGGTCAGGCCGAGCGTGAGGTTCGTCACGTAGCCGGCGAGGAGGTTCGTGGTCTGCAACACGCGATACTGGCGCGTGGGCTGGCTGAGCCACGTGAGGTTGTTCGTGCTGCCGGCGGCGTTGGCGGTGATGGCGATGATCTGGAAAAAGTCGCGCGGGTTCAACGGGTCGGTGTCGGCAAGGTATTCCTGCCTGTCCGTCTGGCCGTCGCCGTCGGTGTCGCTCGTGGCGGTGGCGGTGGTGAGGTTGCCGAAGTGGAGACGTTCCCACGCGTCGGAGATGCCGTCGCCGTCGGTGTCGGTGACGACGATCGAGTCCGTCTGCACGAAGGCGAAGGCGTTGCTCAGCGAAATCCAGCCGACGTTGGCACCGTAAGCGGAACCGCTGAACTGCCCGGTGGCGAGGTCCACCTTCGCCGCACCGTTGGTCTCGAAGTTGATCCAGCCGATATTCGCGCCATAGGCGAAGCCACGCAAGTTGCCGAGGCCGTCGCGGTTCACGCCGAAGTCATTGCTCGCAGTGTTCAGATACTGGATGCCGTTGGTGGGCGTGCCGTCGCCTAGATTGATCCAGCCGCAGTTGGCCGAGTAGATGAAGCCGGAGCAGACGTATTCGCCGATGACGACGCCATTGGTGGTGTCGCCGCGCCAGTCCATCCAGCCGATGTTGGCGCCGTAGGCGAACTTGTTGGCGGCGTTGATGGTGGTGGCGGCCCAACCGGTGGCCAGCGAGCCGAGGAGCAGAAGCAAACTCAGAAAGGTTTTCATAAAAGTCTTTGGTCGGCGTCAACGGACAAAACTTGAATCCACGCTGGGGCTGTTGCCAACGGTGGTGATCTGGGTGACCACGTTCGGGCCGTTGCTCGCCGAGATGCTGGAGGCAAAGGTTGCCCCGTTGCTGGCGCCGAAGAGGTTGACGAGAAAGTTGTTGAGGTTGCTGGCGTTGACGGCAAACCCAAACAGGCCGTTGCCATAGGCGAAGGAATCCTTGATGACATTGGCGTTGCCGTCCACTCGCACGCCGGCGTTGGTGGCGGTGAGGCTGGTGTTGTTACTGGCAAAAAAGCTGCCGGTGACCAGGTTGCCATGCCCCAGGAGATGCGCGCCGCTCATGCCGTTCATCGTCGCCTGGCACCCCTTCAACACCGACATCTGGGTCGCGGCGAAGCCATCACCGCCGTTGTTATCCGCCGTGCAATCGCGAAAGGAGCAACCCGCGCCAGCGCTGAACCCGGCGTTGGCGTTGCTCGAAGCGCGACATTCCGCGAGGTTGACATTCGCGCCGCACACGAAGCCGTTGCTGCACGCGGTGGCGCTGGCGTAGGACAAATTGCACGCGTTCACCGAGAAGCCCGCGCCGCTGGCGCAGACCCGCGCCGAGCAGCGATAGACGCTCCCGCCCTGGCAGGAGATTCCATGGTTCACGTTGCTGTAGGACTGGCAGTCCTGAATGAGGCAGTGGTTGCCGCACAGGATGCCGGTGTAGCCGCCGGAGGTGAGGCATCGCTCCACCCGGCAATCATCGCCCGTCGCGATGCAGATGGCGGCGGCGTTGGATCCCCAATTGGAAACCTGGCAGTCGCTGACCACGGAGCCGGGGCCGACCTGCACCGCCGGGTTGGTGGCGGTTCCGTTTCCGATCACCAGCACCCGGGACATATCGGTTCGACTTCCAGAAACTATCCCTCCAATCGCAAGGTGAAGCAGCCCCGAACCAATCCGATCCACAACCAAACCCGAGGCGGCCGGCGCATTGATCACATATTTGGAGTAGTCAATGATGAACCCGTGCTTCAGGACGATGTTCGTGTGACTGCCGATCACCACGACGCCCGAATAGTTGTCCCCATTTCCGCTCAGGCTGAAACCCTCGAAATCGATCTCCACATTGTCCGCGTTGATGATGATGCCGTCGGTGCCCGCCTGGTAGATGGACTTGGGGAGATGGTAATGGCCGGAATTGGTGATCACAAACCCGGCGTTGGTGATCGGCGTGCTCGGCACCTGGTTGCTGCAAATCTGGCCGAGCGGACACTCCGTCACTCCCGGCGGGCCGGACGGGACCACCAGGCCGCCTTCGGCCCGCAAGGTTGATGGGAGAAGGATGAAGATTGAAACGCCGGCCAGCAGCAGCGCGTGGAGCGCGAGGCCGGCCGGCCTGCGGCCGGAGTTTTTGGTTTTCATGGGATTCGAGGTCTGGTTCGAGCGCCCTCACATGCTCATGTGGCTCACCGCGTCGCTTCGGTCGCGGTCAGCCGGTCGAGCCGCGGAAAGTGGAAATCGCGGGGGGGCAACATCGGGGCCGGCGGGGAAAACTTTCTCTCCGTGAACAAGGCAACATGGCGACGGGCGCGCATACGCTTGCGGGTGGGGCTGGATTCGACCGCGATCAGAGCAAGGCGCGGGCGAATTGTCCAGTCGGATCTGCAAATTAAGGCACCGGGAGCCGGCCCACGGCCGGCCGTATTTGCCGGCGAGGTTCGGGGTGGTGGTTTTCATGGATTCAGCCGGGGCGAGTCAGTTGTTGTTCCCGATGTCGGTGCCGGCGATGTAGTTCGTGGCGGTGTTGCTGACGATGTTGTCGCGGAATTTGTCCGGGCCGTTCAAGCGGATGCCGAAATTGGCGTGGCTGACCTTGTTGTTGATCACCATGTTCGTGCCGAGCGTGGAGAAGATGCCGTAGCCGCCGCCGAGGCCCTTGCCGTAGGTGTGCTGCACGACGTTGTTCTCGATCGTGAACTTGGCGCCACTCACTTCGATGCTCCGGATTTCCTGATCGGCAAGGCCGACGATGGTGCCGCCGGTGCCATAGGCGTAATTGTTCCGCACGATTCCGCCGGCCGCGCCCATCTGCAATAGCAGCGAGATGCCGCGGAAATAGTTCGTCGCCAGCCGCATGTTTTCCACCACGACTCCCCCGGAATCACCATTGGCAAAGATGCCGCGGTAGAAGCCAGTGATGGTGCCGTTCTTGATGGTGACGTTATTGCGGGCGGTGAAGGAAATGCCATCGGACTGCGTGGCCACGCCGCCGGTGTTGATGATCGCGAAGCCATTGAAGTCCACCGTCACGTTGTCCGTGCTGATGGTGATGCCGTCGCTGTTGGTAAGGCTGCTGGTGAGATTGCCGCTCAGGTAATAGGAGCCGGCAACCGTGATATTGGTGCCATAAGTCCCGATGGGCGTGCGCGGCTCGATTTGCGTGAGCGTCTTGAACAACGGCGCGGGCGCGCCGGGCGGAGTGAGGCTGCCCTGGGCGAACACGGTGGCGGAATCGAGGCAGAGGAGTTGAAGGACCACGATGGTCCGGAACAGCGGAGCGTGTTTCATAAACGGGATGAGTTGCCGGTGGGGAACAAAAGCCTCCTAGAATTCAAAGTTGGCCCAGGGGTTCGAACTGCTGAATCCCACGCCGGGGCTGAGGATGATCGCGCCGGAGTTGTTGCCGGCCGCGAGGTCGTAGTTGACCGACGTGTTGCCTTTGGCGCTGTTGCGGACGATCAGATTGGCGCTGGCGGGGTTGCACTTGATGCCGGTGGCATTGCCCATCACCGTATTCGAGTCAATGCGGTTGCGAGAATTATTGGCGACGATGCCAGCCCCACCATTGCCGGCACACGCGTTGTCAACGACCCGGCAGCTTGAGTCAACGCTGATCCCGTCGCCGGTATTGGCGCTGGCCGTGCAATCTTTGACCGTGCAGGAGACCCCGACACTAATCCCGACCAATACACTGCTCCGGGCGATGCAACTGACGACGGCGCTGCCATCGGCGGTCACGATCCCGATTTGGTTGTTATCTGCGGTGCAACCGTTGACCAGGCTGGCTTCGCCGGTGGCGAACCCCCTGGTGCCGGCGCCGAAGTAGTGGTCCCGGGCAATGCAGTTGACGACCGTGCAGGCCCGGCCGGCCGAGAACCCGCCCTTAACTCCGCTGATGCCCGTGCCGTTGAGGTGCGCCGTGCAATTGATCACCGTGCTGTTCGCCCCGCAGTTCAACCCCCAGCCCTGGTTGTCCGACAGCCGCAGCTCCTGATACTGGCCGTTGATTGCGCCGAGCGCGTTGATGCCATCGCCGCCCCAGCCGCGCACGGAGCCGTTGCGGATGGCGAGGTTGGTGCGCGCGCCGGAAACCTGGATGCCGTCGCCGGAGTTGGTCAACCCGGCGAGCACGAAACCACCCAGGTCCAGCGTCACATCGCTGGCGGTGATGGTGATGCCGTTGGAGACGGCGATGCCGTTGAGGTTGCTGACGACGTAGAAGGAGCCGGAGTTGCTGATGACGAAGGGCAGCGAGGAGATGGGCGTGCGCGGCTCGACCTGCTGGAGGGTCTTGAAGAGCGGCGCGGGCGCGCCGGGCGGGGTGAGGCTGCCTTGGGCGAACAAGGATGAAGGGTGAAGGATGAGGGAGGAAACGCCGGCCAACAGCAACGCGGCGATGAGGAACGGGGCGGATTGTTTCATGGCATTGGAGAGTTGGCGGAAGATTGCTACTCGATGAAGTTCGCCCACGGATGATTGGTCACCACGCCGGAGGCGGTGTTCGTGGGGCCGATGCTCCCCCCGGCGGTGATCACGTAGTTGCTCGCCAACGTTATTCCCTGCGAGGTGTTCTTGAAAATAAAGTTATTGCCGCCGGTGACGAGCATTCCGGTATCGTGGTTCATCAGGTGATTGTCTTCGAAACGATTCCCCGACCCGCCGATGGACAGAATGCAGGCATTGGTGGACCCGAGGGTCGCGCCAACGCCGACGACGCTATTGCCAATGATTGAGGAACCCGACGTCGCGAAGATGCCGGACAAATGATTCAACATCACCTTGCAGCCCGTGACCTGGGAGCGGGTCGAACAGAATATCCCGTGGCCAAGATTGTTGGCGGAATAGCAGTTGATCACCTGCGATACGGTCACGGTGAACCCGTTGCCGCCGTTCGTATGCGCAAAGCAGTTGATTAACTGGGCGCCGGCTGGTGGGAATGCGCCCCCACCCGGCGGGAGCACGAAAAAGCCGGCCGCTCCATTCTCCCGCGCGGTGCAGTTTTGGATCATGGCCGCCCGGCTGGCGACAATGCCGTTGGCCTGATTGTAATCGGCGATGCAGAGATTGAGCAGCGCATTGGTGCCGGCGTTGAAGCCATTCCCGACATTGCCAATGGCGCGGAGTTCCAGGAACGAGCCGCTGAAGAGCGAACTCGCGTCGATGCCGTCGCCGCCCCAGCCGCGCACGGTTCCGTTGCGGATGGCCACGTTGGTGTGCAGACCCGTGACGTGAATCCCGTCGAGAGAGCTGGCCACCCCGGCCAGCGTGAAGCCGCTCAGGTCCAGCGTGACATCATCGGCCTGAACCGTAATGCCGTTGGCGGACGCGATCCCGGTCAGGTTGCTGGTCACGTAGAACGAACCGGAGTTGCTGATGGTGAACGGCAGTGCCGAGATGGGCGTGCGCGGCTCCACCTGCTGAAGCGTCTTGAACAGCGGAGCCGGCGCGCCGGGCGGGGTGAGGCCACCCTGCGCGAAGACGGTTGAGAGTTGAGCGTTGAGCGTTGAGAGGAGCACAACGAGGGCGGTGGCGAGAAGCAGGTGGGGTGTTTTCATGGTATGGGATTTTCTGAACCGCGGTTCTCCGTCGGGAACGGTCAGCAGCATGGCGGCGTCTCAACCCGGTGGCAATTCAATACGCCCCCGCGCCAGTCCGTCGGGCGCAGCCTGACCTCGTGTGCGCTCCTTAATCCTTGTCCTCATCCTTGTCCTAATCCCCCCGTGGAGAGCGGCCAGACCCGAGGACAAGGATGAGGGATGAAACCCGCAGGAGCAGAAGGCGACGACGGTTTGCGGATGGTTGGCCGGTTGGATTGTGGGCAGGCAAGGTTTCATAACGGGGATTCGCCGGGTCACGGTGGGTTCTTTCAAAAAACTTTCAAAAATTTCGTCGGCTGCATCCGCGGCTCCGGTCGCGGCGCGCAACACCCGCGCCGGGGGCTTCGCCCCGCACCCGCGCGGCCGCACGTTCCGACCGGAGCGAAGAATCTTGTTGCCTTCACGGGCGCGATGACTAGCCTCCGCCTTCCCGTCAGGGGAACCAACATGAACACCGAACTCGTCAAAGCCGCGATGTTGAAAGTGGGCGATCCCAACTTTCTCGTGAACCTCGTCTCGCGCCGCGTGCGCCAGCTCAACAACCCCGGCAGCAAGGGCAGCCGCCCGCTGTTCATCGAGACCGCCGGCATGGGCATCGCGGACATCGCCATGGCCGAGCTGATCCATGACAAGATGGGCTTCGAGATTCCCGAGCCGCCCAAGGCGACGGACCACGCGCCGAAGAAAAAGTCGCGCAAGCATCACTGATCCATTTTCCACTTTCCGCGCGCAGCCGGAGGGGCAACCCTCCGGCTGTTTTCATAAATGGCCGACATCCTCAACAACCCCAAGGCCCGCCGCGACTACGAGATTTTGGAAACCTACGAGGCCGGGCTCGTCCTCCGCGGCACCGAGGTCAAATCCCTCCGCGCCGGCAAGGGCCAGCTCTCCGATGCCTACGTGCGCGTGGAGAAGGACAAGGACGAGGTGTGGCTCCACAACGCGCACATTGACGAATACACGCAGGGCAACCAGTTCAACCACGTCCCCAAGGCCGCGCGCAAGCTGCTGTTGAACAAGTCGGAGATCCGCAAGTTGCGCGAGGCCTCGCACGTGAAGGGCCACGCGCTCATCCCGATTTCCTTTTACTGGAAAGGCAACCGCGTGAAAGTCGCGGTGGCCGTCGGCAAGAGCAAGGCGCAGTTCGACAAACGCCAGGACATGAAGAAGCGCGACAGCGAACGCGAAATGAAACGCGCCGAGACAAGCCGGATCAAGGGACGGTGAGGGAGGGGGCGAAGCTCAGAGCTTCAGGTGTTCCCAAATCTGCGCCGGGTTCAGCCGCAGGTTGATGAAGAACTCGCCGAAGTCGCCGAAGCGCGCGGTCACTTCATCGAAGCGCATCTCATGGACGATCTCCTTCACCGCATCCGCCTGGTGCGCGATGAGCGTCACGCCCCACTCCCAGTCGTCGAGGCCCGTCGCGGCGGTGATGAGCTGCGAGATGCGGCCGGCGTATTTGCGGCCGGTCTTCGCGTGGCTGCCCATGAGCTTCTTGCGCGTATCGAAGTCGAGCGCATACCAGTTGTCGCCGAGGTTACGCTTCTTGTTCATCGGGTAGAAGCACATGATCTCCCAATCCTCCAACTCCGGGTTGAGCCGGTAGTGTTTATATTCGTCGTTGCGCTTCTTCGCCGCGGCGAACGCCTCGTCGAACTCCGGTGTGCCCGGCTTCAGCTTGCGCTCACCGTGTTCGATCATCCGCTTGAGATCGTCGTCGGTCGTCACGTATTCCGGCAACTCGGTCACGCTGAGAAACGAATACACCGGCTGCAACGCGCCCGCCGGGAAGCACGCCTCCAGTTCGCGATGCATCGCGCCCAACGCCACGAGGTCCGCGTGGTAAAGCACGAAGCCCAGGTCCGCCTTGCCGCCGACGTTCGCGTAGGAACTCAGCCGCGGCTGCGCCGGCCCCGGAAACTGCGCGCACAACTTCTCCAGCTTCGCGCGCGCCTCGGCCGATTGCCCCGCCGCCAGCGCATCCCAGCGCGTGCGGTCGAGACGATAAAACAAATGCATCACGTGGATGCCTTGGGAGAGTTTGACAGTGGGGAGGGGCATGGGGGTGGGAGGTAAGAGGTAAGGGGTAAGGGCTAGGTGCCGGTATCAGTTACAGGGCATGACTTGGTGTTTCATCGCTTTCCGCTTTCCGCTTGCCGCTTTGCTCCCTCACACGGCCAGCGCCTGGTCGAGCAACTGCGGCAGTTGCGAGAGCAGCGAGTCATCCTTCGCCACCAGCGTCGCGCCGGCGGAACGCGCGGCGGTGTTGGCCGCCGCGTCGTCGTGCGTGGTGAAGGCGAGGACGGGGATGTGTTGCGTGGCGATGTTCTTGCGCAGCGCCGTGAGCGTGCCGAGCACGTCCGCGCGCGACCACCGCAGGTCCATCAGCACGATCAGCGGCTTCTCCCGCTCGGCGAGCGACACCAACTCCGCCGGGTCGGGCACCATCTGCGTGCGATAGCCGAGCTCCACCAGCCGGTTGGCCACCTGGCTGCCGGGGAACAGTTCCTCATACGCGATGAACGCGAACGGCTTCGTCATGCGCGCGATTCAAGCAGGGCGCGCCGCCAAATTGCAAAGGCTTTCTCCGCCTGCGCGCCGAAGGGAACTGGCTTGGATCGGTTCACGGCGAAATTCAAAGACCGACGCCTTTAGTGCGTCCGGCCTGTCAAACATTGTGCGGACAGCGTCCCTTCGCGCTGTGAAACTTCAAAAGTGAAATCATTTCGAGAGCGTGTTGACCCGTCCCGTGATTGTCGCCATCCTTCGCAGCGCAATGGTCAAGCACCTGTTCAATCAAGATGTTCGAGTGGCGGAAAGCTTTTCGGAAGATGAGCGATTGGTGACGGTATGCGATGACGCGCTCGCGTGCGCTTCGGAGTTGCCAACCAATTTCTTTTCCCTGGTTGTCACGTCGCCTCCATACAATCTCGGCAAGGAATACGAGCGCCGCTCCTCCCTGCGCGATTATCTGGCGGAACAGAAGCCGTTGCTCGCAGAGCTGGTTCGCACGCTCAAACACAACGGCAGCCTCTGCTGGCAGGTGGGCAATTTTGTGGAGGACGGTGAGGTGTTCACGCTCGATATTTATTACTACGACCTGTTCAAGTCGCTCGGCTTGAAGTTGCGGAACCGCATCATCTGGCATTTCGAGCACGGCCTGCATTGCAGCCTCCGATTTTCAGGGCGCTACGAAACGCTACTGTGGTTCACCAAATCGGACCACTACCGTTTCAAACTCGACGCGGTGCGCGTGCCCGCGAAGTATCCGGGCAAGCTCCACTTCAAAGGAGAGAAGCGTGGCCTCCCGTCGGGCAATCCGCTGGGCAAGAATC
>JACQFS010000229.1 GCA_016199935.1 Verrucomicrobiota bacterium
GAAATGATCTTCCACTCGTCGTCGTTCGTGACCTCGAAGGTCTCCTTCATGCGATCCATCATCCGCTGGCGCATAGCCGCGGGATCGAAGTTGCCGCCGCCGCGCTGGCGGTTGCCCTTTTGGGGGGCGTCGGCTTTCTTCTCGCCGCCGGGCGGCGGGGTGTTCTGGGCGCGGAGGAGTGACTCCCCGGCGCAGAGCGAGACGATCGCTCCGGCGAGGACCAATGTGCGGTTGAGGTGACTCATGGCTGACCTTTCGGTTTGTTGGTTTTGGATTCGTGGCGACGCGCCCGCGCAGCGGACGCACCATTGTGTGGTGAATCCAATGCAATGCCCGTGCCAACGCGTGTTTGCAGGGGTTTCGTGCAGGTCGCCGGAAAATTCGCGCAACGCTTGCGCAAGCCGGCGGCGTGTGTGCGCAAGCGTTGCGCAACGCGACGACGGCGCGTCACTTCGGCGTAGGCGCGAGATCGGCCTCGACGGCGCGCGAAACGTTTTTGAACTCCGCGGGAAGTTGCGCGACGGAAATCGAGTTCGCGAGGCGGACCAGCAGTCGTTGCGCGGCTTCCGGCCGACCCTGATCGCGCAACTCGGTCGCGTGCGCGACCAACTCGGCGGTGAGTCCGGCGTTTTGCTTCAACGCGGCCTGAAACGACTCCCACGCGCGGTCCTCCTCGCCGAGGTCGAGCACGCGGAAGCCCTGGTGCAGAAAGCCGCGCGCGTCCTTCGGCTCCGTCTCGGCGGCGAGCCGCTGGCGGCGCGCCCAGTTCTCCAGCCACTCGACGCGCCGGCGGCCGTTGGAAAAATAATTCGCGTCAAGCTGCGCGAAGTGCGCGCGATACGCGGCGCGGCGCGCGTCGTCCGTCCAGCGCGTGCCGCCGGGAACCACGCCGGCCTCACGCATTTTCTCCGCGACGAGTTGAGCCATCCGCTGGTCGCCGCCAATCGTCGGGTGAACGTGATCGAGGTAGAGGTTGTTGCCTGGAATTCCGTCCGGGCTGAGCGACTCCAAAGTTTTTCGGATGTCCGCGAGCGGCGTGTGCGTCTCGGCCGCAATCGCGAGGTGAAGACGATAGACCTCCTCGAGCATCCGCAGCGGACACACGTCCTGATCCTTCGCCTGAACGTAAAGTGCGCGCGCCTCATCCGGCCGCCCGAGCTGGTCGAGGCAACGCGCGAACCGGAAGTCGAGCAGCGCGTGCTCGCCGTCGATCGCCGCTGCTTGACGGTAGAGTTCCGCGGCCGCTTTCAAATCCTTCGGCCCCGCTTGCGTCGCCGCATCGAACGCCGATTGCCACCGCGCCTCGTCCTCGGGCGTGAGGCCGGGCTTGTGCTCGGATTTGTAGGGCGGGCAGTCGCGCAGATTCGAGCCGAGCGTCACGAGGATGATCGGCACCTTCGCGGCGCGGCAGTCGGCGATCATCTGGCGCACCGCTTCCTCGAACTGCGCCACGACCTGCCGGTGCCACTCGTCGTCGCGATGATACGACGCGTAACCGGTGCGCTCGTCGTCGAGTCGCGGCTTCACCTCGGACGAAAGCGGAGTCGCGCCGCTGTCGCTCGCCGCAGACGGGTCGCGATGGAAAAGTTTCAACCCGCCCGTGACGATGCGCAGCGAGTAGAGCCGGTCCTCGATCCACCGGCGCGCGCCGGTGCGCGCCTTGATCGCGCGGTAGGTGCGGTCTTCGAGAAATTCATTTTCGCCCGTGGCCACGACGATGGCGTCCGCCTCGTGCGTCAGCGCCTCGCGCACGATCATCGCGAGCCGGTAGCTCGCGTAGGAGACGCCGCCGCAGTTGACGACCTCGATGGCGCGCCCGGGGTGCGTGCCGCGCAACTCCAGCTCCAGCCACTTCGGCATCGCCGTATCGCTCAAGTAGGGATGGCCGTAAATGGTCGAGCCGCCGAGGCAGAACACGCGGAAGCCGTTCGTGGGTTTCGCGGCCGCGAATTCCTGCGGATTGAAATACGGCTCGCGCGCGTGAATCGTCTGCCACTTGTCGCCGACCTTTTCAAACAGCGGCATCTGCTGGCTGAATCCGGCGAGCGGATCGGACTGACGCTCTGGCTTGCCGAGATCGAACACGCGCAAGCCGACCTCCAGCAACACGAATGGCAACAATCCCACCGCGACGGCCGCGAGGCGGAACCCGAGCCACCGTCGCGCGGCGCGGGTCTGGGCGGATGGTGGCGTCGGGTGTGCCGTGCTCAAGCTTTTGAAATGCGGGCGCGATTGTTACCCACCGGAAATTGGGAACGCGATTCATTTCCGCGGCCGACAGTCCCGGCTATACGGCGCGCGGCCGGTTTGCTATCACTGCCGCGCATGAGCGAGAACCCGAACCTGCCGGAGCGCGTCGCGGCGCTGGAGCAAGCCATCGCACAAACCAACCGCCGTCGCACCGGCTTTCCGCGCTGGAGTGTTTTTGTTTTCCTGCTCGCGCTGGTCACGTGGAACGGCTGGCTCCTCGCGCGCCTCGAATCCAGCCGGCGGCAGTCCGGCGTCGAGCATCACTTTTGGGTCGTCGGGCACGCCGCAAATCCGGCGCGCGCGCGCGCGGAGTCCTTTCTCGAACTGCTCGGCGCGCACAACACCGAGTGGAGCGGCGCGCATTTGAACAAGCTCGACCTCACCGCCGTGGGCCTGCCCGGCGCGGACCTCGCGGGCGCGACGCTCGAAGCGTGCAACTTCACGAAGTCCACGCTCACGGCGACGAAGTTCACCAAGGCCAAACTGCAGCTCACCGATTTCACCGAGGCGGATTTGTCGAACGCCGATCTGTCCGGGGCCGACCTGTTCAAAACACGCTTCGCACACGCCCGGCTGCTCTCCGCCAAACTGCGCGGGGCGAACCTCGAGCAGGTCCAGGCCCCCGCCGCCGTGCTGGCCGGCGCGGACCTCTCGGACGCCTACCTGCTCATGGCGGATTTGTCCGGCGCGAATCTGTTCGGCGCGAACTTCGCCGACGCGAATCTCGAAGCCGCGAATCTTTCCGGTGCCAATCTCTCGCAAGCCCGGCTCAACGGTGTGCGCCTCGAGAAGACGCTCCTGACCGACGCCAACTGGTGGCGCGCCCGCGGCTTCACCACCGAGCAACTCGCGATGCTGAAGGAAAAATTCCCGCCGTCGGAAAAAGCGCCGTCAACCGTGCGCGAGGACTATCAAGCCTGGCTGAAGTCGCCGACGGGAAAGTGAACGGCCGCCGGCGGTCCCGAAAAGGGAGTGGTGGCTGGGGCCGGAATTGAACCGGCGACACGCGGATTTTCAATCCGCTGCTCTACCAACTGAGCTACCCAGCCAGCCGTCGAAAGGAGCGGCATTGAACTTATCCACCACCGCTTTGGCAAGGCCGGAGTTTCCCGTTTTGGGTTGTGGCCGCGCGCAGCCGGAGGCGCGGACGCCGGAGCGCGGCCTTCAGGCCGCTTCACCTTCCAAAAAGAACCACCGGCGCGTTTGACCCGTGGAGCCCGAACGGTGAAGCGGCGTAAACGCCGCGCTCCGCCGGCTTGCGCCCCTGCACCGTCTTGCGTCATCCTCGGCCCATGAACTTTCGCCTCTTCACCCTCTCCGCCTCGCTCGCCCTTGTGCTCGCCGCGCGCGCGGGGCTCGACGACCGCCGGCTCGACATTTACTGGGTGGATTCCGAGGGCGGCGGCTCCACGCTCATCGTCACGCCGGCGGGCGAGTCCGTCCTCATCGACAGTGGCAATCCCGGCTTGCGCGACGCGCCACGCATCCACCACGTCGCCGCGGACGTCGCGATCATCAAACGCATCGACCACCTCATCACCACGCACTTTCACATCGATCACTTCGGCGGCGCGGCGGAACTCGCGCAGCTCCTGCCCATCGGCACCGTGCTCGACAAAGGCATCCCGCTGAAAGACCCAGACGGCAGCACGAACGCCTCGCCGTTTCTTTTGAAAATCAAACCCTACCGCGAGATGAAAGTCGCCGGCCGCCGCGTGATCAAGGCCGGCGATGAGCTCGCGCTCAAGCAGGCCACCGGCGCCCCGAAGCTCTCGCTCCGCTGCCTTGCGGCGAATTATAAATTCGCCACCGTCCCGATTGGCGCAAAGCCGAACACGCTTTGCACGAACGCCCCCGCCAAGCCCGTGGACCCGAGCGACAACGCCAACAGCACCGCATGGATTTTGCGCTTCGGCGATTTTGATTTCTTCGACGGCGGCGACCTCACGTGGAACGCCGAGACGTGGCTCGCCTGCCCCGTGAATCTCGCCGGCCCGGTGGACGTGTATCAGGTGAACCACCACGGCCTCGACGTGAGCAACAACCCGCTGCTCGTCCGCAGTCTCGCGCCGACGGTGAGCGTGATGAACAACGGCCCGCGCAAGGGCTGCATGCCGGAGACGTTTGCCACGTTGAAGAATTGTCCGAGCATCGAGGCGATGTATCAAGTGCATCGCAATCTTCGCGACGATGGTGCCACCAACAATCTCGCCGCTGAATACACCGCCAACGCCGAGGACACCGCGAAGTGCGCGGGCAATTACATCAAGCTCAGCGTCGCGCCGGACGCGAAGAGCTACACCGTCACGATCCCCGCCACGAAACACTCGCGGACGTTTCAGACGAAGTGAGGCGCGGTCAGCGCCGGCCCAGCCGCGCCACCGCCTGCTTCACCACCCATTTCGATTTCACGAGCGTCGTCTGCGCGCGCTCCTCATCCGCGCCGGTCAACTCGCGCACGATGCGCACGGCGCGGTCGCGCAACTTCACGTTCGAAGGATTCAAATCCACCATCAGGTTCCCGACCACCTTGCCGAGGCGCACCATCGCGAGGGTGGTGAACAGATTCAGAATGAGCTTCGTCGCCGTGCCCGCCTTGAGCCGCGTCGAGCCGGTGAGGATTTCGGGACCGAAGTCCGGCGCGATGACGACGTCCGGTTTTTGCGCGCGGGAAATTTCGAGGTGCGGGTTGAAGCAAACCAGCACCGTCGCCGCGCCGCGCCGCTTCGCCGCCGCGAGCGCGCCCCACACGAACGGCGTCCGCCCGCTCGCGGCGATGCCCACGACGACATCGCGTCTGCCCGCGCCGCGAAATTCCACCGCGCGTCCGCCTGCGTCGTAATCATCCTCCGCGCCCTCGACGGCCGTCGTGAGCGCGCGCGCGCCGCCAGCGATGATGCCCTGCACCATTTCGGGGTCGGTGCGAAATGTCGGCGGGCACTCGCTCGCGTCAAGCACGCCAAGCCGCCCGCTCGTCCCGGCACCGACGTAGAACAGCCGCCCGCCGCGCTTGAACGCGCGCACGATGAGCCGGATCGCGCGCTCGATGGATTTGCGTTCGCCCAACACGGCAACCGGAATTTTTTCATCCTCGCGCAGCATGAGCACGATGGCCTCGGTGAGTGAAAGCCGGTCGAGATTCATCGAGCGCGGATGGCGGCGCTCGGTGGGCGAGAGTTCGCATGAGGTAGGGACGAGCCGCCGGCTCGTCCCCGCCCCGGCAGGGGCGGAAGAAACGTCCGAAGCGGTCGTGTTCGGCGAAGTGATTCCGCTGATGGTCTTGCGCCCCTTCAGGGCGCGGACGGGCCGGCGGCCCGTCCCCACCCCGGCTTGCGCCAGCGCGACCGCGCCCCACGCGCTCTCGCGCGCGAGCGGTGTCACGATGGCCCCGGGCCAGGCCTGACGAAGGTGCGCCGCGACCCGCGCCGCAAATTTCGGCTGCCGGAGCAGCACACTGCCCGCGAGGACGAACTCGACGGGCGCGCGGGAACCTCGAACCTTGAACTTTGAACCTTGAACTTTGAACAGCTTGCGCGCGCAGCTCACCGCATCCTTCGCGAGGCTGCTGGCCGCGCCGGCGAGGATGTCGCGTGCGATGGTGTCGCCGTGGGCGGCGGCTTGGAAAACTTCCGGTGCCAGCGCGGCGATGTCCGACTTGCTCGCCGCAACCACCCACGGTGAGAGGTCGTTCGGTTCGTTGAGCGAAAGCGCGCGCAAAATATTTTTCCCGAGCCGCGACCATTCGCCAACGCTGTCGAGGTAGAAGACGACGGCCTTGAGCGCGCGCAGCGCAATCTCGTAACCGCTGCCCTTGTCGCCGAGCAGGTGGCCCCAGCCGCCGAACTTCGCGGTGCGTCCGTCCGCCGCGCGGCCGAAGAAGCACGAGCCGGTGCCGCTGAGCACGAGCACCCGCGCGGAAGGGGAGTTAAGCGTTGAGCGTTGAATGTTGAATGTTGAATGTTGAGCTGGCTCTGCCGCCGCGAGCGCGGTTTCCAAATCGTTCGTCGCGTGGCACGGGACGCGGGGCCAGACGAGCTCGGCCGTCCGCAGAATGCGCTTCCGATCATTTTCCGTCCGCATTCCTGCCAGGCCGACGCACAGCGCGGACGGCACGGGCAGCGTGCGGCGAATCACGCGAAAGTGTTTGAGCAGTTGCGCGTCGGTGAGCAGGCGGAGATTGGCCGCGCCGAGTTCGAGGCGGCGGAGCAGTTTTCCATTCGCGTCCGCGAGCAGCGCCACCGTGCGCGTGCCGCCGCCCTCGATGCCGAGGAAGGTCGGGACGGAGGGGGCGGTTTTGGATTTCATGCGCGGTGGAGTTTTAACGCAAAGGCGCAAAGGCGCAAGGAGCGCGGCCTTCAGGCCGCTTCCGGGTCCGCACTTCAACCACGGTCCAGGTATGCCAGACCATTTCCACTTTCGAGCCTTGAAGCGGTCTGAAGGCCGCGCTCCGTCCACGCCCCGCCAGATCGCGCTTGGTTCGCGGCGACGGTTGGGCTAACCGTTGCCGCATGACCGCGACGGAACAGGCCCTCCTCGACACGCTGCTCGATCTCGAAGCGGAGGTGAAACGCATGGCCACCGCGAACCCCAAGCCGAATCTGCTGCCGCTCTTCGCGCGCCTCGACGAGCTGGCCGCGCAACTGCCGCCGGACAGCGACGCGGAGCTGCGGCATTTTCTCCAGCGCAAGAGTTACGAGAAGGCGCGGATGAAATTGGAAGGACAGGCGGCGACGAGGGGAAGCTGCGGGAGATGAGGTTCCAAGTTGTCGGCTGCAAGTTCACGCCGCGCGACCGTTGAACATGACCGGCAACATTCAACCTCCAACATTCAACCTCCAACCATGCTCACCGACACCATCGCCGCCATCGCCACGCCACTCGGCGAGGGCGGGCTGGCGGTCATCCGCGTCTCGGGGCGCGACGCGCTCGCGGTGGCGGACCGGTGTTTCACGCCGGCGGGGAAAAAATCCGCAAAACCTTCTGCCGCGCCGACACACACGCTGCATTACGGCCACGTGACGCGCGACGGCCGGGTGGTGGACGAAGTGATGCTCGCGGTGCTGCGCGCGCCGCGGACGTTCACGCGTGAGGACACGGTGGAAATTTCCTGCCACGGCGGCCTGCTCGCCGCGAAGCTCGCGCTCGACGCCGTGCTCGCGGCCGGCGCGCGGCTGGCGGAGCCCGGTGAGTTCACCAAGCGCGCATTCCTCAACGGCCGCCTCGATCTCGCCCAAGCTGAGGCGGTGGCCGATCTCATCCACGCGCGCACGGACCTGGCGCTCGCGGCGGCGAACGAGCAGCTCGCGGGAAAACTTTCGCAGCGCATCGCGCAGTTGCGCGATCAGATGATGACGGCGCTCGCGCACGTCGAGGCGCACATTGATTTTCCCGACGAGGACATCGCGCCCGACACGCAGGCGCAGCTCGTCGCGCGGTTGGAGCGCGGCGTGGCCTTCATGGACGAACTGCTCCGCACGGCGGACGAAGGACAAATTCTCCGGCGCGGCATCCGCGCGGCGATCATCGGACGGCCGAACGTCGGCAAGTCCTCGCTGCTCAACCAACTCCTCGGCCACGACCGCGCGATCGTCTCGCCGACGCCCGGCACCACGCGCGACACGATCGAGGAGACGGCCAACGTGCGCGGCATTCCGGTGGTCTTCGTGGACACGGCGGGGCTGCGCGAGGCGGGTGACGCGATCGAGGAGGAGGGCATCCGCCGCAGCCGCGCAACGCTGGCGAAGGCGGAGTTGATCCTGCACGTGCTGGACGCGAGCGAACCACTCGCGGCGGCGGACGGACGGTTGCTGGAAGAATTTTCCAGGAAGAAGAGAGTGCTGGTCCTGAACAAAGCCGACCTGCCGCGAAGACTGCCCTTGCCCGAAATAGTTCGGAAGCCCCTCACCCCGGCCCGCTCCCCATCCGATGGGGCGAGGGGGACGCGCACAGACGCCGCCGGTCCGTCCGAGCCGTC
>JACQFS010000243.1 GCA_016199935.1 Verrucomicrobiota bacterium
GCGGGAAATTCCACGGGCTGATGGCGCCGACCACGCCGATGGGCGACTTGATGATGAGGTGGCGCTTGCCCTCGACCTGGTTCGGCACGATGCGCCCGTAACCGCGCCGCGCCTCCTCGGCGAACCAGCGCAGGTGATCCACGGTCATGCCGACCTCGCCCAAGCTTTGCTGGAGCGGCTTGCCATTTTCCTCGGTCATGGCGCGCGCGATCTCGTCCTTCCGCTTCTCGACCTCGGAGGCGATTTTCAGGAGAAAATCCCCGCGCGTTTTGCCGACGACGTTGCGCCACGGGGCGAACGCCGTGTGCGCCGCGCCGATGGCCTGCGCCACCACGTCGCGCGCGCAGATGGACATGCGCGCGAACGGCTGGCCCGTGGCGGGGTTGAGGACGGGAATCGAGTCTTTGGTCGTGACGAACTCGCCGTTGAGGTAGAGAGGGTGGGTTTTCATAATGGCTCGATGGAAGGATCTACACCAGACGCTAAAACGATTTCGCCAAAGCTTTTTCGAGCGAACCGTCTTGAAAGAGTATTTCGCACCAGCCAACCAACTTTTTGTAAATCTCCCGTAATTGATCCTCCTCCGTAACGCTGTTCTGAATGACGTCACCTAAACACGCACGTGCAATAAGCAAGGTGTGGTTGTTGCCGTTTCCGGGCTCCTTATGGAGCAGCACCTTGGCCCCACTTTGAGCCAACAAACGCTTCTTCTCGGTAAGAACATCCATCGCAGGTTTAATATTCCGCTGATTGCTGGGAGATGTTTCTACTCGAAGCATTAAATCAATTCCATTCGCCGGGTTCACGAACTGCACCCGGTGGTCATACGTGTCGTAGAGAAACCCAACGGCCACAGTAGGCTTCCAACCCTCGGTAATAAACTCGATGGCCATTCTACCGTAGGCTTTCTTGACACGAGCTTCGGAGCGGTAACGCGCCGGCAAGACGCTCCAGTCGTATTCAGTCTTGGAATTCAGCAAACGATTTGCGTAACGCTCAAGAATATCAACCAGTCCCGCCCCTTCGAGATAGTTCACCATCCGGGGAATGGTCAGCGGTTCAGATGGGCCTAGACCTTGTGTCTTCATAAATGCGAGCAATTGGATCAATAGTGCGCTTGGTTGCTGAATGCTAGTCAACTCGTCGTAAAGCTCCCGCCAAAGCAGGACACGATACCGTCCAACAGGTAAGTATTTCTGGATCGTCTCGCCAAATCCGGTCGCTGCGCGTTTCTGCTCATCGGTAGCTCCGACGAAGATCAAGTATCCCCTTTGTGAGTTCGTGTGGAGAATCTTGGCGTAGGTTTCAAGCTGGTTAACGTCTGCTCCACTATCCCACTTGTGTTCGCAGACAATCTGGAACGACCGGTCATCGTCGCCAGCGACACTAACGAAGAGGTCGAAATACACGGCATTCCCCGTGGCGGGGTTGACCTCGGTTCGTTGCGTTTCAATTTCAAGCGTGTCATCAGCCGACAGCTTTGTCCCAGTTGTCAACGCAAGCCATTTTTCCGAAACCGCGACCTCTGTGCGAAGGATGTGAGCGAACGCTTCGGTGAGAAAATTCTCTTTCGGCGTGTGGCCGTCCCGCGGGTGGAATTGGAACAGAACATTGAAAATGTTAGGGTGGTCTTCCATGGATACAGTCGGCTTAATCGAGTTCGACGACGTTCCCTTTCTTAATGCTCTCCTCCGCCGCGATGCAGATGCGCGTGGCGTCCACGCAATCGGCCACGGTCGTGAGCGGGCGCTGGCCATCGAGAACGGCGGCGAGGAAGGCGGCGTGCATTTCGTCGAAGCCAAGGTGGTTGCCCCAGCCTTCGCCGCGTTTGCTCTCGACCTTGTGCGCGATCGGCTCCTTCTGCTTCGTGCCGAGTTTCCATTGCAGGATTTCCACGGTCGAGATGCGCGTCTGCAACGAACCAGCCTCGCCGACGATGCCCATTTCCAATTCCTCGTCAGGGAAGTCGCGGCCGAAGAGGCAAATCTGCAGGGAGCCGAGCGTGCCGTTGTCATACTCGAAGTTCACGGTCGCGTGGTCGTTGACCTGGTGCGGCCCTTCGATGACGCGCATGACGGCGTTGTGGCCGAAGGCGGCGACGCGCCGGGGCCGCGCGCCGGTCCACCAGTTCATGAGGTCGAACTGATGGCAGTTCTTGTCCACGAGCATCCCGCCGGAGCGGCGGTCGTCTTGAATCCAGTCCTGGGACTTGGGCTGGAACGGCCCGCGGAACTCGCGCGTCCAGACCATGCGCGGCCGGCCAATCTCGCCGGCGTCCACGAGCGCCTTGATGCGCTGAAAGTAGGGCGAGTAGCGCAGTTCGTGGCCGATCATCACCACGCGGTCGGTGCGGTTCGCGGCGTCGAGCAACTGCGCGCACTCGTCCTGCGTGATGCCGCAGGGTTTTTCGAGGAACAGGTGTTTGCCCGCCTTGAGCGTCTCCAGCGCGAGCGGCAGGTGCGTGAAGTTCGGCGTGGAAATGGCGACGGCGTCCACGAGCGGCGAGTGAATCAGCTCGCGTTCGTCGCGGAAAACTTTCGCGTCGGGCGCAACGGCGAGGGCGCGCTTGAGGTTGGCTTCGTTGTTGCCGCAGATTGCGGAGCAGGTGGACCGCGCGGCATTTTTCACGTGCCACTGCTGCACGTGGCTGATGCCCATGCTGCCGATGCCGAGAAAACCAAAGCGAAGTTTCATGCGAAATGGGGCGTGGGAAATCCGAAATCCGAAATCCGAAATCCGAAAGAAATCCGAGGGCCGACAGCCCATTGCAAAACGGTTCCTGAACTTTTGCAATCGCCTCCCGAACCGCGAAACAAATCCCGGCTGCCCGATTCGGATTTCGGGTTTCGGGCTTCCTTCGGATTTCGGATTTCGAGCTTCGGATTTCATTTCACTTGCCCCGTCGCCTTTGCCCAGTCCTTGAGGAAGATGTCCAGGCCGATGTCGGTGAGCGGGTGGTCGTAGAGCATTTTCAGGAAGTCGTAGAACATCGTGCAGACATCGGAGCCGGCGAGCGCGGCCTGGAGGACGTGCTCGGGATGGCGCACGGCGGCGGTGAGAATCTGCGTCTTGAAACCGTAGTTGTCGTAGATGGTGCGAATCTGCCGCACGAGGTCCATGCCGATGTGCCCGACGGAATCGAGCCGGCCGACGAACGGGCTGATGTAGGTCGCGCCCACCTTGGCCGCGAGCAGCGCCTGGAGCGGCGAGAAGTTCAGCGTGACGTTGGTCTTGATGCCGTCGGCGGAGAGTTCCTTCACGGCCTTCAGCCCCTCGCGGATGATGGGGACTTTCACGACGACGTTGGGGCCGAGCTTCGCGAGCGCGCGGCCTTCCTTCACGATGGTCGGCGAATCCGTGGCGATGGTTTCGAGCGAGACGGGGCCGTTCACGATTTCCAAAATCTCGCGATAGACGTCCTCCGGCTTGCGGCCGGTCTTCATGACGTGGGTGGGGTTGGTGGTCACGCCATCAATGATGCCCCAGCTCCAGGCTTCCTTGATTTGCGCGACGTCGGCGGTGTCTATGAACAGTTTCATGGTGGGATGATGTTAGTGGTGAAATCCGAAGTCCGAAAACCGAAATCCGAAGGAAGCCCGAATGCCGAAACCCGAGCGTGGCACGTGGCGGTCGTCGGTTTGCAAATGTTTCGGGTTTCGGAATTCTTCATTCGGATTTGTTTCGGATTTCGGATTTCGAGCTTCGGAATTTTACTCCGGCAGCGGCTGGTCTTTCGTTTCCGGCAGAAAGTTAAGCACAATCAGGCCGCAAAGGAAAAGCCCGCCGAGCAGCGTGATGGCGAGTTGGAGTTTCATGCCGGGCAGCGCCTTGAGCCAGCCGGAGAAAAAAAGCATCGAGGCGGCGAGCAGCCGTCCGCCGTTGAAACAAAAGCCCGAGCCGGTCGCGCGCAGATGGTTTGGGAAAAGTTCCGGGAAATAAACCGCGAAGCCCGCGTGGATGCTCAACGTGAGGAAGCCGAACACCGGCAGCACGACGAGCATCTGCGCGTAAGTCTGCGGCACATAGCACGCCACCGGCACGATGAGAAACGCCAGCACGAGCATCAGCGCGAAGGTGCGTCGCCGTCCGAACCGCACCGCGATCGGGCCGAACGCCAGCAGGCCGAGGCCGCCGCCCGCGGATTGCACGATGCCGTAGGCGAACTTGGCCTTGCTCGCGGCTTCGGCGGCGGGCGCGCCGGTGCGGAGCAAAAGTTCCTTCGTCAAATCCTGCCCGGCGACGGTGACGCCCCAGAATGTGCCGAGGCCGACAGCGGCGAGCAGCATCCCGAGCAGCGCGCGTCCGCGCCAGCGCGGGTTGCCGAGCAGGTCGGCGAAGCTGCCCATCCGTTTGTTTTCCGTCGCGGCCTTCGCCCAAGACTCCGGCTCCTTCACGCTGGCGCGCACCCAGAGCGTGAGCAGCGCGGGGCCGACGCCGATGAGGTAGGCCCAGCGCCAGTTGGCGCCGACCGCGAGGCCCGCGAGCGCGGCGAGCCACGTGCCGAGCACGCTCGTGGCGTGAAAAATTCCCGAGGCATGGGCACGCGCGTGCTGGGGAAAAACTTCCGCCACGAGCGCGGCGGCCACGGCCCATTCGCCGCCGACGCCCATCGCGACAAGGAACCGCAGCACCGCCACCTGCCACAAGTTTGTCGCGAAAAAGGTCAGGCCGGAAAAAACCGAGTAGAACAAAATCGTGACGGCCATCGTGGGCCGCCGCCCCCAGCGGTCGGCGAGCGAGCCGAAGAGGAGGCCGCCGAACGTGCCGCCCGCGAGGAAGACGCCGAGGAAAATATCGCCCCACTGTTTTACCTGCGGGTCGCTGCCGGCGACTTTCAGAAGCTCGGCCAGCAGGTCGTTGCGGGTGAGGTTGAAAATCTGCCCCTCGAACGCATCAAAGACCCAGCCCGCGGACGCGATGACGAGCACGAGCCATTGGTAGCCGGTGACGCCGGAATACCAGCGGGCGGGTGAGGTGGCGTTCGATGACATGGCGTGGGAAACGAGTGCGGATGGTTTCGCTGAAATCACGGGGGGAGGCAATGGGAAGTTTGCGCCGAGCCTGGGAGCGCTGGCGTCCCGCCGGCGAGTTCGTGCGAAGCACCAGCCGGCGGGACGCCAGCGGTCCCAGGGATTTTGCCTTGTTGAATCACGGGTTCATTCCCACACTCGCCACAGATTCCAAAACAACTCACGCACACGCGAATGAAAACTCCCGCTCCAATTTCCACGACGAATCTCACCCGCCGCTCCTTTCTCCGTTCCACCTCCGCCGCCGTGGGCGGGCTTGCGCTCGCGAATCTGCCCATCGAGCGCTTCGCCCATGCCGCGGGCAGCGACACTTTGAAAATGGCGCTCGTCGGTTGCGGCGGACGCGGCACGGGCGCGGCGGATCAAAACCTCAACGTGAGCAAAGGCACCAAGCTCATCGCGATGGCGGACATCGCGCGCAACCGGATGGACCAGAGCCTGGAGATTCTCAAGAAGGCGCATCCCGATCAGGTGGATGTCTCGCAGGCGAACCAGTTCATCGGTTTCGATGCCTACAAGGAAGCCATCGCGCTCGCGGACCTCGTGCTCGTCACCACGCCGCAAGGATTTCATCCGTATCACCTCGCCGAGGCGGTGAAGCAGGGCAAGCACGTTTTCGTCGAGAAGCCGCTCGCCGTGGACGCGCCGGGTATTCGTCGCGTGCTCGCCGCTGCCGAGGAGGCGAAGAAGAAAAATCTCAAGATCGGCGTGGGGCTCCAGCGGCATCACCAAGTCGCGTATCAGGAAGCGGTGAAGCGCATCCACGAGGGCGCGGTGGGCGACATCACCTCGATGACCTGCTACTGGCTCGGCAACGCGCGCGCCGGGTTGGAGCGTTTGCCCGGCGAGGGCGAGCTGCAATACCAGCTCCGCAACTGGTATTACTTCACGTGGATCTCCGGCGACTTCATCGTGGACCAGCACATCCACAACCTTGACATCATGAACTGGATCAAGCGCGGGCATCCCGTCCGCGCGCAGGGCATGGGCGGCCGGCAGGTGCGCAACGACAAGAAACTGCACGGCCAGATTTTCGACCATTTCTTCGTCGAGTATGAGTATGAGGATGGCTGCAAACTTTTCAGCCAGTGCCGTCAAGGGACGCCCGGCACGCACCAGCAGGTGGACGAACACGTCGTCGGGACGAAAGGCCGCGCGGACCTCGGCGTGCAAAACGGAAAATATTTTCGCATCACCGGGCCGAATGCCTGGGAGTCGAGGCTGAAAGCTGCCGAGGTCGGCCATCAGCTCGAACACTTCCCGCTCATCGAGGCGATCCGCGAGAACAAGCCCTACAACGAACTCGAAATCGCCGCGATGAGCACGATGACCGCGATCCTCGGACGCATGGCGGTTTACTCGGGCAAACTGGTGGAGTGGGACGAGGCGTTCAACTCGAAGCTCCAACTCATGCCGGAGAAAGTTTCGTGGGACATGAAGCCGCCCGTCGAGCCGGACGCGGATGGAAATTATCCCGTGGCCGTGCCGGGGAAGACGGTGGCGCTGTGACCCCGGAGGGACGAGCTCCGCGAGTCCCCATCTGAAAAAGTTGAATGAAGCGAGGGACTCGCGCAGCTCGTCCTTCCGAAAGAATTTGATATGACCAACACCGAAGCCGTCGAAGCCCTGAAGAAAACCTGCGGCACCATTTCCGCCGAGATGATGAAGCTCACGCCCGCCGTCAACGGCATCGCCGACGCGGCGGTGCGCGATGAATTGTTCAAGGCGGTTTACGAACTCACCAAGAGCGTCGAAGTGGTGAAGAAACTCGCGCGCAAGGCGGAGACTTCGGAAGCGACGCCGCTGACTTGAAGTCCCGGCGATGATGCCGTTCCCCACCATCCTCAAGGACTGGGCGACAACTTTCCAAAAGCAAAGGGTGGCCGGGAAATCCCGACCACCCTTTTGCATGGACGCCTGCGCCGCTTAGGGGACGAGGTGTTCGATGACGGCGCTGAAGGCGCCGTCGCCCGCCGCGCCGATGGCGCGGACCTTGAGCTGCACCGTGGTGCCACTGGGCAGACCTTCGAGTGTGAACTTGGACCCGCTGGAACTCTTCCACACGCGCCAGCCCGCCGGATTGGCCGGCGTGAGGTTCACCCAGGCTTCGTAGCTGCTCTTGCCCTTCACCGGGTTGCAGATGCAGTCCAGCGCGCCGGCATGATCGGCGAAGGAGGCGTGGAAGTTTTGCGGGGCGGGCAGATCGCCGATGGGCGCACTGGCGGCCCGTAGCTTGAAATTGCCGCGCAGCAACTTCGCCGGTTCGCCGTGCGTGACCGTGTCCGCGTTCTTGCCGACCTCACGCAGGAGGTCTTTGACGACGTTGACGGCGGTGTCCTTGTCCGCCGTGGCGGCTTGGGCCTGTGAGTTCAGGTTCTGCGCGGCGGTGATTTTCGGCGTGGCGGCCGTAACGGCGGCGGTGAGGGTTGCGGGCGTGGGGAGCAATCCCGGAAAATCCCCCGGGTTGGCGGTAACGCCGGCGGCGATGTCGGTGGCGAGCTGAAGGACTTGCGCGTCGTCGAGCGTATCCACCTTGAGAGCTGTTTGAGCCATTTTGTGTCCTGTGGTTGCTGCCGCGCCGTCCCATCTGCTTATTCCGTCGTCCCACCGGCTGACTCCGTCATCCCAATTGGGGGGCATGGCTGTTGTTTTGTTTGAACTGTGGGTGCGGGAAATTTCTAATCAGCGGCCCGCCAAAAGTCTAGCGGGATTTTTAGACCGCGAATTCGCCCCCGTGTGCCGCCGGTTTCCCTGGCTCGGGAAGCGGGTTCCCTTGGTCGGCCGGACGTTTCCCTTGCCACGGAAGCCAGTGGCGTTGCCATGCCGGCGGCTTCCCTTGGTCTGGCCGCCGCCGGCCTTGGTCTGGGAGCCGTTTGCCTTGCTCTGGGGACGGCTTCCCTTGGTCTGGGAGAGCTTCCCAGACCAAGGAAAAGGCGTGATTCTCACGTATTCCAAGGTGTAAATGGAAGGAATGGGCCGTTTTTGTCGAGACCGCCCCGACATGAGGTTGGAAGCACGGAGAGGCCGGATTTTGAAAGATCGTCTGTTGACAGCACAAATCGCAGAGGAGGAAACTGCCGCCATGAACTCAACCCGAACTAGGCCGAAGCCGTTTCCAGCGACTTCTGATTTGCTAGATGTTACGCGTCCGCGATCACGCACCGTGAAATCAATCACTCCTCTATTCGTCGCACTCCTCAGCATCTTTCTGTTGGGTTGCGACAACTCGAATTTCGACGTCGGTTACAAAGCCGGTTACGACGAGGGTAAGAAAGTTCGTCATGATGAGTGCGCTAAGGCGGGTTACGACCGCGGGCACGCGGACGGGTATCGTGAAGCAACCGAAAAGGCATTCCCCGGCAATGGCACAACTCGCGCCGGATGGCATCAAATACTTAATGTCTTTATGGCCGTGTTGTGCGCTGCGAAGGTCGTTATCTCTATTTTGGTCGCGATTTTTTACCTGACCTTTGCGAGCGCATCTCATAAGCACACAGTAGGGAAAGCACTCATGGGCACGCTTGGAGGTTTATTCGCCTTTTGGATAGCGAATACCTTCGATTTGTTTTCGACGGGAACAATTCAAACCGGAGCAAAGGCGTTCTTACTCGCACCAGCAGCGGTCTCCGTTCTTGGTCATACAGGTTGGACACTCGCCGCGCTAGTGCCAGCCTTCCTTGCCTTTTGGTATTTCGACTCCTACGTCGTTGGGCGCGCCATCGAGTCCATCGTCGAGGATTTGTTCGGCTCTCCGAAGAAACACCCTTGGAAGGACGGATTACATGTCTTCGCGCTGACGTTCCTCCTCGCCGTGCTTCTGCCAGTTTTCTTTAACTGCTATGGCATTCCAGATATTGCGCGCTATCGGGGATTTGATTTGGCGTTTGGTTGGCTGCTGGGCACTATTTTGTATGTCGCCGTCAGATTTATGGCCAGGGAGCCGCAACCACCTAGCAAGTGAAAACGCCTAACTTGCTCGTCTAGGCTAGGCACCGCGCTCACTTCAAATTCTCCGGATTCAGCCCCTTCAAATCCTTCGGCAGGAAGCGGCCGTCCTTGCGGATGAGTTCGCCGTCGAACCACACCTCGCCGCCGCCCCATTCCTTGCGCTGGATGAGCACCATGTCCCAATGCACCGCGCTGCGGTTGCCGTTGTCGCAGTCCTCATACGCCTGGCCGGGCGTGAAGTGCAGCGAGCCGGCGATCTTTTCATCGAAGAGGATGTCGCACATCGGCGAGAGGATGTAGGGATTGAACCCGAGGGAAAACTCGCCCACGTAACGCGCGCCCGCGTCGGTGTCGAGAATCTCGTTGAGCTTCTTGGTGTCGCTGCCGGTGGCCTTGACGATCTTGCCGCTGTCGAACTCCAGCCGGATGTTCTCGAACTTGGTGCCGGAATAAATCGTGGGCGTGTTGAAGCTGATGACGCCATTCACCGAGTCCTTCACGGGGCAGGAGAAACATTCGCCGTCGGGAATGTTGCGGTCGCCCTTGCACATTTTCGCGCCGATGCCCTTGACGCTGAAGGTGAGGTCGGTGCCGGGCGCCTTGAGGTGGACGCGGTCGGCGCGCTTCATGCGGCGTTCGAGCGGGACCATCGCCTTCCACATCCGGCGGTAGTCCATGGTGCAGACATCGAAGTAGAAATCCTCGAACGCCTCGGTGCTCATGTTCGCCGCTTGCGCCATCGAGGGCGTGGGCCAGCGGAGGACGACCCATTTGGTTTTGTTGACGCGGTAGTTGAGGACGGGGCGGAGAATTTTGGAGTAAAGGGAGAGCTTGTCGCTCGGCACGTCGGAGCTTTCGCTGGCGTTGTGCGCGCCGCGCATGGCGACGTAGGCCTGCATTTTCTTCATGCGCGCGAGCTCGATGTCGTGGACGAGCTTGGCGTGCGCCTTGTCCGTGCCCATCGTGACTTCGCGGCTCACGCGGCTGCGGCGCACCTCGACGATGGGCACGCCGCCGACCTTGCGGACGGCGCGGAGGAGTTCGACGGTGAACTCGTCGGGGATGTCAATCATGTCGAGCAGCACGCGCTCGCCGCGTTTGAGCGAGCAGGAGTATTCGATGATGGTGCGGGCGAGGCGGGCGTAACGTGGGTCGCTCATAAACGCGGAGAAGCTAGTCAGGGCAGGGGAAATGTCGAGCGGAAGTGAGGCGGCGTCCCGGTTGTGGCGCGTCGGATCGCTCTCCTCAAGACGCGAGCGTTGTGAAACGCCGGCCCTCACCCCGGCCCTCTCCCGGGGGGAGAGGGAGAAACGCACTCAGCGCGTCGTGTGTCCCGGCGCGTGCGGTGGTGGTGAGACTGCGGAACGATTCCCCCTCTCCCTCCGGGAGAGGGCAGGGGTGAGGGTTCGATGTTACTGCGGGTGCGGGCTATCGGACGCGCTGCGAGCCGGGACGGCTCGCGGTCCGGGCGCGTTCGCGGCGGCGGAGTTGTTGCTCGGTGCGCTTCACTTCGGCGCGCAGCAACTCCTCGGCGGACCAGCCGTTCGCCTGTGCGAGCGTGGCGAGGGCGAAGAGTTTCCGCGCGAGCGAGCGTCGGCTGGCCTTCGTGCGCCGGCATTTCTTTGGGAGCAACGCGGCCTTGCGCGCCTTCTTCACGAGCTTCTCGGCGCGGAGCAGGGCGGGGAGGTGCTTCGGAATTCCGTCGAGCGCCGACGGGCGCGCGTGCTTCGTGCCGTGTTTCTCCGCCTGCTTGATCTGCTCCCAGTTGGCCCAGACTTCGTCCACGTTCTTCACCTTCACGTCGCCGAAGACGTGCGGGTGGCGGCGGATGAGTTTGTCGGTGATGAGGCGCGCGACCTTGTCGAAGTCGAACGCGCCGCGCTCGCGGCCGAGTTGGCAGTGGAAGACGACCTGCAACAGGAGGTCGCCGAGTTCCTCGGCCATCTCGTGGTCGTCGCCGGCCTCGATGGCGTCCATCAGCTCATAAACTTCCTCGACGGCGTGAAAGCGAAGCGTGCGGTGGTCCTGCTCGCGGTCCCACGGGCAGCCCTCGGGCGAACGGAGTTTCGCCATGACGGCGAGGAGGTCGGTGATGGCGGGGTTCTTCATTTGGGAAAGGGGAAACATCGAACATTCGACATTCAACGCTCAACACCGAAGGTCAGAAATGCATCGGGCCGCCGTCGCGCTTCGACGTTGAGCGTTGAATGTCGAATGTTGAATGTTCCTTCACAAAATCACCAGGTCATCCCGATGCACGACGACTTCCTTCGGCACCTTGCCGCCGCGCACGGCGTCGGAGCCGAAGCGCGCGATGCCGCGGGCGAACTCGGTGCCGTCTTTGTCGCAGATGCGGACCACGTCGCCTTCCGCGAAATCGCCGTCGCACGCGGTGATGCCCGGCGGGAGCAGACTTTTACCTGACTCGCGCAAGGCTTTCTTCGCGCCGTCGTCCACGGTGAGCGCGCCTTTGGGATGATGGAAGAAGGCGATCCAGCGTTTGCGGCCGGTGAGCTTGCTGGGCTTGGGCACGAACATCGTGCCTTCGTCCGCGCCAGCGAGAATGTTCGCGAGCGCGGTCGGTTTGCGACCGGAGGCGATGACGAGCGGAATGCCGGCGCGCACGACCATTTTCGCGGCCTGGATTTTCGAGGCCATGCCGCCGACGGCCGTCGCGCTGGTGGTGCCGCCGGCCATCCGTTCGAGCGCGTCGTCAATTTCCGTCACGGCATGGAGCACCTTCGCGCCCGGCTTGCCGAAATTTTCCATCATCCCGTCCACCGTCGTCAGGATCACGAGCAGGTCGGCCGGGAGCAGGCACGCGACGAGCGCGGAGAGCCGGTCGTTGTCGCCGAACTTGAGCTCCTCGATGGAGACGGCGTCGTTCTCGTTGATGATCGGGACGATGCCGCGCGCGAGGAGCGTGACAAGGGTGTTGCGCGCGTTGAGGTGGCGCTCGTGATGTTCGAGGTCGGCGTGCGTGAGGAGCACCTGCGCGACCTCGATGCCGAAGGCGGCGAAAAGTTTCTGATACATCCCCATCAGCCGAGACTGGCCGACGGCGGCGCACGCCTGCAACTCGGCGAGCGAGGCGGGACGCTTGTCGAAGCCAAGCGCGCCCATGCCCGCGCCGACCGCGCCGGAGGTGACGACCAGCACTTCGCGCCCCGCCTGGCGCTGCGCGGCGATCTGCGCAACGAGCTGTTCCAACTGCGCGAGGTCTGGCTGCATCCGGGCGTCGGTGAGGACGCCGGTGCCGAGCTTGACGACGACGCGCGCCGTGTTTTTGAGGACTTCTGCCCGCATGACGCGGCGAAGCTATCGGCGCGGGGCGGCGGGCGGCAAGCATTTGTCGGTGGGTGCGCGATCGGGTTTTTTGTGGCGCGCCCGCAAAGCTGCGTTACCATCGGGCGCATGAGTCGTCGCCAGAAAACCATCGCCATCGCCATCGGCGCCACGGTCCTCGTGTGGGCATTGGCGCTGACCGGGCGCCTGCTCGTCAAGAATGCGGAGGTGACGCGGGAGAAGCTCGCCGCCTACATGCGCGCGACGGATCCCGGGAAACTTTCCGACAAGGATCGCGCGGCGGCGTTGCGCAAGCTGGCGGCCATGGTCAACGCCATGTCTTTCGAGGAGCGGCGGTCCGCGCGGCTCAGTGGCGAGATGACCCTCTGGATTCAGAAGCTCACCGAGGAGGAGAAATTGCAGTTTTTGGAAATGACGATGCCCACGGGCTTCAAGCGGATGATCACGGCGTTCGAGGAGTTGCCGGAGCAGAAGCGCAAGAAGGCCATCGATGATTCCTTCAAGCGCATTCGCGAGGCCGCCGCCGAGGCGCGTGATCCGGGCGCGGCGTTCCTGAGCCAGCCCGGCCAGGAGACCAACGCGCCGGTGGTCAGCGACGAGGTCCGGCAGAAGGTGCTCAACGTCGGCCTGAATACTTTTTTCAAGGAAAGCTCGGCGCAGACCAAAGCCGAGGTGATGCCGCTGCTCGAGGAATTGCAGCGCGCGATGCAACGCGGCGCCGGAATTCGCTGAAATGAACGGCCCGAAAAAATCCCAAGCGGCGGGGCGCGCGGACGAACTCGCGTTCACGCTGATCGAGTTGCTGGTCGTCATCGCGATCATCGGCCTGCTCGCCAGCCTGCTGCTGCCGGTGCTCGGCAAGGCGCGCGAGAAGGGGCGTTCGACCAAGTGCGTCTCGAACCTCCGGCAGCTCGGGATCGCGCTGCGCGTTTACGTGGACGACAACGGGAACAAAATTCCGGCCATGCGTGATGCGTCCGTGCCGCCCAATCCGCCGGCCGGACCCGAGCCGCCGCCCAATGAGCTGCTCGCCAAGAATCTTTCCGGCGCCACCAACGTCTTCCTTTGCCCGAGCGACGATCAGAATTTGTATGTGCTGACCGGCTCGAGCTACGCGTGGAACAGCCTGCTCAATCTCCAGGACGCGAACGACCTTTACATCCTCACGACCAACACCCACGAACACGGCACGCCCGCGTTTTACGACAAGGCCGGCTTCCACGCGGATCGCGACACCAACAGCCTGCCGATCAACATCCTCTACCTCGACGGTCACGTGGACAAACAGCTCGTCATCGAATGATCCGGCTCCGGGATGTCCAGAAGCGCTTCAAGCAGCGCGTCGCGGTCGAAAATCTTTCGCTCACGGTTCCGCGCGGCGAAATTTACGGCCTGCTCGGCCACAACGGC
>JACQFS010000244.1 GCA_016199935.1 Verrucomicrobiota bacterium
GGCGCGCTCACCAGCATGGCGCTCCAATACGGCGTGCCCCTCGAATCGCTCGTCAAAAAATTCGCCTACCAGCGCTTCGAGCCGAGCGGCTTCACCAAAAATCCCGACATCCGGCAGGCCACGAGCATCACCGACTACGTGTTCCGCTGGCTCGCGTGCCAATTCATCCCCGGCTACCGCGAGTCCACTTCGCCGAACAAGGGCCAGCAGGAACTCTCCATCCCCGGCCTCGAGGAGGAGATGAAAAAAACCGTCAACCGTCCCGTCAGTGACCTCCCGCCGACCGACGACGCCAAGCTCGCGACGCTGCGCACCGCCGTCGTCGGCCAACGCACCAAGGTCGAGTTGACCTTGACCAACAGCACCTTCGTGAATCAGGCCGACGCGCCCGCGTGCCCGAACTGCGGCCACGTCACCGTGCGCAACGGCGCGTGCTACAAGTGCAATCATTGCGGCGAGAGCCTCGGCTGCTCGTAAGCGAAAAAATCTCGGCACCCGTTTGTGCCGTGGGTCCAGAGTGGTGGTGAACAGGCGCCGGGAAGCGCGGGTGCGTTTCCCGGCGTTGTTGTTTTTACGGCGTGGTGGGAGATCGCCGAGTCTTCGGAAGGTCACGCCGCTCTTTCCTTGCCCTTGCTTCTGGCGTTGCTACAACCTCCCCCCGATGCCCACGGGAGCCAGCTTTGCCAGTTTTGAAAAGGAACTCAACCGCCTCGTTGATTCCTTTGGCCGGCGCATCGCTGAACTGAAGAGTTCTTCCTACGTCGAGGCCCAGCTTCGTGATGACTTCCTCAATCCCTTTTTCCGCGCGCTGGGCTGGGACATGGAGAACCGCGCGGGGCTGATTCAATCGCATCGCGAAGTTGAAATCGAAAGCCGCACCGATTCCGGCCGCGCCGATTACCTTTTCCGTCCCGAACGCAAAGCACGTTTTGTCTGCGAAGCGAAGAAGCCGGCCGAGGAACTTCACGGCGGTTTCGCCATGCAATCCAAACGCTACGCGTGGACCATTGGCGTCCGGCTCGCGCTACTCTCGGATTTCGAGGAATTGAAGGTTTACGTCGTCAACGGTAATCCCGACAAGGGCGAGCCGGACGACGGGTTAATCCGGCACTACAATCATCAGGAATACGCCGCCAAGGCCCGGGAGATTTGGGATTTGCTGGCGCGCGACAATGTGGCAGGCGGCAGCGTTGAGCGGCTGATTGCCTCGCTGCCCGCCAAATTGCGGCCCGTCCGAACCAAGGATTTCGACGAGGAGTTTCTGGTTTTTCTCGACGGGCATCGCCGCGCGCTCGCCTCCGACCTCATTCGCCACAATGACCGCGAAGATTTGCTGGAGGGCACGAAGCTCAACGAGGCCGTGCAGTGCATCCTCGACCGGCTGCTGTTTATCCGCATCTCGGAGGCGCGCGGCATTGACATGGGGACGAGGCTCCAGTCGTTGCTGGAAACCTGGAAGCGCCGGCATGGGAAGGAAAAGCCCGGCGGCGCGCGTGAGGAACCGCCCGCCGGCTGGGGCGGCATGGGGTTGGGTGCGCCGCGCGATTCGTTGTGGAATTCCATTGTGCGGCACATCCGCGCGCTGGACCGCCGGCCGCCCTCGCACGTCCCGTTCTTCAACGGCAATCTGTTCAAGGAACACTTCAGCGAGGAACTGGTCGTGGGCGATGTCTGGCTCGCGGAATTCCTCGACCGCATCAGCGACGAAAACTCCTCCTACAAGTTTGGCTACGTGGCCGTGGAAATCCTCGGCACGATTTACGAGCGGTTCCTCGGCAAGGTCGTCCGCCCGCACGGCCGCGGCGCGGTCATCGAGGAAAAACCGGAGGTCCGCAAGGCGGGCGGCGTTTATTACACGCCGCGTTACATCGTCGAATACATCGTCGAGCAGACCGTGGGCAAATTGCTCGATGGCAAAAAGCCGGAGGAGACGCTCAAGCTCCGCTTCCTCGATCCCGCGTGCGGTTCAGGCAGCTTCCTCCTGCGCGTGTTTGAGCGCGTGTGCGAGCACTGGCAGCAATGGCTCACCGACCACCCGGACCAGCGCAAGAAGGACTGGTGCTGGCTGGACGCCAAAACCAACACGCTGCACCTGACCGCCCGCACCAAGCGCCGGATTCTCCGCGAGACGGTTCATGGCGTGGACCTCGACCCGCAGGCGGTGGAAGTGACGCAACTCTCGCTCTACCTGAAAATGCTGGAGGGTGAAACCACTGAGACCCTGGAACGCGAACAGGATTTGTTTGGCGGCGAGGAGGCGATCCTTCCGCCGTTGCAGAACAACATCAAGTGCGGCAACTCCCTCATCGCCTCCGACTTCTCGATGATGCCTGAAGACCTCGTGCGTGTTCACGCCTTCGACTGGAATGTTGGCTTCAACGAAATCATGAAGGCGGGCGGCTTTGACGCGGTTGTTGGGAATCCGCCTTACGTTTTGATCAGCCCGGAAATGTTTGATGAGCAAACCATCGAATACCTGCGCCACTACGAGGTGGCCCAATACAAGGCTGACCTCTTCCACTTGTTCATTCAGAAGGGCATCTCGCTTGCCCGTGAAAAGGGCTGCTTTGGAATGATTGTCCCGAACACTTGGCTGACTCTCCAATTCACTGACCGCTTGCGGCGTTACATCGCGGAAAAGTCTGCAATCTCTGAGGTGGTGATGTTCGACCATTTAGTTTTCGAGGATGCAAACGTTTTCACGGCGCTGCTGTTCGTCGAAAAGCAAAAGCCCGCCCCAAACCACAGAGTCGCGATACGGAAAGTAACCGTGGCAGACTCGGCTAAAGGCATAGCCGATGTCCCCGCAAATGAAGTCTCGCAGTCATCATGGAAGGCTTCGGAAGGCTGCATTTTTGAAACCCGACTGACTGGCGCGGCTGGTAAGCTCGTCCACCGACTCATCAAAGGCTTTCCCACGCTTGAATCCGTCGCTCGTGCTTCACTTGGATGTCAGGCTTACAACAGTTCCAAGCACACGAGATGTTGGGCGTTACGAAATCAACCGTGAGCGGGGTCAGTGGATAAAGTATGGCTCTTGGCTGCACGACTACCGAACAATGGACTGGCTCGAAGGCCCGAGAATTCTGATTCGAGAGATTTCAGGCCCAAAGCCTCACTCCATCTTTGGTGCATACGTTGAGGAAACGTATTGCCACTACAAAACCATTCTCAACGTGAACCCGTCGGACAAGACGACCTTCTCGATGAAGTATCTGTTGGCCATCTTGAACTCGCGGCTCATTTCGTTCCTCTACCCTTTCGTTTCAAACAAGCTGGTCGCACAGGCATTTCCACGCTTGTCCGTTGGCGACGTTAAGCGACTGCCGATTGCCACGGTTGATTTGAAGGATCGCTCCGACAAAGCGCGGCACGACAAACTGGTGTTGCTGGTGGACAAACTGCTGGGCTTGATGCCCAAGCTGCGCGCGGCCAAGTCGGCTTCGGAAAAGGCCACGCTCCAAAACGCCGTCACCGCCACCGACCAGCAGATTGACGCGCTGGTGTATGAGCTTTACAGCCTGACGCACGAGGAAATCGCCCTCGTCGAACGCGCGGCGTAACAGAGCGGGATTTCCAAATCGGCGCGTTGATTGTCGGCGCGGAACAGGGCAGGGTTCCGCCGACCCGGTTGCCGCACCCCGTTGGCGCGGTGATCCGATGGGTCGCGCAACTCAAACCGCACCACCTTTATGGCCCAGGCAATCATGAACCCGGAGGAGGTCCGGCGCTTCGCCGAGGAACTCAAGCGCTTCAACGCCGACCTCCAAAATCACATGGCCGCCCTCCAGGCCCGCTTCGCCGCGCTCGGCGATTCGTGGCAGGACCAGGAGCACGTCAAGTTCGCCGAGGAGTTCGCGGTCACGATGAAGGCGCTCAAAAAGTTCGTCGAGATTTCGCACCAGCACTCGCCCTACCTCCTGCGCAAGGCGCAGCGCATCGAGGAGTATCTGAACCAACGCTAGCCCATGCCCGCCAGCGCCAACGTCACGTCGGTGGACGCCCTGGAGACCTTCCGGTCGAACCTGCTCATCTACCTGAGCAAGGCGCGGCCCGCGCTCGAGGAGGTGAGCGACGCCGTGATCCGCACGCGCGTGTGGCTGCAAAGCGACCAGCGCGTTTTTTTGGAAAACCAGATGCGCCGGCGCAAGCGCGACCTCGACGAGGCGCAGCAGGAACTTTTTCGCGCCAGCATTTCCCGGCTCGGCGACGCCACGGTGATGCAGCAGATGGCCGTGCAACGGGCCAAGCTCGCGATGCGCGAGGCCGAGGAAAAAATGCACGTGCTCAAGCGCTGGAACCGCGACTTCGACAGCCGCGTGGAGCCGCTCCTCAAGGAATTCGAGAAGCTCCACTCCGTGCTCTCGCAGGACATGCCCAAAGCCGTCGCCTTCCTGACGCACGCCGTGAATACGCTCGACGCCTACGCGAAAGTCGCGCCGCCGTCCGCCGACACGGCCCCCGCGCCCGCGGCCCCGACGGAGGGTGCGGGAGCCACGGAGCCGGCGAAAGTTTCGGAAGGAGGCCGCACATGAATCCCGTAGCAGTCGAGGTAACGAGACTCGCTTTGATCGGATCGCGATGGGCGTCCTCCTGTTGGCGCAGTTTGCCGTCCGCGCCGTCGGGGACACTCCCTCTCCCCCGCGCGAGGCGTGGGGGAGAGGGCCGGGGAGAGGGGGTGCGTCTGCTCGCCATGTCATGTCCTGCATCGAACGCGCGACGATCACCGTTGAATGCGAAGCACCTCCTCTCCCCAACCCTCTCCTCCATTTTCAATGGAGGAGAGGGAGTGTCGCCATCGGCATGGTGCGGGTGTCGAGATGTGTATTGCCGCTATCGCCGCTCAGTTGGAGTCTCGTCACCTCGACTGCTACGGCCGGAAGTGGAAGGAGGCCGCGCGTGAGCCTGAGCGCGAACAAGACGCGGATCACCGCCCTGACCAAGCAACTGGTCACGCAGTGGGAGCACACGAAGGATTCCTGGCGCGACGCCAAGGCCACCGAGTTCGAAAAAAAATACCTGGAGGAACTCCTCGCCAGCGTGGACTCCGCCGTGACGGTCATGGAACAACTGGACAAGGTCTTGATGAAAGTAAGGACGGACTGTGAGTAACCACCCCGGGGTCAACCCCTCGCTCGATCTGCTCGACCAGCTCCGCGACACCGTCCGCGACGCGGCCGCGCGTGAGGAAAAGTTGACGCAGGAACTCCGCGCCAAGCTCGCCACCGAGCACCGCCGCCGCGACGAGGCCGGCGAGGAGTTGGCGCAGCAACTCACCGTCGAGATCACCGCGGCCAATGCGGGGCTGGACGCGGCGCTGCATTCGGCCGCCGCGAAATACGAGCACCGCCGCGTGCGCATCCGCGACGCGCACCGCGCGAGCAAACGCCAGGGCACCGACCGCGCCGCGCGCCACAAGGACCGCCGGCAGTCGGAACTTCAGCGCGACCAGATGAAGGCCGACCGCGACCGCGACGCGGGCATGGCGGCGGCGGCGGCGGCGTATCAGGAATTTCGCGGAACCCTCGGCGTCGAGATGCAGACGCTCGCGTGGATCGAAGCGGGCGCGCAGGCGGCGTTCAAAAGCTACGGAAAGTTCACGCGCGCTCTCGCGACGGCGCACGAGTCCGTCGAGGTGAACGCAACCGCGGACGAGCACCAGCTCCTCGGCCAGTTGCGCGAGTTGCTCGGCAAGACGACAGCCGAGGCAACGCGCTTCCGCGGCTTCCTGCTGCTGAAAATTTTCCGCAGCATTCCGCTGTGGCTGTTCCTCGCGGCGCTGCCGCTCGGCGCGGTGCCGGTGCTCCAGCAGTTCGGGCATCAGGAATTCACGTGGACGCACGGCATCGCTGCGGCGGTCGCGCTCGCGGTGGTGAGCGTGGTGCTGCACTTCGTCGGCGCGAGCCAGGCGGCGGCGGCGGCGGAATCGCTGTGCCGCGCGATCGGCCGGGCGCGGCGGTTGCACGACGCGTGCGCGGACAAATCCGACGCGCGCTACCGTGCGGAGGCCGCGCGTGTCACCGCCGAGCATCTGGCCCGCACCCAGGCCGTGGACGACGGATGGACGGAGACGCTGTTGACCACCACCGAGATGACGCGGCAATCGCCCGCGCACGTGGACGCAAAATCCGTCCGCGCCTCGGCGACGAACGACCAACTCTACCGCACGCAGGCCGAGCGGCTCGAACAACTCCACGCGGCGGAACTCGCGCGGCTCCGGGCGAACTTGGAAGCCCGGAAGCAGGAACTCGCCGCCGATTGTTCGGCCAAAGAGGCGGGCCACACGGCGGAGTTCCAATCCCGCTGGCACGTGTTGGAAGCGGACTGGAAGCGCGCACTCCAGCCGATCTACGACTCCGTCGCGGCCATGAGCGCCGGCGTGGAAAAACTTTTTCCGCCGTGGACCTCGGCCGCGTGGCAGAAATGGGTGGCGCCCGACGCGTTCGCGCACATCGCGAAATTCGGGCAGGTGGAAGTGGACGTGTCAGCGCTCGCGGGCGTCATGCCGAAAGACGCACGCCTAGCGCTGCCGGGGCCGGGAAAATTTTCGCTGCCGCTGCTGCTCACGTATCCGGAGTGCGGCTCGCTGCTTTTCGAGACGGGCCGGACCGGGCGGGACGAAATTTTCGGCGCGTTGAACAACCTCATCCTTCGCCTGCTCTCCGTCGCGCCGCCGGGCCGGCTGAACTTCACGGTTATTGACCCCGTGGAGCTGGGGCAGAATTTCGCCGGCGTGATGCACCTCGCGGATTACGAGGAGCACCTCATCAACAGCCGCATCTGGACGCAGTCCTCGCAGATCGAGGCGAAGCTCGCCAACCTGAACGAGCACATGGAGAAGGTCATCCAGATGTATCTGCGCAACGAATACCAGACGATCGTCGAATACAACGAGCAGGCCGGCAACATCGCGGAGAAATATCACTTCCTCGTCGTCGCGGATTTTCCGTCGGGCTTCAGCGACACCGCGATCAAACGGCTCGTGAGCATCGCGGCTAGCGGCGCGCGTTGCGGCGTGTTCACGCTCATCCACTGGGACACGCGCGCGCAAATGCCGCCGGACTTCGTGCCGGACGAACTCCGCGCGAGCGGCGTGGGCGTCTCGATGAAGGGCAATGAGTTCATCCTCACCGGCCGGCCGATGCCCGGCGTGAAGCTGCTGCTCGACACGCCGCCCGGACCCGAGCAGGCCACGGAGCTGGTCCACCAAATCGGGCGCGCGAGCATTGATTCCAACCGCGTGCAGGTGCCCTTCTCGCACGTCGCGCCGCCGGACGCCGAGATGTGGACGCTGGAGACGACGAATGAATTGCGCGCGCCCATCGGCCGCACCGGCGCGACCAAGCTCCAGTATCTCGCCATCGGCAAGGGCACGCGGCAGCACACGCTCGTCGCGGGCAAGACCGGCTCCGGCAAGTCCACGCTGTTCCATGTGATGATCACGAGCCTCGCGATGTGGAGCAGCCCGGAGCAGGTCGAGTTCTACCTGATTGATTTCAAAAAGGGCGTCGAGTTCAAGTGCTACGCCACGAACCGCCTGCCGCACGCGCGCGTCGTCGCCATCGAGAGCGACCGCGATTTCGGCCTGAGCGTTTTGCAACGGCTCGACGAGGAGCTGAAACGGCGCGGTGAAATGTTCCGCAAACTCGGCGTGCAGGACGTGGCCGGTTACAAGCGCGTGGGCGGAACCGAGCCGATGCCGCGAACGCTGCTGCTGATTGACGAGTTCCAGGAATTTTTCACCGAAGAGGACACGATCGCGCAGACGGCGTCGGTGTTGCTCGACCGCATCGTGCGGCAGGGCCGCGCGTTCGGCATCCACGTGGTGCTCGGTTCGCAGACGCTCGGCGGTGCCTACACGGTCGCGCGCACCACGCTGGGTCAGATGGTCGTGCGTATCGCGCTTCAGTGCAACGAGGCCGACGCCTACCTCATCATGGACGACAGCAATCCCGCGCCGCGCCTGCTCTCGCGTCCGGGCGAGGGCATCTACAACGACATGGCCGGCGCGAAGGAAGGCAACAGCCCGTTCCAGGTCGTGTGGCTGCCGGACGACGTGCGCGACGCGAATCTCGCGAAGGTCCGCGCGCACGCGGAGCGCAGCGGCAAGTCGTATCCGGGGCCAATTGTGTTCGAGGGCGACGCGCCGGCGGACGTGCGCGAGAACGCGGTGCTGCACGGCTTGCTCGAAGCCGCCTCGGTGAAGCGCACGCCCACGACACGGCTCTGGCTCGGCGCGCCCAACTCCATCAAAGGCCCGACCGAGGCCGTGTTCCGTCGGCAGAGCGGGAACAATCTCCTCCTCGTCGGTCAGCGCGACGACGCGATCCTCGCAATTCTTTCCACCGGCCTCGTGGCGCTCGCGGCGCAGCATCCGCGCGGCACGGCGCGCTTCGTGGTGTTCGACGCGGGCGCGCCCGATTCGCCGCCGCGCGAATTTCTCGAACGCGTCGCGCGCGGCATCCCGCACGACCTCACGCTCGCGAAGAACAACGAACTGGAGGGAGTCATCAACGGCCTCGCGGAGGAGTTGAAGCGCCGCGCCGAGGACGAGCACGCGGCGGACGCGCCGGAGATTTATCTTTTCATCCACGGCATCCAGAAGTTCAAAAAATTCCGGGCGGAGGACGACTTCAGCTTCGGCGGCGGCGACGCCAAGCCGAGTCCGGCGGCGCAGTTGGGCAGCCTCATCGCCGACGGCGGCGCGGCGGGCATCCACGTCATCGTGACGTGCGACACTTACAACAACGTGAGCCGCTTCCTGAACCGGAAGGCGCTGACGGACTTTGAAATGCGCGTGCTCTTCCAGATGAGCGCAAACGATTCGGCGAGCCTGATTGACAGCCCGAAGGCCGGCACGCTCGGTCTCCACCGCGCGCTGCTCCACAACGAGCACGAGGGCTACCTCGAACTCTTCCGCCCCTACGCGCTGCCCGAGCGCGAGTGGGTCGAGGCCGCGGCGAAGAATCTGGCGCGGTTGATCCCGAAGCCGTAGCAGTCGAGGTAACGAGACTCCATCTGCTCGGCAATCCGAAGACGCCTGCAGTCGTTTGTTCAAAGTGAGTCTCGTTACCTCGATTGCTACGAGTTCAGGCGTTAGGGCCGAGTGCGTCCTGATTCTGCTGGAACGTCGGCGTGGGTGTGAGACTATCCGTGCTTAGAACCGAGAACCCGTCGAACCCAAGTCCGACCCGACTGATGTCACGCCCGTCCGCCATTCGCATCGCCACGCGCCGCGCCATGATCGCCTTGATCCGGTGCGCGCTCGTCGTGGCGGCACTCGCGGCCGGCCCGACGCGCGTGCGCGCCGATGGGCCCGGCATCGGTAACCTGACCTACGCGAGCAACGAACTTTTCTCGACCATCGCGCGTTTCACTTCCACGAACGGCTCGCCGCGCGGCCAGGGTTTCGTGGCGATGCACAAGGGCTACCTCGTGATCATCTGCTCCGATGACAACGGCGGCGGAAATGGCAGCGGCGGTTTTTCCTTTTACAACGTCGCCAACCCGCGCGTGCCGGTGCTCACGTTCAGCACGTTCACCAACGCGCTCTACTCGAACTCCGGCAGCTCGAACTACGCCGGCGACATTCGCGAGGCGCACGCGTTTTCCTTCTTCAGCAATTACGTCTGCATGCCCGCGAACAAAAACGGCGGCTCGGGCCTGCTGTTCTGGGACTGGAGCCGCGTGGACCCGCCGAACATCGCGCCGTTGAAGGTCGGTTCGCTCGTGCTGCCGGGACTGACCGGCGGTGATTACGCGCCCACGCCGTGGTGGGTTTTCTGGCAGGGCGGGCGCTACGTTTACGTCGCCGGCACGAGCGGTGGAATTTACATCGTGGACGCGAGCAATCCCGCGCAGCCGGTGCTCGTGAACCGCGGCGTCGGCAAACCGAACCCGATTCCGAACAGCCAGACCGGCGGCTTCCGCATCAACACCATTTTCGCCGTCGGCAATTTGCTCGTCTGCGCGGGCAGCGACGTGGACGGCATCACCACGTTCGACATCAGCGACCCGGCGAATCCTGTTTTGCTGCAAACGCTCGCCCAGCCCGTCGGCTACAGCATGATGGTGAATGGCAATCGCATCCTCGGCGCGAACGATCCCGCGCGCATCTGGGACATCAGCAATCCGTCGAACATCACGCTCGTCGGCATCGGCCCCGACGTCGCGGACAAGGGCGGCTACGGAACTTTTCAGGACGGCATCTTTCACTACGGCTCGTCGTCGGCCTACGTGAAACTGCGCATCAGCAGCCTGCCGTTCACGGTGTTGGGAACGGTCTCGCCCTCGGGCTTCAACGGCCCCGACTGGGACTTCGCCACGCCGCTGGGCAATTTGATTTTCATGGGCAACGACCACAGCGGCAGCGCGCTCATCGTGCATCAGACCGGGCCGGACACGAACGGCCCCGCCGTCAACATGGTCGTTCCGAAAGACGGCGCGACGAACCAAGCACTGACAACACGCGTCGGCCTCACGTTCACCGACATGCTCGACCTGCGCACGATCAACACGAACACCTGCATCGTGCGTCCCGCCGGCGGCAGCGCGCTGCCCGGACGCTACAGTTTGCAGACGGGCATCGTGAATTTTTGGCCCGACACGCCGCTGCTGTCGGACGCGACTTACGAAGTCGTCGTGCCGGCGGGCGGCATCAAAGATTACGTCGGCAACCTCAACAGCCTTTCCTTCACGAGCCGCTTCAGCACGGCGTTCAGCACATCGGCGGTCCACTGCGCCGCGTCGGCCGCGCCGCCCGCGCCGGTGGGTCAGAGCGTGACGTTCAATGCCTCCGCGACTGGCGGGGCGCCGATTCAGTTTTCGTGGAACTTCGGCGACGGCACGCCGGCCACGGCGTTCACGACGAGCAACACGGTGACGCACAGCTACGCGCAGCCCGGCCACTACCCGGTGAGCGTGATTGCGAACAACGGCACGAGCCAGGCGGGCGCGCAGTTCGTGCAGACCATCCACCGGCCGCTCACGCTCGTGCAGCCGACGGCGTCCGGCACGATCATTCTCGACGCGCCCGCCGGCCGCGTGTGGTGCGTGAATCCCGATCACGACACCGTGACCGCGATTCACGCGACCAACTTCACGCGGCTCTTCGAGAAGCCCGCCGGAAAAAATCCGCGCACGCTCGCGCCGGCGCCCGACGGCACGGTGTGGGTCGTCAACCAGCGCGACGCCACGATCAGCGTGCTCGACCGCAACACCGGCGATCCCGCGCAACCCGCCATCGTCCTCCCGCGCGGCTCGCGGCCTTACGGCATCGCGTTCGCGCCCGATGGCACGGCCGCCTACGTGACCTTGCAGGGCACGGGACGATTGCTCCGGCTCGACTCCGTCACGCGCGCGATCAGCGGCAATCTCGACGTTGGTCCCACGCCGCGCGGGATCGCGATCAGCGGCGACTCGCAACGGATTCTCGTGACGCGTTTCATTTCTCCCGACGCGCAGGGCGAAGTGGTCGAGGTCAGTGCGGCGACGTTCACCGTGGCGCGGACGTTCGGGCTGGCGATTGACACGACGCCGGACCGCGAGGACGCCGGCCGCGGGCTGCCGAATTATCTCAGCTCGATCACCATCTCGCCTGACGGCCAGCGCGCGTGGGTGCCGTCGAAGAAGGACAACATTCAGCGGGGGACTTTTCGCGACGGGCGGCCGCTGACGTTCGAGAGCACGGTGCGCACGATTGTCTCGCAGATTGATCTGGGCACGAATGCCGAGGTGATCACCGCGCGCGTGGACCTGAACGACCGCGACCTCGCCTTCGCCGCGCGGTTCAGTCTGCTCGGCGATTACGCCTTCGTGGCCGTGCAGGGCGGCAATTCGGTGGATGTGTTCGACGCCTACAACGGCGCGCGCGTGACGGCGCTGGAGAACATCGGCCGCTCGCCGCAAGGCCTCGTGCTCAGCGCGGACGGGCGGCGGCTGTTCGTGCAAAATTTCATGAGCCGCACCGTGAGCGTCCACGACATCGGCGGCATCGTGGCCTCGACGAACAACCTCGCCGCGCTGCTCGCGACGGTGGCCGTTTCGACCAACGAGCCGCTCGCGCCGCAGGTGTTTCTCGGCAAGCAGATTTTCTACAACGCGAAGGACTCGCGCATGAACCGCGACAACTACATCAGTTGCGCGGTCTGCCATCTCGACGGCGGGCACGACGGGCGCGTGTGGGACTTCACTGATCGCGGCGAGGGCCTGCGCAACACCATCACGCTGCTCGGCCGCGCGGGCATGGGGCAGGGGCGCGTCCACTGGTCGGGGAACTTCGACGAGATCCAGGATTTCGAGCACGACATGCGCGGGCCGTTCGCCGGGTCGGGCTTCATGAGCGACGCGCTCTTCAATTCCGGCGGGCGCAACACGCCGCTCGGCGGGCGCAAGGCCGGCTTCAGTCCGGAACTCGACGCGCTCGCGGCCTACGTCGCCTCGCTCACGAACGTGAACGCGAGTCCGTTCCGCGGCACGAATGGCTCGCTCACCGCCGACGGCGAGGCGGGCAAGGTGATCTTCGCCACGCTCAACTGCGCGAGCTGCCACTCGGGAAATAATTTCACCGACAGCAGCGCGGGCGTGCTGCACGACGTCGGCACGCTCCAGCCCGGCTCGGGCCAGCGGCTCGGCCAATTGCTCACCGGCATTGACACGCCCACGCTCAAGGGCGTTTGGGAAACCGCACCATATCTGCACAACGGCTCCGCGCCCACACTGGCCGACGTGTTTAGCAACCCGACCAATACGCACGGCGCGCTCACCGACTCGCTCGGCGCGACGGAGTTGGCGCAGTTCGTGAGCTATCTGCTGCAGATTGACGATTCGGAAATCGTGAATGTGCCGCCGACCGTCTCGCTCGACTCGCCCGCGAATGGCGTGACGTTCGTGCTGCCCACCGCGCTGGCCTTGAGCGCGTCGGCCGACAGCAGCAACGGCATCCGGCAGGTGGAATTTTTTGCCGACGGCGTCCCGCTCGCGGTGGCCTCGAACGCTCCGTTCAGTTTTGCCTGGACCGATGCGGCGGCCGGCAGCTACGTGCTCGTCGCGCGCGCGACGGACAACCTTGGTGACTTCACCGATTCCGCCGCCGCACTCATCACCGTCGCGTTGTCGGCGTTGTCGCCGCTGCCCGTCACGGTGTCGGTCGGCGAGGAGGACGTGCGCAGTGTTTCCTTCGCGACGGTGCCGGGCCGCACCTACACGGTCGAGTTCACCGATTCGCTCCAGCCGTCGGTCTGGCTCCCGCTGGAAACGGTGACGGCCGACACCAGTCTGACGAGCATCGTGGACGTGACGCCCAACGTCGCGCGCTTCTACCGCGTGCGGGCGGAATGAAAGGGGTAGCAGCCGACGTAAGGAGGCTCTGACCAAATTTTCCGGCCGAAAAAGTCAGAGCCTCCTTACGTCGGCTGCTACCGTTTGCGGTAATTTTTACCGCGCCTTCTTCAGCAGCGGCCCGAGCACTTTCGCAAACGCATCCGCCTGGCGCATGAAGCCGAGGTCGTTCGGGTGCGAGCTGTCCACGGTGCCGTCCCCGTCGTCGCCCAGAAGATTTTCGCCCTCAATGTAGGAAAGATTTTTCACGCCGGTCTTCTTGAGGCGCGCGTAGGCGGCCTTAAGCGCGACGCGGCTGGTGTCGTTGCGCTCGCGTTTGGTCTTGAGGAGAAACGAATCGGCGTAGGTGCGGTCCTCGACGAGCACGATGGGCGTCTGCGGATGCGCCGCGCGGAGTTTTTTCACGAACGGCTCGACGCGCTCGGTGACTTCCTTCGCGTCCATGTTCGGCAGGCAGTCGAGGACGTAAACGCTCGGGTCGAGTTCGGCGAACAGTTCGGCGAGTTCCGGCTCCATCTTGCCGTTGCCGGAGAAGCCGAAATTGATCGTCGGGAAATTGAAACGCCGGCCGAGGATCGCGCTGTGGACCATGCCGGGCCGCGACGCGCACGCGCCATGCAGGATGGAGGTGCCGTAAAACAGGATCGGCTTGCGCTTGCCCGGACCCCACGGGCCGGCCTTCGCGAGCGTGGTGCCCTCGGGGATGCCGACCTCGACGGAGTGCGTGCCGTTGTAGAGCGGGAGGTAGAGCAGAAACTCGCGCGTGCCCGGCGGCAGGCCGGTGACGAGTTGCACGGAGTTGGTCTGCTTCACGGGCTTGGCGACGGCGAGCCAGTGCCACTGGCCCTTTTCCGTTTTTACATAAAGGTCGAGTCCGCTGACGCCGGTCGCGGCCATGTGCGGCATGGCGAGGTTGGAGGAGGTGACGGCCCAGCGCGCCTGAATCGTGGTGGCGTCGGTGGTGAACCGCACGTGCATGCCGGCGGAATTGCGGCTCAGGCCCCAGACGGCGCCGCGGACTTTCGCCTCGGCCTTCGCGGGCAGACGGTCGTAGGGCGCCTTCGTGTCATCCCAGCCCTGGCCCTCGACGCCGAGTTGGCGGATGTCGAACCAGCGCGTCGAGTCGCCTGCCTTCGCCGTGGCGATGAGCCGTTCGGCGGGCGGTTGCGCGACGGAAGTGAACGTGAAAACGAGCCACAAGAACGCGAGCGGTGCGATGAGTTTTCCGGAATGCATTGCGCGACGCTAACGGGTGGCGGCTCGCTTGCCAACTGCGACGAAGCTCAAAACTCACCCCTTCGGCATCTTCAGTTCCGCCAACGCCACGCCCTCGCGCTTGCGCAATGTCGCCTCGACCTTCGGCACATACATCTGCGTCTCCGCCGGCAGCCGGCTCGCGATGGCCTCGTAGGACTTCACCTTCTGCTTCTGCAACAGCTCGCTCACGCGCCCTTCGCCGGCGTTGTAGGCGGCGAGCGCGAGCCGCCAGTCGCCGAAGCGGTCGTGGAGGTGGCGAAGATATTTCGCGGCGGCGTGCGCACTCTTCTCCGCGTTGAGCCGCTCGTCGGGGAACCACGTGGAGAGGCCGAGCGCTTTCGCCGTCGGCTTCATCAACTGGAACATTCCGGCCGCGCCCGCCGGGCTTTTCGCGTCGGGGTTGAACGACGACTCGACCTCGGCGAGCCACACGAGCTGCGGCGGAATTTTTTCGGCGGCGAAGATCGGCTTCAGCTTCGGCACGTAAGTCTTCGCCCGCGTCGGCACCGGGCGTTTTTCCAGTTGCTTGTCCCACACGGAGCGCTGGAGTTCGTGCGAGGGCGGCGGGAGTTGCGCGGGCGCGCCGCGCTTGGGCGGTCCGGGCTGCATCGAGTGGCGGAGTTGCTCGGCGGCGTCGAGGTAGTCCAGGCGCGTGTTGAGCCATGTGGCGTAGGGCTGCGTGGAGTCGAACTGCTGAAGGAGCGGCACGAGTGACTTCGCCGTCTGCTTCGAGGTCGCGAGGTCGTAGAGGTAGGTGCCCTCGAAACGGTTTTGCAGCGTGCCGAACAGTTCGCGCGCGCGGTCCTGATCCACGTCGCGCAGCGCCGCGAGCGCGCGGTCGTCGAGGTTCTCGCGCGCCCACACCTGCGCGGACTGCATCAGCAGGTCCACCGGGTCGGGCGACGCCGGTTGCGCGATCGCGGTGCCGGCGCAAAGCAGCAGCAGGGCGGGCGACACGCGGGCTTTCATGGCCGCGAGGATAACACGAACGCCGGAAAGTTGCATCCGCGCGCATCGCCGCTAAACTTCCGGCGCATGAGTGACCCATGGCAGAAAAAATTCCGCGAAGTTTACGACCGCGGCGTGGCCGCGTGGCATGCCGGTCGGAAATCACCCGCCACGATGTTCGGTGCGGATGACGTGGCGTATCTCGCGACCCTCGGCTGCACGGCGCAGGAGCTGTTTGATTTCGTGGACGACTCGTTGCGCTACGGCGAGCCGGATTTTGCGACGACGCTCGAAGTGTCCGCGATCCGCCGCGATTATTTTCTCAACGTCCTGCACGGCCAGCCGGCACCGCGCGAGATCGCGATGGATGCGCTGCCCGCGAAACGCGCCGAGGCTGACGGCATCCCTTGGCTCCCGCGCATCATCGCCAAGGCGCGCGCGAAGTTGCGCGGCGAGATGCCCGCCGACCTGATGTATGGCTGCGGCGGCGACCGGCATTTCATGCAGGAAATAAACATGACCCTGCCGCAGTTCCTCACCCTCGTCCGCGACCTCGGCGAGAACGACCGCGCGATCATTGACGCCGTGAAAAAATCTTCCGGGCGCGCGTGACTTCAGTGAACGCCTCCGACCAGCCGCGCCGGCTCGACCAGATTCTCGCCAACTACGGTTATTGCAGCCGCAGCCAGGCGTGCCAATGGGTTTATCAGGGCCACGTGACGGTCAATGGCGAAACCGCCAAGTCGGCCGACGCGAAGGTGCCGGTGAGCGCGGTGCGCGTGGACGGCGAACCGATCGAGTGCCCCGACGGCGTCCTCGCGCTGCTGCACAAGCCCGCCGGCTGCGTCTGCTCGCACGATGCGCGCGAGGGGCCGAGCGTTTACGATTTGCTCCCGCCGCGTTGGATCAAACGCAACCCGCCCGTCACCACCGTCGGCCGGCTCGACAAGGACACGACGGGCGTGTTGCTTGTGACCGACGATGGCGAATTGGTGCAGCGGCTGACTTCGCCGAAGCACAAGGTGGAGAAAGTTTACGACCTCACCGTGGACGCCGATCTTGCGCCGTCACTCGTGGATCTTTTTGCCTCCGGCACCTTGCAACTCGAGGACGAGATCAAACCGTGCCTGCCGGCGAAGCTGGAAATCCTCGGCGCGCGCGAGGCGCGGCTGACGCTCGTCGAGGGGAAGTATCACCAGGTGAAACGGATGTTCGCGAGCCAGGGCTGCACCGTTACGCGGCTGCATCGGAGCCGCTTCGGGGATTTCAGCGTGAACGATTTGAAACCCGGCGAATGGCGGCTGCTGTGTCGGGAGGATTTTGCGGCGCGGTAGGGCGCGGTGTCCTCACCGCGCCGCGGACACGCCGAACACTTACGCGCTCCTACTTGAACGCCGCATAGACGTGATGCACGTCCTCGTGGTCGTCGAGCGTGTGCAGGAAGTCGGTGACCTCCTTGCGATGCGCCTCGGCGACCTCGGTGAAATTTTTCGCCACGTAACGGATCTCGGACGCGAGGATGTTCCAGCCCGCCGCCTTCAACGCCTTCGACACGTGGTCGAGCTCCTTCAGCCCGGTTATGAAGCGCGCGCCCTTGGTGCCGGCGGGCGTCTCCTCGGCTTCGAGCGTTTCGATTTCCTCCGCGCCGGCCTCGATGGCGTCGCCCTCGGCGTCGCGATTTGCGTCCGTGTGCGTGGCCTCGACGATGCCGCAGTGGTTGAAGAAAAAAGCGACGCTGCCGGGCTGGCCGAGCGAGCCGGTGAGGAAGAGCCGGCGGATTTCCGGCGCGGTGCGGTTGCGGTTGTCGGTGAGGCACTCGACCACGACGGGCACCTTGTGCGGCGCGAAACCTTCGTAGGTCACGAGTTCAAACACGACCGAGTCATCGCCGATGCCGGCACCCTTCTTGATCGCGCGCTCGATGGTGTCGCGATAGACGCTGGCCTTCTTCGCCTTCTCGACGGCGGCGGCGAGGCGGGCGTTGAGGTCGGGATCGGGGCCGCCGAGTCTGGCGGCGACCATGATCTCGCGGACCAGCTTGACGACCATCTGGCCCTTCTTCTGCGCGTTGGCTTCGCGCCCGGCTTGTTTCCATTGTGCGCCCATAGCGGGGGAACTTTTCCCGCACTCGCGCCCAACCTTCAACATCAAAGGCTCGGGACAAATCACGCGGGGCGCACGGAGCGCGGGCCGTCCCGGCCCGCAGCGCGCACGACGTTTCACAGCGTTGGAGTTTTCCGAACCCCGACTTGCGAGCGAAGCCGCTGCGAGCCGGGACGGCTCGCGGTCCGGCCACGTGATCCGCCGGCAACTTTGCCGCGCTTCGCGGTTTGATTTTCGCCCGTCCATCGGCAACATCGCGCGCATGAAACATTTCCTGGCCCTCGTGTTCGTCCTGGGTTTCGCCGCGCGGGCAGATTCGCTGGATGAAAAGTTCGCCGGCCAGCTTTGCGTTCGCGCGCTCGCACCGGCCGTGCCGGATTCACCCGACTACCGCAAATACGCGCCCGACCGACGCGTGGAGATTCTCCATCTCAAGCTCGAGGTGATCCCTGATTTTCAACGCAGCACCGTGGCCGGTGCGATGACGCTCACGTTCAAGCCGATCGCCAAGCCGCTCGATGAACTCCGGCTCAACGGCATGGACCTCACGGTGAGCGAGGTGACCGGTTCCGCACGAGTGGCGTCGCATCAGGTGACGGACAGGGAAGTCATCATCACGTTCGCGAAGCCGGTGCCGGTGGGCGCGGAGACGAAGGTCACGGTGCTCTACTCGGCGCAGCCGCGGAAGGGTTTGTATTTCCGCACGCCGCGCGAGGGCTATCGCGAGAGCGACGCGCATCTCTGGTCGCAAGGCGAGGCGGACGAGGCGCGGCATTGGTTCCCCTGTTACGATTATCCGAACGCGAAGTTCACGAGCGAGATCACCTGCAGCGTGCCCGAAGGCATGACGGTGCTGTCGAACGGCCGTAAAGTTTCCGAGACGAAGGACGCGAAGACCGGTCTCATCGCCGTGCGCTGGGCGCAGGAGAAACCGCACGTGAGCTACCTCATGGCGCTTTGCGCGGGGCATTTTGAAAAGGTGGAGGACAAGCACGGCGCGGTGGCGCTGGAGTTTTACACGCCGCCGTCGGACCTCGCGGAGGCGGGCAATTCCCTCCGCGGCACGCGCGACATGATGGCGTTCTACGAGCGCGAGACGGGCGTCGCGTATCCGTGGGCGGAATACAAACAGGTGGTCGTGCATGATTTTCTCATGGGTGGCATGGAGAATACCACGATGACGATTCTCACCGACCGCACGCTGCACCGGACGAACATGGAACAGTTCGGCACGAGCGAGGGACTGGTCGCGCACGAGCTGGCGCACCAGTGGTTCGGCGACCTCGTCACGTGCAAGGACTGGTCGCACATCTGGCTCAACGAGGGCTTCGCGACCTTCTACGCGCACCTCTACGCCGAGCACGCGCACGGCCGCGACCGCAAACTTTACGGCCTGCTCGCCGATTTGCGGAGCGTCACCAGCCAGACCAACGACACGCGCGGCATCGTCTGGCGCAAATACGGCGACCCGCAGGAAATGTTCAACTACCTCGCGTATCCAAAAGGCTCGTGGGTGCTGCACATGCTCCGCAGCCAGCTCGGCGAGGATCTCTACCGCCGCTGCATCACGACGTATCTGGAGCGGCACCGGTTCGGCAACGTGACGACCGATGAC
>JACQFS010000231.1 GCA_016199935.1 Verrucomicrobiota bacterium
CCGCGCCTCGATGCCGCGCGAACTCGCCGCCGGCCAACCGCTGCGGTGCAGCCAGTCAAACGCCGCGAAGGTCAGGTAGCCCTTGCCGCTGCCCATGTCCACGAGCGTCAACGGGCGGTTCGCGGCGAGGCGCGCATCCGTGAACAGATGCGAGAGCAGCTCCACGAAGCGGTTGATCTGCCGGAACTTTGCCTCCATGCCCTTCGCGACCTTTCCGTCCGGCGCGGTGACGCCGAGCGCGTGGAGCCACGGCGCGGTGGCCACGGAGACGGCGCGCTGCTTCGGCTGATCGTGCGCCTTCACGGGCGCCTCTCGGTGCTGCGCCTTGCCCTCGATGAGCCGCGCGGCCTTGCCCTCGCGGAACTCGAGCTGCATCGCGCGCGCGGTGGTGAACAGGTCGGCGGTCCGAAAATCCGCGCCGATGAGTTCATCCAACAGCAGGAGCGCGTCGTCGTGCGAAAAATTTTTCGCGATGTCGTTCGTCGCATGGCGGTAGGTGAACTGGAGCTGCGCCGCGCCGCGCAACTCCACGGGCCGGATGAAAACATTCTTCAACGACCGGTCCCGTCCGCGATAGCCGCTGAGCGTGAGCTTCACGAACGAGCCGTCCGCCAGCGCGGCGCGGAGGTTGGAGAGGAGTTTGTCTTTCGGTTCGACGGCCATGTCGGGCGAGCATGGAAGCCCGAAGTTCAAAGCTCAAAGCTCAAAATGGGTCTGCGGGCCAAGGGTGCGAGCGGCGGTGAACCTCACGGAGCGCGGGCCGTCCCGGCCCGCAGCGGCCGCGGAAGCCCGCGCGCGCTGGGATTCACCGAACCCGTCCTGATTTGCGAAGCCGCTGCGGACGGGGACCGTCCGCGCTCCGCGGGCTTTTCCCTTGAGCTTTGCGCCTTGAACTCGGAGCTTTTCCGCCGATGAAACTTTCGCACGGCATCCACCTCGCCTATTGCACGAACATTCATCGCGGCGGGAGCTGGGCGGAGACGTTCGAGACGCTCCAGCGCTACACGCTCGCCGTGCGCGACCACGTCTCGAAGGGCAAGCCCTACGCCATCGGCCTGCGGCTGGGCGCGGACGCGGCGCGCGAGTTGAGCGACCCGGCTGCGCTGAAAAATTTCCGCGCGTGGCTGGACCGCGAGAATTGCTACGTCTTCACGATCAACGGATTTCCTCACGGCAACTTCCACGGCGCGCGCGTGAAGGAGCGGGTCTATCAGCCCGACTGGACCACGCGCGAGCGGCTCGACTACACGAACCTCCTCTTCGACCTGCTCGCGCAACTCGTGCCCGCGGGCGTGGAGGGCAGCGTGAGCACGGTGCCGGTGTCGTTCAAGGGCTTCCAGCTCGACGCCCGGGCGCTGCGCGAGGCGCGCGCGAACCTCTGGCGCTGCGTCGAGCACATCGAGCGCGTGAGCCGGAGCAGCGGGAAAAATTTGCACCTCGGCCTGGAGCCGGAGCCGCTCTGCACCTTGGAGACCACGCCGGAGACGGTCGCGTTCTTCGACCAGCTCCGTGCTGACCGGCCGGGCGACCTGCGGCTCAACGAGCATCTCGGCGTGAATTACGACTGCTGCCATCTCGGCGTGGAATACGAATCGCCGTCGGAGTCCATTAGCCGGCTGCGGCGCGCGGGAATCAAGGTCAGCAAGATTCACCTGAGCAACGCGCTCAAGGTTCACCCGACCGCCGAGGTGCGCGCGGCGTTGCGGCCGTTTGTGGACGAGGTTTATTTCCACCAGACCATCGAGCGCCGGCCCGACGGCGAACTCATCCGCTACGGCGATCTCGACGAGGCGCTGGTCACTTCGCTCACGGAGTTCCCGCAGCTCGCGGTCGAGTGGCGCATCCACTTTCACATCCCGCTGCACGCGCGGCCCACGGCGCTGTTCCAAAACACCGCCGACCACCTGCTCGGCGTGCTCGATGAGGTGAAAGCGAACCCGCGCCTGTGCTCGCACTTCGAGATGGAGACCTACACGTGGGAGGTGATGCCGGCGGAAATGAAGAACCGCAGCGTGGTGGACCAGCTTGTGAGCGAATACGAGTGGACGCTGGCCCGCTTCGCCGAGCGGGGAATCGCCCGTGCGTGAAGCGCGAAATGCCCGAGCTGGACGGGCCGAAACGTAGGGCCTACTGTGCCCCCATAAAACTCGATGGGCTGCAAACTTTGCGGCATATCGCCTGTTAGGCGCTATGCGGCGTTTCATTAAAAAACTCGTTGCTGTTGTTGTCCTCGTAGCCGGCTTGGCGATGATTGTGTGGGGATGGCGTGAGTTCGTTGAGGTTGAGCCAACTACACCTCCTCCGGTGTCCGTGGGTGAGCGATTCGAGGCACCGACATTCAAGGAGAGATTCCCGATTGATTCAGCGGCGCGCAAACTTGGCTACTTGGCAGTTGGAGGCATTGGCACTGCGATGGCCGGCGGTTCACTGCTATTTTTGCTCCTGAAGCGAGACCGACGTGACCACGCCACCTAACTCCTCGATAGGCTGCAGTTTCTCACCGGTCCGCAGTCAGAACTTCATACGAGCCCACCGCTGATCCGTTGCGAACCGGGCACCACGGTCCGGCAGGTTTCAGGTTTCCTTCGCGGGCCCTTCCGTGTTTCATCCGCCTCGCAAGTGGCCGATGCCTCACAACCCATGTCAAAACTGCGCGCGCTCCTCGTGCTGGGGCGCGTCTCCAACCTGCCCACCGTGTGGTCGAACTGCCTCGCGGGCTGGCTGCTGGGCGGCGGCGGCGCGTGGGCCGGGCTGTTCAAGCTCTGCGCGGGCGCGACGCTCGTCTATGTCGGCGGGATGTATCTGAACGATGCCTTCGACGCGGACTTCGACCGCAAGTTCCGCCGCGAGCGGCCCGTGCCGTCCGGCGCGGTCAGCGAGGTGACGGTGTGGGCGTGCGGACTGGGCTGGCTCTTCGCCGGCGGCGTGCTGCTCGCGCTGCCGGACTGGGACAACGCGCTCCTCGCCGCGCTGCTGGTGATGACCGTGCTGGTCTATGACGCCGTTCACAAGCACGTGAGCTTCGCGCCGGTGCTGATGGCGGCGTGCCGGTTTTTCCTCGTGCTCATGGCTTGCGCGAGCGGGTCGGTCGGCGTCACCGGGCTCGGCCTCTGGAGCGCGACGGTGCTCGGCGCCTACGTCGTCGGCCTGAGCTGTCTCGCGCGGCGCGAATCGGCGCCGGGCGCGTTGCCATACTGGCCGCTGCTCCTGCTGGCCGCGCCGCTCGTGCTCGCGCTCATCGTCAACGACTTCGAGCATCGCCAGGCTGCGCTCGGGATGTGCCTCGGCGTGTCGGCGTGGATTTTGTGGAGCCTGCGGCATTCACTCATTGAGGAGCCGCCGAATCTCGGGCGCACGATGGGCGGGCTGCTCGCGGGCATTCCGCTGGTGGACCTGCTGGCCGTGGGCTGGAACTCGCCGGACATCAGCTCGCAAGGCTGGAACGGGACGGAGCTGGTGGTGGTGTTCGTCGCGCTGTTTTTTTCCGCGAAGCTGGCGCAGCGCGTGGTGCCGGCGACTTGACCGAAGTATTCAGTGTTCAGTATTCAGTCTCGCCGACCGCGTTCGTTCCGCCGAGACGGGACCGAACACTGAATACTGAACACTGAATACTTTTCGGCTCACTCACCCAGCAGATGCACCGCCACCACGCGCCGATGCGGCTCCAAGCGATGCTCCCAAAGGTAAATGCCCTGCCACGTGCCGAGCGCGAGTTCGCCGCGCGCGAAGGGGATGGTGAGGTTCACGGTGGTTAGCGCGGTGCGGATGTGCGCGGGCATGTCGTCGTCGCCTTCGCTCGTGTGGCGGAAGAGCGCGTCGCCGTCGGGCGCGAGGCGGGCGAAGAAACGTTCGAGGTCGCGGCGCACTTCAGGATCGGCATTTTCCTGGATGAGCAGGGAGGCGGAAGTGTGGCGGAGCAGGAGCGTGACGATGCCGGTTTGAAAACCGCCGCGAGTGATGATCTCCGCGACCTGCGCGGTGAAGTCGGTGAAGCCGCGGCCGCGAGTGGCGAGGGTGATTTCGGTGAGGTGTTGACGAAGCATGGCGGCGGAGAATTTTTTTGCGCGCGCCCGGCATTTCTCCCCGGCTCCATTTCTCCTCCGCCCCTGGCCGGGCCGGAGGTTCAGTTCGGTTTCGCGGGCGCCGGTGCGGGCGCCGGAGTCGGCGCCGGCGGCGTGACCTGCTGGGCTTGCTGTGACCTGCTGAGAATTTTCTCCAGCTCGGCGTTCTTCGGATGGCCGTTGTCGAGGGCCTTCTGATAATGCCAGCGGGCCAGTTCGTAGGATGGCGGCGAGGCCATCGCGTAGGTGACGGCGAGATTGTGGTGCGCGCTGCCGTAGCCGGGCGCGAGCTGGACGGCCTTGCGGAGCGCGGTCTCGGCGGGGCTGCGCAGTCCCTTTTGGCTGAGCGTGATGCCGAGGTAGTTCTGGATCTCGGCGTTGTTGGGATCCACTTGCGCGGCCTTGCTGAGGACATCGAGCGCGTCGTCAAATTTACCCTTTCGGAATTTCACGATGCCCATGAGCGTGAGGCTGTAGGAATCCTGCGGCACCTCGGCGAGCCCGCGGGCGAGGCTGGCCTCGGCGTCGTCGAGGTGGCCGAGCTCGGACTGAATGGCGGCGAGGTTGGCGAGGGTGTAAACGTTCTTCTCGTCGAGCTTGAGGATCTGCTTGTAGAGCCCCTCGGCCTCGTCGAGCTTGCGCTCGTTGAACGCCTTCTCGGCCATCGCGGCGAGCGGCGCGGCGCCGCCGGGCAGGACGCGGGCGGATTTTTTGACGGCGTTGGTTTCGTTGTTGGGCTTGATCGTCTCCGGCTGCTTGAACAACGCGAGCTCGTCGGCCGAGTAGGGAATCTGGCGTGCTTCGAGCACCTCAAGACGCGCTCGCAGGACGGAAAGCTGGTTGGTGATGCGTTCGCGCGCGAGCTGTTCGTTCGGGTTCTTCGGATCAATCACGGCGGGCGGCGGGGTGGTCTTCGCGGCGACCTCGAGGTTGTTGACCTTGGCCATGAGCGAGTTTCGTTCGCCCTGGAGTTGTTCGAGGGTCACGCCGGCCTGGGTGACGAGTTTCTTGGCGTCGCCGAGTTCGGTTTCGAGTGACTTGACGCGGGCGGTGAGGATTTTGGTTTCGTCCGCGGCGGCGGGATTGACCGGGGCAGCGAGATTGATTTTGCCGCTGGCCGGCTCGGTGGCAACGGTGGCGGACATCTGCCTGACCTTGTTCTCGAGGTCGCTCTTGTCCTTGGCGAGGCGGTCCATTTGTTTGATGGCGTCTTCGAGCGCCGACTTGGCGGTGGTGACCTGCTTGCCCAACTCGTCGGCCTTTTCAACCTTGGCGGTCATCTCGGCGATCTGGAGCTTGAGCTTGTCGTTCTCGGCGCGGAGGACGTTCTCCTTCGAGTCCTCGATCATTTTCTGGATGCGGGCCTGGAGCGCGTCCTTCTCGAGGCGGAGGCGGTTGATGATCTCGGCCTGCTCGGCGAGCTTGGAGTTGGCCTCGGTCAGGGCGGTCTTGAGCTTCTCGTGCTCGGTGCGAGTGACGGTGTCCGCGGCGCGCACGCGTTCCTGCCTGAGGGTGACCTTGAGGATTTCATTTTCCTTCTGGAGCAGGCGGATCTGTTCCTCGGCGGCGGCGAGCTTGCGCGGATCCATCGCGGCGGGCTGGGCGGAGAGGGCTTCGCGCAGCTTGGCCTCGAGCGTGGTCCGGCCCCCCTCGAGGCGCTTGACCTCGGCCTGAAGGGATTCGATCAAACCACGCAAGTCCGCGTCCTTGGTGCCGGCCGGGACGGGCTGGGTCAGGGACGGCGTCGCGGGAGCCGTGTCGGTCGGCGTCGCGGTCTTCTTGGGCATCGCGGCGACGATGGGCTCCAACTCGGCGATGCGATCCGCAAGGTAGCGGAGGCGGTATTTGACGACGTTCTCGTTCCAGGTCGGGTAGGAGGTCTGGAGTTGTTTGAGGAGGGTCTCGGCTTCGCGGTATTTCTCCAGGGCGTTTTCCGATTGCCTGGCGTCCCGGAGAAAATCCCCCTGCTGGAACAGGGTGTAGATTTTCACATACTGCTCGTCGAGATTCTGCGCGACCAGCGGCAGCGCCGACAGCAGCAGCAGCGCGGCGAGGCGGACGAAAAATTTCATGGCTCGGATAGTATCCGGCGGAACGCGCGGTTGGCAATCGGCAATGTCGCGCGGCCAGACGCTGCTTGACCAGGCTCCAGTCGTTGACAGGGCTTGGGCGGTGTTGTTAGGTTCCGCGCCACTCAACGGTGCTTATGAACGGTTTTTTAAACCAGCAGGTGCTCGTGCTCAACCGGCTGTGGCAGGCGGTGAACGTCTGCACGGCGCGGCGCGCGTTGACGCTCTTATTCGAGGGCCACGCCCACGTGGTGCTCGACAACCGCGAGGGGGCCTTCCGCACCTTTGACTTCACGCAGTGGCGCGACCTCTCGCAGGCTGAGCCGCACCCGGAGAGCATCCACACCGTGTCGTTCCGCATCCGCGTGCCGCGGGTGATCCTGCTGCTGATGTTCGACCGGCTGCCGAAGAAAGAGGTCAAGTTCACGCGCCACAACATCTTCGAGCGCGACAAGAACACCTGCCAGTATTGCGGCCGGATTTTTGACCGGAAGGATCTCAACCTCGACCACGTCGTCCCCCGCGACCGCGGTGGGCCGACGAACTGGGAAAACATCGTGTGCTCCTGCGTCCCGTGCAACACACGCAAGGCCAACCGCACGCCCCTGGAGTCCGGGATGCACCTGGTCCGCAAGCCGAAGCGCCCGAAGTGGCGGCCGTTCGTGCAGGTCAACCTCACGCTCGGCTCGCACGACAGTTGGAAACATTTCCTCGACCTGGCCTACTGGAATGTGGAACTCGGCGAAGAGCCGGGGTGAGGGCTAACGGGTAAGGAGCAATCCGTAGGGGGCAGGCGGGCCATCTCGACGTTACGCATCACTCCTGACTCGTCACCCTGTTTTCACCGCGTCTCCACCGTCTTCGCCGACTCGATCAGTTCCCAAAACTTTGCGTTGCCTTGCAGCGCTTCGTCTTCGCCGGCCGGCAGGCTGGAGCGGAAGAGAAAATCCTTGAGCGTGTTCCGGCTCAGGATGCGGTGGACCACGACGCCCAGCTCGTGCCGCTCGAAATAAACGCGGTAGTCGCCCAGGCGGAAGCGGTAGAGCGTCTTGCCGCCGCGCTCCAGCTTGCCGAAATGCTCCAATTCCCCGCGCGCCACCTCGTGGGGCAGGCCGCGGAAGTCGCCGAGGATTTGCAACTGGAGATCCTTGGGCATCCGGGCGAGTTCGGCGGCGCTGGTGGGATTGAAGATGATCTGGAACTGGTGCATGACGGAAAATGGATTGCCGGTTTTCAAGTTGAAGGTTGGCCCGCCGAGCCGCAGGAGTTGAAACTTTCAACCAGCAGCTTGATAACCTGAAACCTTCCGTTGTTGGTAGCCCGTATGGGAATCGAACCCATCTTTCAGCCTTGAGAGGGCCGTGTCCTAGCCGATAGACGAACAGGCCAACGAACGGCTGGATGCTTTAACAGCGTCGCTGGCGCGCGTCAATGTTCTGGAAACAAAAAAGCCGCCCGAGACGGGCGGCTTGAAAAAGAGCAAGGAGCTTACTGCTTGCGGCGCAAGCGCAGCAAAAGCCCAAGGCCACCGAGGCTCGCGAGCGTGATGACGGACGGCTCGGGCACCATCATGAAACCGTTCATGCCTTGAAGCACTGGAATTGTTCCAGGCGTCAGAGCATCACCTAACGCCACTGCAGTGAAAGGGGCAGACTCACCACGGGCGATTTCACCGGTAACATCAAAATAGTTGGTTATTGATCCGCCCTGATTATCCCACGCGCGCACGACCATGGTCGGTGTCGAGCCAATTGGGAATCCCGGAATTGCCAAACTGCCGCCGTTAAACGTGCCCCCAATCACTGCGGAGAATGCAATTGGAATCCCAACTGGATTCAAGGCACCTGCATTTGATCCGGCATAAATTTGGGCAAAAAAGCCCGAACCCAATGCGAGAACACCATTCCAGTTCGTAATCGGAGCATTCACGAAAGTGGTAGAGCCGCCGGGGCCGCCACCGCTGGCAAAGTTCTTTGCGGTAATGGTGCCTTGAGCAAATCCGGTGAAAGCTACGCACCACAGAAACACGAAAATTAGGATGAATTGTTTGAGCTTCATAACTATTGAACGTTTTGGATTACTTCAAAAATCAGTTTACGCTGAAAACTCTGACCCACTGCCCGCTGCTCTGCTTGAAGAAAAAGAACGATTCCCCGACATTGAGAACCGGTTCGCTGTCCCAAACATTAAAAGGCGTGCCGAAATACTCAGAGATGTCGTAACTGACGCCATTGAATTTATAAACGCGATCACCGTTGCTTGGGGTATACTGCAACGCGGCCGTTATCGAACCACCCTGAGGCAGCACACAGCTCTTTATGGAAAATCCGGCCGGAATCGTATTCGTAATGCTGCCAACCAAAACTTCGCCGGCGAAGGTGTTGGTATACGGGGCTCCGGGATTGTAAATAAATCCGCCTTCACCGACTCCGAGCGTCGCGACTCCACCATCGTCCCAAACGTTGTTTGGGGGACCAAAGTATTCGGAAACGCTGAAAGAGGTTCCTGTGAACTTGTAAAAGCGCGTTCCGTTCGTGGGTGTCGGGAAAAAATACCCGATGGTGTTGTTCGTCCCGGTCACCTGATTGGCGATCATGGAGAACCCGGTCGGGATGACGACCTTGTGGTAGCCCACCACGTTGACGGAGTAAACCGGCGTTTGTGCCTGAACGGTGGCGACGGCCGCGACAGTCAAGGCGGCCCCGAGGAGAAGTGTTTTGCGGAACATAAACTTGGTGTTAAATCTGGTTGGTTTATCGCAGTGGAGCATGGGCAAGTCAACAAATTATTATCCACAGGCTTGCATCACAGTGGCTTTCGAAACGGTGTTCACTGATTTGATCATGGCCGCTCTCGTTAGCAGATTGCGCGCCGCAATGGGCCTCGCGCCGGGTGCCTGAACCCTTCCGGGAGGCACAATGGGAGGCCGGCTGGGCACGATTTCCGGGCCGCCCAAGGCGATGGGAGGCATTGAAAAAACGGTTTCCGCGCCGGAATTCGGGTTTTCCCCGACGGAAAATGCGACTTCCCTGCCGGAAAATGCGTCTGCCATCAGGGAAAATTGGTTTTCCGGTCGGGAAATCGCGGCGAGGGACGGAAAACGGCGAGGGAGAGAGGGAAACATCCCTGGCACGGGGGCCAGATCTTCTTTTTCCGAACAACGAAGGGCGTCAGTGCCGATGGTTCACAGATATTTCTCCGCCCAATCCTCGCTGCGCGGTTTGCCTTCGAGGAAATCCTGGAACCACCCCTCCGGCGGGGCCTCGAACGCGCGCGACTCGCCCCGCCACGGGAAGCGCAACCGCGCCGCGTGTAGCGCCTGGCAAGGCAGGAGGAGGCGGGTGCGTTGCGCGGCGGTGAGCCGGCGCAGGACGAAATCAAGGTAAAGGTTTTCGTCGCCACCGTAGAGCTTGTCGCCAATGATCGGATGGCCAAGGTGCTGGAGGTGCAGGCGAATCTGGTGCTTCCGGCCGGTGTGCGGATGCACGCGCAACAGCGTGAACGCGCCCTCGCCACGGGTAAATCGGCTCAGCACGCGAAAGTCCGTGCGCGCCGTCGCGCCGTCGGGTCGCACGCAGTCCTTGATCGAGACGACCGCGCGCTCGTCCCGGCCCAGCGGGGCCTCGCATACGCCCTCGTCCGCGGCGATGTGGCCGTGGACGATCGCGAGGTATTCTTTTTCCACCTCGCGGCGGGTGAAGAGTTTTTTCAACGCGGCGTCGGCCTCCGCGTTTTTCGCGAGGAGGATGACGCCGCTGGTCTCGCGGTCGAGGCGGTTGACGAGGCGGGGCGAGGAACCTTCGCCGAGCTGCACGCGGGCGCGGCTGATGAGGCTGGAGTAAACATCGCCCTTGGTGGGATGGCAGACCAGGCCGGCCGGTTTGTTGACCACGAGCAGGTCGGCGTCTTCGTGGAGGATGTCGAAAAGTTTTTCCAAAAGGCGTGGCGCGCTTGTCAGCGCGCGGTGCGGGAGTATCATCGCGGCCGGTGAAAGAAAAGCTCGCATGGCCGGTGGCGGTGATGGCGGTGTTCGCGCTGACGCGGATTCCGGGCGTGCTGCCGGAGAATTTCAGCGCGGCCTACGCGCTGGTGTTTTGCGCGGGCGCGTTCCTGCCGGGCCGGCTCGCGTGGTGGCTGCCGCTGGGGACGATGGTGCTGACTGATCTCGCCCTGAACTGGTTCGTGTATCGCAAGACCGTGCCGGACGTCTTCGCTGTGCCCAAGGTGTTTTACATGATGTTTCCCTGGCTCGCCTACCTCGCGATGATTTTGCTCGGCCGCGCGTTCCGCGAGGCGGCGCGAAATCAATCCGTGCCCGGGGCCGGCTTCTTCGAGCGGCTGCGGGCCTGGCTCGCACTGGTGGGCGGCGGGCTGCTGGCGGCGGTGATCTTCTACCTCGTGACCAACACGCTCGCGTGGTTTTTCAATCCGTTCGGCAACGTGGAATACGTCAGGACGCTCGCCGGTTGGTGGGAGGCGTTGACGCGCGGCACGGCGGGCTGGCCGCACACGTGGGAATTTTTCCGCAACACGCTCGGCAGCGGCGGCCTCTTCGCCGGCCTCTTCGCAGCGGCGATGCAACTGGGCGACGCGCTCGAAGCGAAGGAGGCCGAGCAGCCCGAGGAGGAGGAAAAGTCGGAGGAAGTTCCGGAGCCGCGGCCGGAGGAGGCGTGACGGGTGATGAGTAACGAGTAATCCGTAATCCGAAAACGCGACCTTCGCTCCTCCCCCTTACGAATTACTCCTTACTCCTCACGCAAAACATGACCCTCGGTCTCATTTCCGACACGCACGGGCTGCTTGATCCGAAAGTCTTCGAGCTGTTCGCGGGCGTGGACCACATCCTGCACGGCGGCGACATCGGGCCGGCGTCGCTCATCTGGGAGCTGGAAAAAATCGCGCCGGTGACGGCCGTGCTGGGCAACAACGACGGCGGCCTGACGGAGTTTCGGGAAACCGAAATCGCCGAACTGGGCGGCAGGAAATTTCTCGTCCACCACATCGTGAACCCGCACCGCCTGGTCGAGCCGGCGGCCGGGCGCATCGCCCGCGCGCGGCCGGACGTGGTCGTGTTCGGCCACACGCACCAGCCGTTCGCGGAACAAATCGGCCCGACGTTTTTCTGCAACCCCGGCTACGCGGGCCGGCCGCGGTTCGGCCAGGCGCGCAGCGTCGCCCTCGTCACGTGCGATGAACGCGGCGTGCGGGCGAAATTTCTCGCGCTCTGACCGATCCGCGCCGCCGCTGACTTTTCACACGCGCGCGCCCATCCCACCGTCTCCCGCTCTGGACAGCCGGCGGGTCAGTGTTCCTTTCCGGGACAAATGCCGGACCACACGCACGGCGTGAAATGGCGTTGGCCCACGCACATTCCGCGGGCTTTCGCGGCTTCGCCCGCGCTGTTTGCGCCCGTCCCTCCGGCTTTCCCAAAGGTGGGAAGCCTTTTCTCATCGCTGGCGTGCATCCTGCTAAACCGAGCCGTTGCAAAAACACAGAACAGCGAGTTGATATGGATTTTCCATTTTTTAACGGCCGGACCAAGAAGCGCGACCAGTTCGTCGCGATTGACCTGGGCTCCAAGTCCACCAAGGCGGTCTATCTCCAGCGCAAGCCGGATGGCGTGAACCTGTTGGGCTACGTGATCCAGGAGGCGCCGATCTTCGAGAAGGCTCCCTCGCCGGAACTGCTGGCCGAACACTTCAAGTCCCTCCACCGCGCCCTCGGCGCGAAGACCAAGAATCTGGTGATCGCGCTCAGCGTCAACGATTCCCTGCTGCGCCAGGCCGAGCTGCCGATGATCGCCTCCGCGGACATGCGCACCATTCTCAAGCTCAATTCCAAGACCTACCTGCAGCGCGATCTCGGGGATCACAGCTTTGATTGCCACACGTTGCCCGCCGCAACCGGGGCGTTGGCGGCGACCGCCAAGAGCGGCGAGGCGGCCAAGGGCGGCGTCAAGACGCGCGTGCTCATCGGCGGAGCCAAGACCCAGTATCTTGAGGACCTGCAGACGGCGGCGAAAATGAGCGGCCTCATCGCCGAGGAGATCACCCCCGGCCCGGTCGGCCCGGTCAATGCGTTTGAAATGAATTTCCCCGACGCCTTCCAGAAGGACGTCATCGCGCTCGTGGACATCGGCTACAAAAATTCCTCCATCTCGATCATCCACGCCGGCGAACTGGTCCTCAACCGCGTCGTCTCCCAAGGCGGCGACAAGCTCACCGCCGGCCTGGCCGAGTCGATGGGCATCAGCTACGGTGAGGCCGAGAGCATCAAGGTGGGCCTGCCCGACGAGGTGAAGTCGAATCTGCAGATGCTGGTCAGCCCGTTGGGCCGCGAGTTGCGCACCTCGATTGATTTCTTCGAGAACCAGCACGACAAGCCCGTGAGCGAGGTCTATGTCTCGGGCGCGTCGGCCAAGTCGGCGTTCATTCTCGAAATCCTTCAGGAGGAACTGATGCTGCCGTGCAAGAGCTGGAACCCCACCGGCTCGCTCAAGCTGCAGCTCGCTCCCGAAACCCTCAGCAACCTGGAACTGGTCGCTCCCGAACTCACCGTGGCCATCGGCGCGGCCAGCGGGGCGCTGAACTGATTTTCCCGCCATGCCCATCCACATCAATCTCCTGGCTGAACAGCGCGCGCTCGAAGAAGAGCGCCGCCGCGACCCCGTCAAGCGCGCCATCTGGATCGCCGGCTTCCTCGTGGCCATCATGCTGGGCTGGGTGACGATCCTCCAACTGCAGATCATGAACGCCGGCTCCACCCTCGTGCGCACCGCCGGAAACCTGAAGGTCGTGGAGGCGAAATCGCGCAACGCGACCGCCGCACTGCGCAAGACCGCCGACATGGAGCAGAAACTCATCGCGCTGCGCGGACTGGCGGCCAACCGTTTCCTGTGGGGCAGCACGCTCAACTCGCTCCAGCACACCATCGCCGCCGACATCCAGATGGTCCGCATCAAGGGCGAGCAAAGCGTCAGCCTCCCGGCCGTGACGCCCGGCGCGGCCAAGCTGGCCCGGCCAACTGGACCGGTCGAGCGGCTCGTGCTGCAGATTGACGCGAAGGATTTCGCGCCCGCCACCGAGTTGAATCACAACAAGCTGATCTCCGAGCTCGTCTCCACGAAAGCGTTCGCCGAGCAGTTGCGCAAGAAGGACCCGGTGACGCTCAAGGAGCGGCTCCCCTCGCAGCCGGACCCGGCGGATCCCGGCCGCAATTACATTCCCTTCACCATCGAATGCCGCTTCCTGGAGAAGCAACACACCCTTTGACATGAAACGCCTCCCCAAAGAGAAACGCGACCGGATCATCCTCGTGGCCGGCGTCACCGTCGTGGCCCTGGCCGCCATCGGCTATTGCGTGATCAAGCCCCAGGAGGAGGCGTTGAAAGCCCGCCGGGAAAAGATTGAAGCGGTCGAGGGGGAACTGACCACCGCCGGCCGGCTCGCCAGTCAGGCGGACAAAATCCAAAAGGATCTCGAGGACGCCACGTTCCGCATCACCCAGATTGAGGACACGATGGCCAGCGGCGACATGTATTCGTGGATCATCAAGACCATGAGCCGCGTGCAGGAGCGGCACAATGTCCAGATTCCCAACTTCGTCCCGCCGGCCGTGGGCGAGGTGAGCGCCTTCGGAAAATTTCCGTATCAGGCGGCCACGTTCAGCATCCGGGGCACCGCCCATTTCCACGAGGTGGGCAAGTTTATCGCCGACTTGGAAAACACCTTCCCCTGCGCCCGCATCACCGGATTGGAGCTCGACGCCCTCAACAGTGGCATCGGCTCTGCTGATTCCTCGGGCAAGTCTGAAAAGGTCACGTTCAAGTTTGAATTCGTGACCTTGATCAAACCGAACAATTCACTTTGAGCGATCTGCAATGAACTTTGTCGCCAACCATAGTTTTTCGTTCCCGTCCCGTCGCGCGGTCGCGGTCGCGATCGTCTTCGCGGCCGTCCTTTCGCTGAACGCGGCGGAATCGCCCGTCAAACCCGCGGCCGAGGAACCCGCCGCCCCCGCCGGACCGCTCGGCGCCCCGCTGCCCCAATCGGTGTTCGTGGACGACGCGACCAGCGGCAAGGATCCTTTCTACCCCAACTCGATGCGCCGCTCGCCGGTCGCCAAAATCACCAAGGCCGGCGTGCCGGTCGCGGATCCCAACCGCATCCAGCTCCTCACGCTCAAGGGCATCACCGGTCCCAACGATCGCCGCCTCGCGCTCATCAACAACCTGACCTTCGTCGCGGGCGAGACCGGCAACGTCCGCACCGCCGGCGGCCTCGTCAAAATCCGCGTCCTCGAGGTCGGCGAAAAATCCGTCACCGTCGCCATTGAAGGCGAACCCGGCCGGCACGAATTGAAATTGCGGGAACTCGCCGGCACGCCGCTGGCCACCGGCAACTGACGCGCCCAGTTTTTTCCAACCAGAACGCACACCAATTATGAAACACAACCTCACCTGCCTCCTCGCGCTCGGCCTCGGCCTGGCCATCGGAGGCGCCCATGCGCAAAACGCCCCGGCCACCGACGCCCCCGTGGTGGTCCTGGCCCAGGCCGACAAGGCCGCCGCCAAGCCGGCCGAAGCCGCGCCGGCTTCCCGGCCCGACGAGGCCTTGCCCCTGATCATGTTCGAGGAGGCGCCGCTCAACGACGCCATCAAGACCCTCGCGCGCCAGGCCGGCATCAACTTTCAGTTCGATCCCGCCGTCGCCAATCCGCCCGCCGGTCCCGATGGCAAGCCCGTGCAGCCGCCGGTCTCGATCCGCTTCGAGAACATCACGGCCCAGCAGGCGCTCGAGGCCGTGCTCGCCAACCACAACCTCCAACTGGTCACCGACCCCAAGACGAAGACCGCGCGCATCACCAAAAAAGATCCGGCCGCGCCCGATCCGCTCATGACCAAGGTCATCCAGCTCAAATACACGAACCCCACGAACCTCGTGGGCATCCTGAAGCCGACCGTCGGCGCGCGCAGCACCGTCACCTTCGACGGCCGCACGAGCCAGTTGATCGTGATCGCCACCGAGAAGGAGTTGGAGAGTCTCGACAAATTGATCACGACGCTCGACACGCCGACGCGCCAGGTGCTCATCGAGGCGCACATTTACGAAACGTCCAAGAACCCGACGACGGTCAAGGGTGTGGACTGGACCGGCACGTTGCAGGCGCAGAAATTCACCCTGGGCAACGGCAAAACTCTTGGGACCGTTACGACCACGACCCAGAGCGGCAGCGGCACGACCGCGGGTGCGCAGGCTGGCACGGCCATTGGCAGCGGCACCGCCCTCGGCCCGCTTACTCCGCCTTTCAACGCACCGGCCACCCTCGCCCCCGGGGCCGCTGGCTCCAGCTCGGGCTCGGTGGCCGGCCAATCCATCGTGGAACAAATCACCTCCGCCGTCGGCAACGGCGGCCTGAGCCTGGACACCGCGCGCGGCCTCAGCCCGGCCACCGCCTTCCTCAATGCCGACGGCGCCAGTGCCGTGCTCTCCTTCCTGAACACGGATGCCGACACGGAAGTCGTCTCGACGCCGCGCGCCGTCACGCTCGACAACGAGAAGGCCACGCTCTCCGTCGTCCGCGCGTTCCCGATCTTCCAGATCACGCCCGGTTCCGCGAACTCCCCGGCCGGCAGCACGGTCACCTACACCAACCTCGGCACCATCCTCGAAGTCACGCCGCGCATTTCCGCCAATGACTCCATCGCGCTCAAGGTCGTCCCGGAAGTCTCCAGCCTCGACTCGAAGGACAGCCAGACCTCAGGCGGCCAGGTCAACATCGCGAACGTCTATGCCATCCGCCGCGTCGAGGCCAACGTCGTCGTGCCCAGCGGCCACACGCTCGTCATGGGCGGACTCGTCAGCGACTCCACCACCAAGGGCTACGTGAAGGTCCCGGTGCTCGGCGACATTCCCTACTTCGGCATGTTGTTCCGCCAGGACACCAAGAAGCGCAACAAGTCGAACCTGCTCATCTTTATCACCCCGTCCGTCGTGGGTGACAGCGACTTCCACTCCGCCCCGTCGAAATTCCTCCAGACCAAGTTCAAGGAGAAGTCGGAAGCGGAAGAGAGCTGGTGGGACACGGGCAAGCCTTACGACTGGAAAAAGAAATCCAGCGACGCGAAGGACGCCCAGTAAACATCTTCTTGCCGCCGCAATGGCGGCAGATAGAAAGCCCGGCCTCCTTGCCGGGCCAGCAGCAGCGGGTGGCAGGTTTTTGGGTTCCTGCCACCCGTTTTGCTTTTCGGTTGAACCCGAAGCTGGCGCGGCCGTGATCGTAGGGCAGGCTTCCAGCCTGCCGGTTCACGGGGCATCCTGCCCCGTGTTCAAAGCCGCAAGTTGATGCGTTTCATTGCCGCCGGGCAGGATGCCCGGCCAACCGGCAGGCAGGATGCCTGCCCTACATTGTCCGGGCCGCACACCGTTTGACCGAGTTTGAGTTTGAAAGCACCGCGCGCCTCGCCTAACAACTCTGCGGCGTTCCGACCACCCGACGCCTCCACTTTGGAACCGAACCGAAATCCATTCGCCGCCACGCTCGACGTGCTCGTCGTGCTGCTCACGCTCCTCGCCGTCGCGCTCGGCGGCTCCACGCTCCCGTGGCAGCAGGCCGCGATCGTCCTCGGCGCGGCGACGCTCATCTTCATTTCGCCGCCGCGACGGCTGCTGCCGCGCTGGGTGAACGCGCTCCTCGGCGGCGCGCTGCTCTGCGCGCTGCTGCCGTTGCTGCCGGCCTCGCTCGCGCCCACGGAATTCCGCCAACTGCTCACCGGCGAACTGCGCCTCCCGCTGCTGAACACCATCTCGCTCCAGCCGTGGCTCACGCTCGAGGGCGCGGGGCTGTTCTTCGCCGCGATGGTCTGGGGCGCGTTCCTGTTCGCGCGCCACTGGGAACTGTCGCGCGCGGTGCTGCTGGAAATTTTCGCCGGCGGCGTGTTCCTGCTCACGCTCGGCGCGGTGCTCATCCATTTCAGCGGTTTTAATTTTCCGCTCTGGCACGTCGAAACCGGCGCGTTCGGATTTTTCCCGCACCGCAACCAGACCGCCACCGTGCTCGGCCTCGGGGGCGTCATCACGCTCGCGCTCGCGTCGCGGCGGATGCACCAGCGGCACTGGCTCGCGCTCCTCTGGGGCGCGGCCTACCTGCTCATCGCCGTGAGCCTCGTGCTCAACTACTCGCGCGCGGGCATCCTCCTTTTCTTTTTCGGCTCCGTGGTGTGGCTCGTCGCCAGCAGCCACTGGTCGCAGAATTATTTCGCGCTCGGCATGGGCCTCACCGGGCTCTTCACGCTCGTCGCGCTGTTCGTCCTCTTCGGCGGGGAAACGTGGGAGCGCTTCCGGCCCAAGGAGACCGGCACCGGGGGCGCCGCGCCCGTGCTCGACTTCCGCGTGCTCGTGCAGCAGGACGCGCTCGCGATGACGCGCGAGTCCTCGTGGCACGGGCTGGGCTTCGGCAACTTCGAGCCGGCCTTTCCGCAGCACCGCAAACTTTCCGCCATCGAAATCCGCGCCGAGCATCCGGACAGCGACTGGCTCTGGCTCGGCCTCGAACTCGGGCTGCCCGGCACGCTGCTGTTGCTCGCGGCCATCGCGCTGCTGCTCTGGCCGTGCTGGCCGTTCGCGAAACGCAGCCAGCGACGGCTGCGCGCCGCCGCGCTCGTGGGCGTGCTGCTGTTCCTGTTGCACGGCGTGGTGGATGTGTCAGGCCACCGCCTCGGCACGGTCTGGCCGGTGCTGCTGCTGCTCGCGCTCGCGCGCAACCCGAGGGACGACGTGCCCGCGCCGCCGGCCGCGCCGTGGATTTTCGGCGGGCTCAGCGCCGCGCTCGCCGGGCTCGGCATCATCTGGCTGGCGGGATGTTTCGTGGATGTGCCGCTGCGCACGTCAGGCCGCCTTGTGGAATTGAAGGAGCGCGCCGCCGCCGCCCGCAAGTTC
>JACQFS010000001.1 GCA_016199935.1 Verrucomicrobiota bacterium
ATCCGCCGGCGCGGCGGGTGCCGCATTGGTGATCGTGTGCCCGGTGACGTAGGACGGGAAACCGCTTTGCGCCACCTTCGCATCGTCGCCCTTGGCCACGCCGTTGACGTAGTTGCCGAGCAGCGCCAGCGCGGCCTCCAGCGCGGCGCGCGCGTCGTTGAAGGCGATCACGTCCAGCTTCGCCCGGCTCGCGCGCGCGGCCAGCGTCGTGGTGTAGGTGGTGATGAGCGCGGCCAGCGCCGCCATCGTGACCGGCGGCGTGGTGAACGTCGCCGCGTTGGCGAGCATCTGGTCATGGATGGTCTGGGCCACGGGGCCGAGTTCCGGCGCGGTATAACCGCTGAAGTCTATGATGGCTTTGGTGTTCATGGTTTTTGGTTTCGCCGCCGCGCCGTCCCAGGTGGCGCCTGAATCCCAGGCGCCTAAGTCCCAAGGCTGCGGAGCGGGCATGTTGTGTTGAGGGGTGAGGGGTTAAGGTTGAAGGATGAGGGATGAAGGATGAAAGGTGGGCGCGGAGCGCGGAACGAAAGACGGGAAGGGGAAAGCGGAAAGCGCAAAACCGCCTCCCTCTCCCATCGGATGGGAGAGGGCCGGGGTGAGGGTTTTCCAATGACAAGCTGATCCACCCATCCCCTCACCCTGACCCTCTCTCCTCCGAGGGGAGAGGGGAAGCCGCCGCGGCAAGCTGAAATCCGCTGCCGCGACCGACATGTCGGATGCGGCAGACTGCATGCGCTTTGGGGCCAAGCGCATGACCGATGCGCCGGACTGCATGTCGGATGCGCCAAACAACATGTGCCATGCCCCAAAGCACATGTCGGATGAGCCATTGCACATGTCCGATGCACCATCCGACATGTCGGATACGGCATTGCACATGTCGGATGAGCCAAACAACATGTCGGATGCGCCATCCGACATGTCCGATGTGGCAAACAACATGTCGGATGGGCCAACCGACATGTCGGCTGCGGAAAAACTTCGACCTTTTGCGCCCAAACCCCGGCCTTTTCATCAAAACCCGCGACGTTTTGACCCAAAACCGAGGGGACCCAAGGCGGCAAGGGGTAAGAGCAAAGCGGCAAGGGCAAGGCGAACGCTTCCCGCCCTCCCCTTACCACTTCCCGCTTACCACGGCGAAGCGGCAAGGGGTAAGGGCAAAGCGGCAAGTGGAAGACCAGCGCTTCCCGCCCCCCGCTTCCCGCTTGCCGCTTGCCTCTTTGCGCCTTTGGCTCTGCTTTCATTCGGCGTGGCCCTTGCGGTGGCGCTTGGGGCGCGCTGGGTCTTCCGGCAACTCCCACGGGACGCGGCGGCCGGTGTGCAGGCGGTAAAAGACTCCCCAGACCCGGAGATCGCCGGTGCGGAGGGATTCCAGGAGCATCGGCAGGGAGCCGCCACGGCAGGAACGCTCGATGTTGCTGACCTCTTGGGCGGTGCGATTCACCCGCACCCCGAAGGCTTCCTGTGTAATTCCGGCCAGTTCCCGTCCCGCTTTGACGGTCAGCCCCGATGCGCGATGATGCCATTTGTTCATGCCCTGCCAGTGGTTAATGCGCGGATGCTAACAGAAAGACCGAACCCGTCCACAGACTGGGAGTTCTACCCGGCGGGAGGAAGCAAAGCGGCGGCGGGCGGGGGAAAAGCCGGAAATTCCCGGCCGGAAACCAACACCGCCCCGGCGGGATTATGAGGCGTCGGACCGGCGGGGTGTTAGTCCATTATAGCTGACGCTTTTTGGAAACGGGCGGGGAGCGTCACCCCTGCCTAAAGGCGCTGGTGGAGGCAGTCGCGCTGCGACTGCCTCGAACCCGTCGCAGCGCGACGGGTTCCACCTTCCGAGGGCCGGCGGTTGTCCGGTTGCAATATCCCGAAGGGATTGCCTCATCCAGCCCGGCGTTGGCCCGACGAGGGAGGGCTACGCCGGGTGGCGAGGTGTGGAAAATCTTCAACCCTGAAGGGGTTGAATCGCGGTGCGGAGAAACGCGGAGGCAACCCTTTCAGGGTTGGAAACGATTGCGGACGACGAACCCAGGGTAGCGCGCGACGCGCAACCCTGGGCTGGTTGAGAGAACCCCTTTGGGGTTCACGGCAGGCGCCAGCGGCCGCGTTCGAGGTGGTGCAGGAGGCCGGTGTCGCGCAGGACTTGAAGTTGTTGGCGTATCTTGTCGCGGATGTGGCGGTTGTCGGGATGCAGCCGCTCCAGTTCGCGCGCGAAGGCGTAGGTTTCTTCCCTGGTGAACTCGGCTTTGCCGAGTTTGCGGATGAGGTTCAACACGTCCAGCGTCCAGCCCGAATCAAGTTGGGATGATTTCTTGAGGCGTTTGGATCGCACCCCAAGACTTGATCAAAGTCGGATCTGCCGTTCAACAGGATTTTATCAACTCGTGTTTGAGCGAATAGCACAGATCACCTTGCAGGCTCTCTTGCGCCTGCCGCAGGTTGTAGATATTTGGAAGCGTCACGAACGCATCTCGCAAAGACCTGTTCATCGCCCGATAACCTTTGCCATCTGTAATCCAAAGTAATTCTGTGCCGACTGCTTTCAGCCCGCTCGTGATGCTTCCGTAACTCCTTTTAATTTCCGTCGGTTTAGAGCCTGAGACTGTGTAGAAGTTCACTTCGATTCCGAAGCGCGGATGACCACCTTGCGTAAGGGCAAAATCTACTTTCTTTGAAAGTCCGTTGCCGTAACGGATGGTTGTTTCTGGCTCGACGAGTAGCGCGTGTCCGTTACTTGCCAATTGGCGAGTGACTTGGGCAAGCATGGCGGCAATTTCGTCCCGAAAAGCATCGCCACCGATGTTTTTGCGGCGATGTGTTTCCAATCCAATCTGAACGCCAAGGAGTAAGTCTTCCAAAGCGTTCCGCCGAAGAATTTTCTCGAAGCCCAAATCTCGAAGCAACTCGGCAAAATAACGAGAAGACTTCTCGTCACGCTGGACGTAACGCTCTGCAAGTGCTGCGTCCGTTGTGTCGTCTTCCTTCGTGACAAACTCTGAATTGGTATGACCTAGCAACTCGAACGCGCACCGAATGATTGGAAGCGGATCGTCCGCAGCAAGCAAAGAGTCTGTGAGTTCTTGAATGAAATCTGCGCCCTTCATCAACCGCGCAGCTAAGTCTGCGTAAAACTCTACTTGCGGTTGGAGGTGTTCGACCTTCTCCATGATGCTCGGCCAATGCATGAAATTGGATCTGGGAATGATGCCCGGCGTGAGCGTTGACATGAAGGCATGAACGAACGCTTCGGGTGTCTGAAATTTTCTGCTCTCTAACATACCTCCCCCCCAAGCACTTGCGACGAGAACAAATCCGTCCCCTTTTCGACGGCTTCCTTGATTCGCTTTTCTGCAAGCTTTAGGTGTGCCTCATCCAATTCAATCCCGACGCACCTGCGTTTATTTCTGATGGCGGCCACAGCGGTAGTTCCACCGCCCAGAAAAGGATCAAGCACGAGGTCGCCTTCATTGGTGGAGGCGAGGAGGCAGCGTTCCACCAGTGCCACGGGCTTTTGCGTGGGGTGTTTGCCGTGCGTCTTCTCCGCCCCGCCCGGTGCCGTCATGGTCCACACAGATTTCATCTGCTTGCCGCCGTTGGTGCGGCGCATGAGGTCGTAGTTGAAGCGGTGTTTGCTTTTCTCATCGCGCGCGGCCCAGAGGAGGGTCTCGGTGGAGTGGGTGAAGTAGCGGCAGGAAAGGTTGGGCGGCGGGTTGGGCTTTTCCCAGGTGATGTCGTTGAGGATTTTGAACCCCAGCTCCTGCAGCGCGTGCCCAATGGAGAAGATGACGTGCAGGGTGCCGCTGACCCAGAGGGTGCCATGGGGCTTGAGGACGCGCTGGCAGCGTCGAAGCCATTCGCGGTTGAATTCGTGGTTGAGGGCAGGCCCGCGGGATTTATCCCAATCGCCCTTGTCCACCTTCACCATCCGGCCCGCGTGGCAGGTGATGCCGCCGTTGGAGAGGAAGTAGGGCGGGTCGGCAAAGATGCAGTCGAAGCGGCCCTCGGGATATTTGGCGGCAATGGCATCGAGGAGTTCGAGGCAGTTGCCGTGGTAGAGCCAAAGCCCGCGGTCATCGTCGCGGTGGATGAGGCGGGGAGGGGAGGGTGGCGCTGTAGCGTCGCTCTGTGAGCGTCGCGCTTCGGCGTCTTCGGAACGGCGGTCACAGACCGCCGCTACAATCTCGCCATCCTCGCGCAACACGAAGGGGGCGGTGGTGACGGGCGTGGCGTGGAGATCGTCGGGAAGCTGGCCGTGGTCGGGCGGAGGCGGGGCGGGCTGACGGTAGAGGCGGCCCGTGGCGTTTTTCTTTTTGCGCGGCACGGACAGGATCAATGGATCAGATCCGCGGATCGGATCAAGCTTTGATCGCCCCCCTCGCCCAGCGGGAGAGGGAGAAGTCCTGTAGCGCAGGTTGGCAACCTGCCGTGTCGCCGACTGCCAGTCGGCCGGTGGCCGGCGAAAGCGACGCCCGCGGATTGGCAATCCGCGACACGGCAGACTGACAGTCTGCGCTACCGTTCGCGTCGCCCACTCCCGCTCACGCCATTATCTCTCTGACCACTTTGCCGTAAACATCGGTCAGGCGGAAGTCGCGGCCGGCGTAACGGTAGGTGAGGCGTTCGTGATCGAGGCCGAGCAGGTGCAGGATCGTGGCGTGCAGGTCGTGGACGTGGACGGGATTCTCGGTCGCGTTCATGCCGAACTCGTCGGAGGCGCCAAAGACGGTCCCGCCTTTCACCCCGCCGCCCGCCAGCAGATACGAGAAGGCGGTGTGGTGATGGTCGCGGCCGACCTTGCCCTTGGGCTGGTCCTGCGCGTAGGGCGTGCGGCCGAATTCGCCGCCGAAGAGGACGAGGGTGTCGTCGAGCAGGCCGCGCGCCTTGAGGTCGCGGATGAGCGCGGCGGCGGGCTGGTCGGCGTCGGCGCAGAGTTTGCGGTGGCTGGCGTCGTGGTTGGAGTGCGTGTCCCAGGGCTGGTTGCTGCCGTCGCTGGTGTAATAGACGGACACGAAGCGCACGCCGTCCTCGACGAGCCGGCGCGCGAGCAGGCAGGAATGGGCGAAGGGCGAGTCGCCATACATCGCACGGATGTGCGCCGGTTCGCGGCTGATGTCGAAGGTGTGCATCGCCTGCTTCTGCATCTGGAAGGCGGTCTCCATCGCCTTGATCTGGCCTTCGAGTTCGGTGTCGCCGGCGCGCGATTTCAGGTGCAGGCGGTTCAACGTGCCGAGGAGGTCGAGCTGTTCGCGCTGCTGCTCGAAGGTGAGCTTGGGGTTGCGGATGTTGGCGACGAGTTTGTCCACCTTCATGTCCCCGGTGATGACGCTGGTGGCCTGGAACTCGGCGGGCAGGAAGCTGTTGCTCCACAACGCGGGGCCAACGACGATTTTGGGCGAGGGGCGAAGCACCACGTAGCCGGGGAGATTTTCATTGCCGCTGCCGAGGCCGTAGAGGAGCCACGAACCAAGCGCGGGCCGGATGGGCTGGATGTTGCCGGTGTTCATCATCAGCAACGCCGGCTCGTGATTCGGCACGTCGGTCTTCATCGAGCGGATGACGCAGCAATCATCAATCACGCCCGCGAGGTGCGGCAGTGACTCGCTCACTTCGATGCCGCTGCGTCCGTGCTTCGCGAATTGCAGCGGCGACGGCATGTAACCGCCGCCTTTGTTTTTGCGATACAGGTCGCCGCTCGGCTGTTCGCCCGTGACCTTCTCCAGCGCGGGCTTCGGGTCAAAGGTATCGAGGTGCGACGGCCCGCCATTGAGGAAAAGAAAAATGACGCGTTTGGCGCGCGGCTTGAAATGCGGCTCGCGCAACGCGCCCTCGGCGAAGGCCGGCGAGCCAAGCAGCCCGCCGAGGCCGACCATGCCGAAGCCGCCAGCCATGCGCTGGAGCATCTGGCGGCGGGAATGGAGCGCCGAACTCCAGTTCGGCGCGTTGCCAAGCGACGTGGACGCGCCGAACTGGAGTTCGGCGCTCCGATGCGCGGGCACACTGGCAGTTGTCGGGCGGTCGGGCATGTGTCAGTCGAGATACAACATTTCGTTCGAGGCGAAAAGCATTTGTGCGTATTGCTCCCAGCGGGACATTTCGCCAGCGGTCGGCTTGCGGAGAAATTCTACGGCGGCGCTGACCTCGGCGCGTTCGGGCGCGCGGCCGAAGAGGAGTTGATAGGCGCGCTCGATGCGCGGCTTGTCGCCGCCGGGAACTTCGCCCGCGAGTTTGGCGGCGAAAACTTTTGCACGCTCCAGCACGAACGGGCTGTTGAGGAGAAAAAGTTTCTGCGTCGGCGTGATGGTGGTGGAGCGCTTCTCGGCGTGGACGTTCGCATCGGGATAATCAAACTGCATCAGCAGGTCGTTCAGCTTGAGCCGGCTGACGCGGGCATAGACGGTGCGGCGAAGATTCTTCGCGTCGTCGAGTTCCGGCGACTTGCCACTGGCGGGCGTGAGTTCGCCGGTGATGGCGAGGACGCTGTCGCGCCATTGCTCGATGGAAAGGCGGCGGCGGTTCATGCGCCAGAGCGAATCATTCGCGGCATCGGCGGCGGCCTTCTTCGCGTCGTCGCGCGAGGCTTGGCGATAAGTGGCGGAGAGCACGAGTTCGCGCGCGAGCGACTTCACCGACCAGCCGCCCTGCATGAAGCGCACGGCGAGATCGTCGAGCAGTTCGGGATGCGTGGGGGTCATGCCGGAATGGCCGAGGTTGCTGGGCGTGGGCACAAGCGGCCGGCCGAAGAAGAGGCCCCAGGCGCGGTTGACCATGACGCGCGCGGTGAGCGGATTGTCGCGGCTGACGATGGCCTCGGCGAGTTCGCGCCGGCCGCTGCCGTCCTTGAAGGGGACCGGTTCGCCCTTCGAGAGGATGTGCAGGAAGCTGCGTTCGACGAGCGGGCCTTTGGCCTCCACGTTGCCGCGAAGGAAGATGTTCAGATTCTGCACCTCGCCGTCCTCGACGAGATGCGCCGTGTCGGCGGGCATCTTGTCGGCGGTGACTTTGCCTTCTAGATTTTTTCCGTCGGCGGTCTTGTTGACCATCTTGGTGCTCGCGAACACGCCGGCCAGCGCGTAGTAGTCGCGCATCGTGATCGGATCGAACTTGTGATCGTGACAGCGCGCGCACGCAACCGTGAGGCCGAGCGTCGCGCGCGAGATGGTGTCCACGCGATCCTCCCACTCATCTGCCATCACGTCGGGACGGCCACGGCTGTAATACTTCGGGCCGAGGCCGAGAAAACCCAGCGCCGCCATATCGTCCGACTTCGCGCCGCCGACCGAATCCGCCGCGAGTTGGAACCGGATGAACTGGTCGTAAGGCAGGTCGCGATTGAAGGCATTGATCACCCATTCGCGATAGCGAAAGGCGTTCGGGTAAGTCAGCGAGGAGTCCGCGCCGACCATGTGCGCCTGATCCTCCGCATAACGCGCCAGCGGCAGCCACAGGCTCGCCATCCGCTCCCCGAACGCAGGCGAGTCGAGCAGTCGCGCGACCAGCTTTTCGTAAGAATCCGCGCGACGGTCATGGAGAAATGCCTGCACTTCCGTCGGCGTCGGCGGCAGTCCCGTCAGGTCGAGCGTGACGCGGCGGACGAGCGTCAGCCGGTCGGCTTCCTTCGATGGCGACAGTTTGCGCTGCTCAAGGCGCGATAGGATGAAGTAGTCCACCGGCTGGCGCGGCCACTGGCGGTTGGTGACCTTCGGCTGCGGCGACGCTTTCGGAACCTGGAACGACCAGAACTCCTTTTCCTTTTTCCAGTCAATCGAATCGCCGACCGGGTCCGTAGCGCGAGTGTCGGCGGCAAAGAACAAGAAGAGAAAGCATACGGAAAACAAACGCGCGCACGACCAAGCGCGGCGGCGGTGCCGCCGGGCGGACTGGCATGAAGTGGCGTGAATCATTTTGAGAGCGGTGATCGTGGGCGAGCTTGGAAGCGAACCCATCGGCCCGCAATGCGAATTTCAGACGCGACATTTGCCGGACCTATTCGCGCCGCGCCCGCCGGGGAACGCGTTGGGGGAGCCGCGCGTTCCATTTCCTCACCGATCACCCGGCCGTCCGGCAAGGGCATTGCTAAATGATGGTGCAATGGCTTGGTCATCTGGATTTGGGTTGTTTTTCACAGCCTACGTCGCACTCTGATGGCGCAAAATGGCCACGGTGGTTAAGCTGCGACCGGTAACATGCTGCAACAATACGATCCAAAAGGTTTCTTCGACGAGATGCTCGATGAGCGCGGTGACTCGCGCCCGCATTACCGCAAATTCCGGCAATGCTTCGAGGGCATGACGCCCGACGAGTTCGACCACAAGCGGCAGTCGGTGGACCTCGCGTTTCTCCGGCAGGGCGTGACCTTCAACGTCTATGGCGACTCGGCGGGCACGGAGAAAATTTTCCCGTTCGACCTGCTGCCGCGGATCATCTCGGCGAAGGAATGGGAGGGGCTGGAGCGCGGCCTCGTGCAGCGCATCACGGCGTTGAATCTTTTCCTGCACGACATCTACCACGAGCAGAAGATCATCAAGGACGGGATCATCCCGCCGTTTTACATTCTCACGGGAAAACATTTCCGGCGCGAGTTTGTGAACTTCAACGTGCCGAAGGACATCTACATTCACGTCTGCGGCACCGACCTGATCCGCGGCGCGGACGGCGGTTGGATGGTGCTCGAAGACAACGGGCGCTGTCCGTCGGGCGTGAGCTACGTGCTGGAAAATCGGCGCGCGATGAAGCGCTCGTTCCCCGCGATGTTCGAGCAGATCGGCGTGCGGCCGGTGGAGCATTACCCGCAGGAGCTGCTGAAGATGCTCCAGCACATCGCGCCCGCCGGCGTGGCCGACCCGACGGTGGCGTTGCTCACGCCGGGCGCCTACAACTCCGCCTACTTCGAGCACACCTACCTCGCGCGGCAGATGGGCATCGAGATCGTCGAGGGCCGCGACCTCCTGGTGCGCGACGCGCGCGTGTTCATGCGCACGACGAAGGGGTTGCGGCCCGTGCATGTGATCTACCGGCGCATTGACGATGATTTCCTCGACCCGACCGTGTTCCGCCGCGACTCGATGCTCGGCGTGCCCGGCATCGTGAACGCCTACCGCGCGGGCAATGTGTCGCTCGCGAATTCCATCGGCACCGGCATCGCCGACGACAAGGTGATGTATTATTTCGTGCCGCGGATGATCAAATACTACCTCGATCAGGAGCCGATCATCCCGAACGTGCCGACATATCTCGCGAGTGAGGACGCGGACAAAAAATACATTCTCGAAAACCTTACGCAGCTCGTCGTGAAGGCGGCCAACGAATCCGGCGGCTACGGAATGTTGATGGGCCCGAAGGCGACGAAGGAGGAGATCGAGAAGTTCCGCGGCGCCATCGAGAAGGATCCGCGCAACTACGTCGCCCAGCCGATGATCTCGCTCTCGCGCCACCCGACGCACATCGAGAACGGAACCTTCGAGGGCCGGCACGTGGACCTGCGCCCCTACATCATCTACGGCGAGAAGATCAGCATCGTCCCCGGCGGGCTGACGCGCGTGGCATTGCGCAAAGGCTCGCTCGTGGTGAACTCGTCGCAAGGCGGCGGGAGCAAGGACACGTGGGTGCTTTATGGAGATGAGTGAAATGAGTATTCAGTATTCAGTGTTCAGTAATCAGTCGGAACGGCCGGACTTGCCACCGCGGTTACTGAAAACTGAATACTGAACACTGAATACTGAACACTGAATACTGAACACTGATTACTTTTGACATGCTGAGCCGCGTCGCCAACTGCCTCTACTGGATGTCCCGCTACATCGAGCGTGCCGAGAACATCGCGCGCATCGTGGACGTGAATCTGCAACTGCTCCTCGACTTCCGGAACCTCGACGAGCAGCGGCTCGCCGAGCACTGGCTGCCGATCGTGCTGGCCACCGGCGATGAGAAGCAATTCTTCGAGCTCCACAAAAATGCCACCGGCCAGGCGGTGACTGAGTTCCTCGTCTGGCAGACGGACAATCCGAATTCGATCATCTCGTCCATCTATCAGGCGCGCGAGAATGCCCGCATGGTGCGCGACCAGATCCCGGTCGAGTTCTGGGAGGAGCTGAACCGCCTCTACTGGTTCATGCGCACCCCGCAGGCGCGGCAGTCGTGGAAGGACAGCCCCACGGATTTTTTTCAGCAGATCAAGGGCTCGTCGCTGCTGCTCGTCGGCCTGTCGCGCGCGACTTCGATCCGCAACGAGGGCTGGTATTTCGCCGAGGCCGGGAAATTTCTCGAACGCGCCGACAAGACCTCGCGCATCCTCGACGTGCGCCACGTGACGCTGCCGGAAAAGGGCGCGCCCGTCGCGGTCAGCCAGGCCGAGGCGCTGGAGTGGTCCGCGATCCTCCGCTCGTGCAGCGGCTGGGACGCCTACAAATCCATCCACGGCGCCGAGGTTCACCCGAAACTCGTCGCGGAGTTCCTCATCTACAGCGACGAGTTCCCGCGCTCGGTGCAGTTCTGCGTCACCGGTCTGAACGATGCGCTGCGGAAAATCTCCAAGGTGCCCGAGGGCAAATTTTGCAACGACGCGGAGAAGCTCGCCGGCCGGCTCATCGCGGAACTGCAGTTCAGCACGATTGACGAAGTCTTCGCGCAGGGTCTCCACGCCTACCTCGACCTGCTTCAGGTGAAACTCAACGACATCGGCGGCGCGATGTTCAACGCCTACATTTTCCAGCCGTTCACCAACCTCGAGGAGGAGATCATGGTGCAACAGGAGGAACAGCAGCAGCAGTCGGCCTGAGCCGCCGCTTCCCAACCCATGAAACGAATCGCCATTCTCACCGCGGGCGGCGACACGCCCGCGCTCAACGCCACGATCCACGGCGCCGTCACGCGCGCGAACCAGCTCAAGATCGAGATCTTCGGCATCATCAAGGGCTTCAACGGCGTGTTGAACCCGAACCTGCCGCACGTCCATCTCAACCCGCTCTTTCAGGAAATCCCGGAGATTGATCCCGCGAAGGGCGGCACGCTCATCGGCTCCTCGCGCGATTACGTGGACGCGAGCGAGACGGCGAAGCTCGATCTCGTCGCCGCGCAACTCCGCCGGCTTGGCATCGAGGGCCTGATCTGCATCGGCGGCGACGGCACGCTCAACGGCCTCCAGCCGCTCGCCGAGCGCCTGCCCGTCGTGCTCGCGCCCAAGACGATTGATAACGATCTCGGCCTGAATTATCCGAACGAGCCGGATGAATTCGTCCGCGCCACCGAGCCGGGAAAGTCAGGTTTCATCTACAAGAAGACGACCGCGCGCGCGGAGTTCGAGCTGGGCCAGATGGTCAACTATGCCACGCCCGGCTACGCGACGGCGGTCTTCGTGAGCGCGAGCGGCGTCGAGCGCATCCGCACCACGGCGGAGAGCCACCGGCGCATCGCGATCATCGAGGTGATGGGGCGGCACTCCGGTTACATCGCGCTCGGCTCGGCGTATGGGCGGCCTGATTTGATTTTGATTCCCGAGCACCCGCTCGATCTCGAGTCGCTCGTGCAAAAAGTGAAACACCTTTACGACCTTCAGAAGAACGTCGTCATCGTCTGCGGCGAAGGCATCGTGGATGAGATGGGCCGCGAGCTTGGCGCCGAGCAGAACACCACCGATCCCGCCGGAAACAAAATCCTCACCGGCGCGTCCGAGGCGCTCCGCGCGAAGCTCATCCAGATGATTGGCGATCGTTACTTCCAGCTCTACCGCCGCGGCGATTCGGCGAAGGAGGCGATCTTCACCCGCAAAGTTGGCCACACCCAGCGCGGCGGCCGGCCTATTTTGTTCGACCGCTTCTACGCCGCCGAACTCGGCGCGAAGGCGGTGGACCTCCTGAAGGACGGCTACAACAACTGCGTCTCCGTGCTCCAATGGACGGAGAAAAAAGGTTTCTACGTGGATCACTTCGACGCGAACCGCCTGCGCGACCGCTGGGGATTGATCCACGCGCGCAAGATGCATCCGGCGCTCTACGACGCCAAGCGCATGTGGCCCTCCAAGGTGGGCATCGAATATCTCCAGGCCATTTTCACCGACGCCATCGGCAACGACGACATGGAGCACATGCGCCAGACGCTCTTCGCGCCCGGCAACCTCTCGCTCCCGTATCACTCCATCAACACCGACATCCACAAGCGCATCCGCTACCTCGAAACCGCGGCGCCGAGGACGATGCTATGAATCAATTCCGAATGACGAATGACGAATGGTCCGGCCGTGTCCTCCGCTCCTCCCTCCTGACTCTGCGTTGCGGATTGAATTCGTCATTCGTCATTCGTCATTCGTAATTTCCCTCATGTCCATCCACGTCGCCCTCCATCACAAGACGAGCTACCGCTACGACCGGCCCGTCACGCTCGGCGCGCAGACCGTCCGGTTGCGGCCCGCGCCACATTGCCGCTCGCGCATCCTGAGCTATTCGTTGCGCGTCCTGCCCGAGCCGCACTTCATCAACTGGCAGCAGGACCCGCAGTCAAACTTCCTCGCGCGCCTCGTCTTTCCGGAAAAGACGCGCGAGTTCAGCGTCGAGGTGGACCTGGTGACGGAGATGTCGGTGCAGAACCCGTTCGATTTCTTCCTCGAACCGGCGGCGGAAAAATTCCCGTTCAAATACGACCCGGCGCTCGACCACGAGCTGGAGCCCTTTCAGTTGAAGCTGCCGCTCACGCCGAATCTCAAAAGTTATTTCGAGTCGGTGAAACGCGACATCATCGGCCACCCGCACGCGGCGATGATTGGCGGCCACGAAATATCTCCACCGCACTCGGAACAGGCGGCCGACAAGCATCATGGCGGTGGCGTGCTCCCTATCCAGTCGGCCCTCGCCAACCCGCCGACGTTGACGGACACCCGGATGCGGACGATTGATTTCCTCGTCGCGATCAACCAGCGGCTCTGGAAGGACATCAAGTATCTCATCCGCCTCGAACCGGGCGTGCAGACGCCGGAGGAGACGCTCACCAAACTCAGCGGCTCGTGCCGCGACTCGGCGTGGCTGCTCTGCCAGTTGTTCCGGCACTGCGGCCTCGCGTCACGTTTCGTCAGCGGCTACTTGATTCAGCTCAAGGCCGACCAGAAATCCCTCGACGGCCCCAGCGGCGCGGAGAAGGACTTCACCGATCTGCACGCGTGGACGGAAGTGTATCTGCCCGGCGCGGGCTGGGTCGGCCTCGATCCCACGAGCGGCTTGCTCGCGGGCGAGGGCCACGTCCCGCTCGCGGCCACGCCCGACCCTTCGAGCGCCGCGCCCATCTCCGGCATCGTGGATGATTGCAAGTGCGAGTTCGGTTTTGAGATGAAGGTGACGCGCATTTTTGAATCGCCGCGCGTCACCAAGCCCTACACCGAGGAGCAGTGGAAAAAAATCGAGGCGCTCGGTCACGCGGTGGATGCCGACCTCAAGAAGAACGACGTGCGCCTCACGATGGGCGGCGAGCCGACGTTCGTCTCGATTGACGACCCGGACGGCGCGGAGTGGAACACCGCCGCGCTCGGCCCGAAAAAGCGCGTGCTCGCCGATGAGCTCCTCAAGCGGATGAAGAAGCACTACGCCGCCGGCGGCTTTCTCCATTACGGCCAGGGCAAATGGTATCCGGGCGAACCGCTCCCGCGCTGGGCGTTCGGCTGCTACTGGCGCAAGGACGGCTTCCCCATCTGGGAGAATGACGCGCTCTTCGCCGACGAGAAAAAAGAATACGGCCACACCGCGGACCATTCGGCGCAGTTCATCACCGCGCTCGCCGGCAAGCTCGGCGCGGACCCGAAGTGGATCATCCCCGGCTTCGAGGATTCGTTTTACCATCTGTGGAAGGAGCGCCGGCTGCCGACGAACGTGGACCCGCTCAAGGCCAACTTGAAAGACGACGAGGAGCGCGCGCGGCTCGCGAAGATTTTCGCGCGCGGCCTCGACAGCGTCGTCGGCCACGTGCTGCCGATTCAGCGCGCGTGGAAAAATAATTTCCCCGGCTGGGCGAGCGGCCCGTGGTTTCTGCGTGACGAGCGGCTTTACCTCACGCCCGGCGATTCGGCGATGGGCCTGCGGTTGCCGCTCGATTCGCTCCCGTGGGTGAGCAAGTCGGACTATCCCTACCTCAGCGAACTCGACCCGACCGTCGAGCGTCCGCCGCTGCCGAAGCGCGACGAGTTCCGCCAGCGCTATCTTCAGGTGGACACGCCCGCGCGTCGCATCGCCGCCGCGCATCGCCGCGCCGGGCTGAGCGAAGAGGAAAAGAAAAAGGCCGAGCTGCGCGAAGACCCGACGCGCCCTCCGCTGCGCGGCGAATCGGCGGCGTGGATTGTGCGCACGGCGCTCTGCGTCGAGCCGCGCGACTGTCGGCTCCACGTTTTCATGCCGCCGGTCGCGACGCTGGAGGATTACCTCGAACTCGTCGCCGCCGTCGAGGACACCGCCGCGCAACTCAAGACGCCCATCCTCCTCGAAGGCTACACGCCGCCGAACGACCCGCGCCTGAACGTCCTCAAGGTCACGCCCGACCCCGGCGTCATCGAGGTGAATCTCCATCCCTCCTCGACGTGGAACGAACTCGTGGACC
>JACQFS010000249.1 GCA_016199935.1 Verrucomicrobiota bacterium
CGCCGGCTCGTCCCCGCCCTGAAAGGGTGGAAGAAAGAGATCGCCAGACACTTGGCGCGCGCGATGAAACACACGTTTCATGCGCCCCTCCGGGGCGCGGACGAGCCAGCGGCTCGTCCCTACCTCACCACCACTGCCCCGCGACCTTCGTCTCCTTGCCCAACTCCAGACTCCGCCAGCAATACCAGCTCGCAATCGTCGCGTAAGGCCGCCACGGCGCGGCGAGCTTGTGCGCGGCTTCGCGGTCAGGCATTTCGCGGAGGCGGTAAAGATTTTTCAATGCATTACGGATGCCGAGGTCGCCGTGCGGAAAGACATCGGGCCGGCCGAGGCAGAACATGAGGAACATCTGCGCCGTCCACTCGCCGATGCCCTTCACGCGAACGAGTTCCTCGATGATCGCGGCGTCGTCGAGGCGATGGAGGTGATGCAGCCGCACTTCGCTTGCGACGACTTTGCCCGCGAGATCGAGAAGGTAGCCGGCTTTCTGCGACGAGACGCCACATTGCCGCAAGGTGGCAGGGGTTTCGCGTGCAAGTTTCTCCGGCGTGATGCGGCCGCCGAGTTTTGTCGCCACGCGCTTGCGGATGGAACGCGCGGCGCCGGTGGAAATCTGCTGGGCAATGATCGCGCGCACGAGGGTCTCGAACCGCCCGCGTTTCAACTTCAGCGCGAACGGCCCGACCATCGGGATGAGCTTGCCCATCACCGGATCGGCGCACTGAAGATGTGCGAGCGCGTCGGCGCAGAGTTCAGAATGGGCAATCATCGAGTTCGGTGGCGATGCGGACGTGGAGCGGTTTCAGATCCTCATCCGCCAGCGCCATGCGCATGATGTCTTCGAGTTCGCCGGCGTCGCGAGCGCGCTCCAGCCATTTCCACGCCTCCTCCATCCGACCCAACTGGCAGGCGTAGCAGGCGAGGTTGAAATGAACGGTCGGCTCGCTTGGAAATTTTTCCGCAGCCGGCAGGAGCGCGTCCCACGCGGCACTCAGCCCGCCGCCCGGCACGCGCCGCAATGCGTAGGCGCGGTGCAGCCAGCCGTTGACCCGCGTCGGGACAAGTTCCACGAGTTGTTCGGCCGCGCGCAGGCCCGCCGGCCAGTCGTGCCGCTCGGCATGAAGGGTGAACCAAACTTCGAGCGCGTCAGGATGCGTGGAGGCGGACAGCGAAACGCGCAGCAACTCCTGCTCGGCCTCCTTCGCGTTGCCGAGCATGAGCCAGCCCATCGCGGCGGAGAGATGGTGCGAATCAGGTGGCTCGAGTTCTTGCACGGGGCGATTTGTAGCAGACGAAATGCGGCGCGGCCAGCGCGCCGGCGCGCGGCGTTTGGTGTCCACGCTTCAGCGTGTCCACGGCCCGCACCCTGAAGGGTGGACACCAAACACCGCGCCGCATTAGACTCGCCACACAACAAATCTGACACCCATGAAAACATCGGCCCTCCTTCTCGCCACGCTCTGCGCCGCCGCGTTCGCCGCGCGCGCGGAGGTGAAATTTGAAACCATCGAATACAAGCACGGCGACGCCACGCTCGAAGGCTACCTCGCCTACGACGACGCCGTGAAAGGCAAACGCCCCGGCATCCTCGTCGTGCATCAATGGAAGGGCGCGGGCGATTACGAGAAGAAGCGCGCCGAGATGCTCGCGAAACTCGGCTACACCGCCTTCGCTTGCGACATTTACGGCAAGGGTATCCGCCCATCCTCGCCGCAGGAGGCCGGCGCGCAGGCGGGCAAATACAAATCCGACCGCACGCTGCTCCGCGCGCGCGCGCAGGCCGGCCTCGACGTGTTGAAGAAGCACGCGACGGTGGACGCGACCCGCACCGCCGCCATCGGCTACTGCTTCGGCGGGACGACGGTTTTGGAAATGGCGCGCGCCAACTTTGACGTGCGCGCCGTGGTGAGTTTCCACGGCGGCCTCAGCGCGCAGCCGGGCCTCGAAGCGAAGGAGAAGATCAAACCGCTCGTGCTCGTCTGCCACGGCGAGGCCGACCCGTCCATCCCGCCCGCGGAAGTCGCGGCGTTCAAGAAGGAGTTCCTCGAAGGCAACGCGAAAGCCACGATGCGCTTCATCGGCTATCCCGGCGTCGTCCACAGCTTCACCGACTGGAGCGCCGACGGCTCGCGCCCCAGCTCCAAATATGACAAGCACGCGGACGAGGATTCCTGGGCGAACATGAAGGAAGTCTTCGCGCGCGCGTTCAAATGAGCGACCGCCTGGAGCAGCGACACTCTTGTCGCCGTCGTAATTCCAATCTGGACAACGAGGCGACAAGAGTGTCGCCACTCCTTCTGCGCTGTTGAGCCCGCCGCTCCGTCCAATGCCGCCTCACACCGCCTCACGTCTCGGCTTCCTCGCCCTGCTCGCCGGTGCGACCGGCATCGCACTCGCGCCCATCTTCGTGCGCGTGAGCGAGACGGGCCCGGTGGCCACCGGCTTCCACCGCGTCTTCCTCGCGCTGCCGTTTCTCTGGCTGTGGACGCTCGCCGAGCAACGCCAGCCCGCGCCGCCGCCGAAACCCTCCGCGCGCCGCGACCTGCTGCTGCTGGCGCTCGCCGGCGTGCTCTTCGCCGCCGACCTCGCGCTATGGCACCTCTCCATCAAGCTCACCTCCGTCGCCAACTCCACCCTCTTCGCCAACGTCGCCCCGCTATTCGTCGCCCTCGGCGCGCGCGCGCTTTTCGGCGACCGGATCGCGCCGGTGTTCCTGGTGAGCCTGGCGCTTGCGCTCGCGGGCGCGGCGATGCTCCTCGGCGCGAGCTTTCAAATGTCCCCCGCGCACCTTGCGGGCGACGGCCTCGCCGTGCTCGCGGCGATGTTCTACGCGGGCTACCAACTGGCCGTCTCGGGCTTGCGCCGCCGATTCTCCACCGCGCCCATCATGTTCTGGTCCGGCCTCGCGTGCGCGCCGGCGATGCTGCTTATCGCGCTGCTCGCACATGAGCAAATACTCGCCGCCTCGCCGCGCGGCTGGTTCATGCTCGGCGGCCTCGCGCTCACCGCGCAAGTTTTTGGGCAGACGCTCATCGCCTATGGCTTCAAACATCTGCCCGCCTCGCTCGCCTCGCTCACGCTGCTCTTCCAGCCCGTGATGGCCGCACTCTTCGCGTGGCTGCTGCTCGGGGAAAAAATTGGCGCGCTCCAACTGCTCGGCGGCGTGGTGGTGCTCAGCGCCATCGCACTCGCGCGACGCCGCGGAGCGCAGAGCTCCAGCTCTGCGCGTTCATAAAACTCGCGGAGCTGGAGCTCCGCGCTCCGAACCGCGCTCCGCATCCTTGCCGCCCCGCGATGACGCTCCTACACTCGCGCCCATGAAACTTTCCCCGACCTTCGCCGCCGTGCTCGGATTCTCCACGGGTCTTTTCTGTTTGGGTTCGGCTTCGCTGGCGGCCGACGCGCACGCGGAGACAAGCGCGCTCGTGAAGAAGGAATCCGCCAGCTTGCTCGACCTCTACCGGCACTTGCACGCGAATCCGGAGCTCTCGTTTCAGGAAGTGAAAACCTCCGCGCGGCTCGCGGAGGAATTGGGCAAGGCCGGCTTCAAGGTCACAACACGCGTCGGCGGACATGGCGTGGTGGCCGTTTTGAAAAATGGCGACGGCCCCACGTTGCTCCTGCGCTCCGACCTCGACGGCCTGCCCGTGAAGGAGATCACCGGCCTGCCTTTCGCCAGCAAGGCGCGCGCGACCGACAGCACCGGTGCCGAGGTGGACGTGATGCACGCCTGCGCGCACGACGTTCACATCACCTGCCTCACCGGCGCGGCGCGCGTGCTCGCGGCGATGAAGGACCAATGGCGCGGCACGCTCGTGCTCATCGGCCAGCCGGCGGAGGAAAAAGTCGGCGGCGCGCGGGCGATGTTGAAGGACGGGCTCTTCACGCGTTTCCCGCGGCCGGACCATTGCGTCGCGTTGCACGTCGCGTCCGACCAGCCGGCGGGCACGCTCGGCTACGTCGAGGGCTACGCGCTCGCGAATGTGGACACGGTGGATATTTCCGTTCGCGGCATCGGCGGACACGGCGCGTGGCCGCACATGACGAAGGACCCCATCGTCCTCGCCGCGCAGATTGTCCTCGCGCTCCAGACCATTGTGAGCCGCGAAGTGCAGCCGGGCGAACCGGTCGTCGTCACCGTCGGTTCCATCCACGGCGGTGCGAAGCACAACATCATTTCCGACGAGGTGAAGCTCCAACTCACGCTCCGCTCCTACTCGGACAAGGTGCGCGCGCAGTTGCTCGAAGCCATCCGCCGCCAGACGCGCGGCCTCGCGCTCGCCGCCGGTTTGCCCGACGACAAGCTCCCCGTCGTGACCGTGACCGACGAGTCCTCCCCTGCGCTCTACAACGACCCCGCGCTCACCAAACGGCTCGCGGGTGTTTATGAAAAATGGTTCGGCGCCGGCAACGTGATGGCGCGCAAGCCGGTGATGGGCGCGGAGGATTTCAGCGAGTTCGGCCGCACCGAGCACAAGATTCCCGTGACGATGTTCTGGCTCGGCACGGTGTCGCCGGAAGTTTTCAAGGCGAGCATGGCGGGTGGAAAGGGATTGCCCGCGCTGCACTCGGGGCTCTTCCGGCCGGACGCGGAGCCGTGCATCCAGACCGGTGTGACGGCGCTCGTGGCGGCGACGCTGGAGTTGCTGGCGAAGTGAAAGGTGGGGCGAGGCTCTGCCGAGCCTCTGTTTCGAGCGACAGCGAGGCGAGCGGAGCGAGCATCTCAGAATTCAGACAGCATCCCCAAGATGCTCGCTTCGCTCGCGCCTTGCTCCGCAAAGCAGATGGAGGCTCGGCTGAGCCTCGCCCCACCGACGTTTAGTTTCCCCTTCCCGCCCACCGCCGCTTTGCCTAGCGTTTCGTCCATGATATTTTCCTTTCGCCCCGTCCTCGTCCTCGTCGTCGTTCTCGTCCTCGGATTCTCCGGTGCGTCACGCGCCGCCAAGATTGTCCTCGTCGCCGGCGGGGCGAAGGATGCCACGGGGATTCCCGCCACCGAGGCGCTGCTCAAGGAACCTTTCGGCACCGACTTCGACAAGGCGGGCAACGCCTACATCATCGAGATGATGAGCGGCAATCGCCTGCTCAAGATTGACAGCCACGGAGTGCTCACGCACGTCGCCGGCACGGGCAAGGCGGGTTACAGCGGTGATGGCGGGCCGGCGTTGGCGGCGGAGTTTCACGGGCCGCACAATCTCGCCGTCCTGCCCGATGGCAATGTCCTCATCGCCGACACCTGGAACGGCCACGTGCGCAAGGTGGATGTGAAGAGCGGCACCGTCTCCACCGTGCCCGGCTGGGGCGTGGACGGCCCCAAGGCCAAGGGCAGCGGGCCTTACTGCATCGCGCTCGATTTCACCGGCACCAGGCTCTACATCGCCGACCTCACGCGCGTTCACGTGCTCGACCTCGCCACCGGCAAAGCGCGCGTCGTCGCCGGCAATGGCAGGAAGGGCCGGCCCGACGACGGCTCCGTGGCCACCGAGTCGCCGCTCTCCGATCCGCGCGCGGTGGCGGCGGACCGGAAGGGAAATGTTTACATCCTCGAACGCGGCGGCAACGCCCTGCGCGTGGTGGATGCCGCGGGGAAAATCCGCACCGTGGTCAACGCCAGCGGCGCCAAGGGCGGCGCGGGCGACGGCGGCCCCGCGCTCGCCGCGACGATGAACGGCCCCAAGCACCTCTGCGTGGACGGCGATGACAACGTGATCATTGCCGACGCCGAGAGCAACCTCGTGCGCAAGTATCTGCCGAAGGAGGGGAAGATCGTGCGAGTGGCGGGCACGGGGAAGAAGGGCGCGGCGGGCGTGGGCGGCGATCCGTTGCAATGCGAGGTTTACCGTCCGCACGGCGTGGTGGTCCACCCGCAGACCGGCGAACTCTACATCACCGACAGCTACAACAACCGGGTGTTGAAGATTGTGAAATGACCGGCTCTAAGAAAATTCTAATCGTCGGAGCGGTTCTGCTCGCCGTAATCGCTTTCTGGCTCATGCCGGGCGGCCCTGCAAAGGGCGACCTACTGAAACAACATCTGGGACTGGAGCAGACAAATGAATTTTCAGCGAGCTTGGTAAGGTTTACTCGGCTGACATGGGATCCGTGGCACGTTCATGTCTATCTTGAAGGACATCCAGATCGAATCCGCCGACTGCTCATCGAGCAGGGATTTGCCGAACTCAAAGGCTTTACTGCACCACATCCAATTTTGCGGAGCGTCGTCTTTGCAAACACGCCTGTTCCTCCTACCAATTCTTCAGTCTTCACCCGGAGGACCGGGAGTTCCGACTGGGTAGTCGTCTCACCTTCCGGATCCAATTTCTGGTTCCTAGCAGCCGCGCTCTAACAATGCTTGTGGCCGGTAGGACTGAGCGCCCGAGGCGCGACATGAAATCCCACGGGCATCAGCCGTGATGGTGGCCGTGCTCGTGAGAGCACGGGTTGGAACTCAGTTTCCCGTGCTCTCACGAACACGGCCACGCACGGCGCGACCGGGCCGGCAGGGCGGCGCTGCCCGCTGCTCAATCTTTTCCTCGTCCGTGTCGGCTGTGGCATCGTTTCGGGCACTTTCCGGCCTGTTTCTGAATGATTCGAGAAGTTCCGGGCCGCGTTCGGGAACCTTTCTGACCCGTTTTTTAGCCTCAATTTCGGATTAGTGGTTCCTCTTTCGGGATTATTGGTTCGCTTTTACGGATGTGGGACTCTGCATCTAGGATTTTTTACTCCTTGCACAAGATTGTTTGGTTTCTCTGTGGGATGTGGAAATCCTTTTGACGGATGTGATGTTCTTGTTACAGGATGTTTTATTCCTTCCATGAGATTTTTTGTTCTCTCCATAAGATGCGTGGTTCCTTCCACAGGATTGTGGACTCCTCTTGACGGATTCTGGATTCCTGCTAAATTGTTCGGGCGACGGGTGGCCGCGCGTGGGGACTTGCCCGCCGAGGTTGGCGATTTGCCGGGCGGGTTCGGGTTGTCGCGCGGCGGCCGGTTTTGAATCTTATGAGCGAATCGAACATTGCCCCGAAGGCGCCGTTGCTGAGTCTGGCGCAGGTGATGCTGCTGTTGAGCGATCCGGCGCGCTGGCTTCTGATGCGGGAGTTGAGCCGGGACCAGATGCTGCCGGTCGGCGAACTCGGGCGGCGCATCGGCCACTCGCCGTCGAACACTTCCAAGCATCTGCTGGTGCTGCGCCGGCTCGGGGTGGTGTCGGTGAGCTACGGGCGGATGTATGTGCTGATGCCGGCGTTCCGTCCCGCGCCGGGGACGGCGACGATTGACTTCGGGCATTGCGTGGTGCGGCTGGATGGGGCGCTGGTGTGAGGGCGGGAGGAGTCGGCGGGGAGGGTTGACGCGAATTTCGCCAATTAGCGCGAATTCGCGGAATTCGCGTCACCGCTTTTTCACCCGAGCTTGAGGAAGTTTTTCAAAATCTGCCGGCCATTTTCCGTGAGGATGCTCTCCGGGTGGAATTGCACGCCCCAGATGGGAAATTCCTTGTGCCGCACGCCCATGACTTCCTGTTCGTCGGTCCAGGCGGTGACTTGCAAACAGTCGGGCATGGTCTCGCGCTTGATGACGAGCGAGTGGTAGCGCGTGGCGGTGAAGGGATTGGCCATGCCGGCGAACAGGTCGCGGCCGTCGTGGTGGATGGGGGAGGTTTTGCCGTGCATCATCCGGTAGTTGACGATGACTTCGCCGCCGAAGACGTGCCCGATGCACTGGTGCCCAAGGCAAACGCCGAGCAGCGGCACGCGCGGGCCGAAGGTGCGGATGATTTCATTGGAAAGGCCGGACTCGCGCGGCGAGCACGGGCCGGGTGAGACGAGGATGCGCTCGGGCTTGAGGGCTTCGATCTCGGCGAGGGAGATCTGGTCGTTGCGCACGACGCGTTGCTCGACCGACAGCTCGCCGAGATACTGGACGAGGTTGTAGGTGAACGAATCGTAGTTATCGATGACCAGAACCATAGCGGCGGCGAAGGTAGCGGAGGCGGGGGCGGATGGGAAACGGGAAATCAGGTGGTCAAAAAATCCGAAGCTCGAAATCCGAAATCCGAAACAAATCCAAATGGCAAAGGGAGCAAAGGGGAAAACAGGAGCGGCGGCGTTTCGGTCATTCGGAATTCGGGTTTAGGATTTGTTTCGGATTTCGTGCTTCGGATTTCGGATTTCGTCTCTCCGTCCGCTTCCTTCTCCCCGAGGACTTGAACAGTTCCATCTGCGGTTCCTTGAAGAAGTCGTAGTTCTTCAGCACGCGGATGAGCTGGAGCACGTCGGACTTCTGGTAGTTGCGGTTGGTCTCGGTGCGCTCGATGAGGTCGGCGAGGATGGTGTGAAAGGGAATCACGGCGTCAATGCCGCGGCCGCGCAGGAGTTCGATGCTCTGCTGGCGCGACTCGGCCTCCTGCGGCAGCGCAGGGACGACGAGAAGCTTGGTGATGGTGTCGGCCTCGCCAAACGCGCGCACGGCCCGCTTGAAAACGTCCGGCTCGACGAAGCGGAAAATCTCCGGCGCATTCGCGAGCACGGCCGGGCTGAACGTCTCGGTGTGCCAGCCCTTCACGACGACGACGGCGCGCTCGACGCGCGTGAGGTCGGCAGCGGCGAGGATGAACGGGAGCGGGTTGTCGAGCGGGGCGGGCCGGGGGTTGAGGATGTAGAAATCATTCTCCTCGTCCTCGCGGCGGTTGGGCGCGATGTATTTGCGCAACTGGCGCACGAAGAAGCCGTGCAGCTCGAAGAATTCGCGGACGATGGTTTCGCTGACAGCAGACATATCAATGGGCAGAATAATCGAGGACGCCTCTGACAAGTTCGGAGGGGACTCCGCAGCCGAATCGGACTCGGCCAATTTTTTCTGCGAGCACAAATTTGATCTCGCCGCCGCTGACCTTTTTATCAAGCCGCATGGCAGCAAACAGCTTTTTAAGCCTGGCGGCATCCAGTTTGACAAGAGGACGAATGGGCAACTTGGCGCGCTCGAACAAGCGAGTGATGCGTTCAACGTCCCGCGGTGGAAGACCGCATATTCTTTCCGAAAGCTGCGCGGCATAAACCTGACCGACGGAAATCGCCTCACCATGCAGATAGATGCGCTTGTGATAACCGGAAATCGCCTCAAGCGCATGCCCGATGGTGTGGCCAAAGTTGAGAATGGCGCGCAAACCGGTTTCGGTTTCATCATGACTCACCACGTCGGCCTTGATCTTGCAGCAGCGAGCGACAATGGCCGCAAGGACTTTCGGTTCGCGCCGGAGAAGCTTCTGTATGTCTCGCTCGAGCCGGGCGAAGAGCGTGGCGTCGTAGATAATGCCGTATTTGATGATTTCAGCGAGACCAGCCTGAAACTCGCGCCCCGACAACGTGCGGAGCGTATCGAGATCACAGAGCACAAGGCGTGGCTGGTAAAAGACCCCAACTCGATTCTTTCCCCCCGTCGTATTCAAGCCAACCTTGCCACCAACGGAACTGTCCACCTGCGCAAGCAGCGTGGTGGGCACTTGAACGAAGTGAATGCCACGAAGGTGAGTAGCCGCCACGAAACCAGCGACATCACCCACCACGCCACCACCCAAGGCGACAATAAAAGAGTTCCGCTCAAGCCGATGCTTGTCGAGTTTGAGGTGACATTTTTTGAATTCATCCAAGTTCTTGGCCTGCTCGCCCACCGGCAAGGCGATCGTTTTGGGATCGAAGCCGGCGGCGCGGAGGCTGTGTTCGGCAGCTGGGCCATAGTGCTTGGCTACTTGTTTGTCTGTAATGATGGCGCAACGAGAACCGAGCTTGAGCGCGGCACATTCCGCACCGAGCCGCCCGAGTAAACCGGGGCCGATATGAATCTCGTAGGAACGATTGCCGAGTAGCACGGGCACCATTTTCATGTGGGGCGAAGGATACGGCGCGGTTTGCCGCTGACAAGCGCGGCGGTTGTGGCATCTTCGCGCCGCAATTTTGGAACGACCGATGAATTTTTCAACCGCTTCCGCCCTCGTCACCGCGACCGCACTGCTCGCGGCGTGTTTGTTCGCCGGCTGCAAGCCCGCGGCGGATTCAAAGAGCCAACCTTCCGCGCCGGCGAAGACGAACTATTACTACGTGAAGGGCGTGTTGAAGTCGGTGAAGCCCGGCGGCCGGACGGCGGTCATCGAGCACGAGGAGATTCCCAATTACATGCCGAAGATGACGATGCCGTTCGACGTGGCGCACACGAACGAACTCGCGGGCCTGAAGCCCGGCGACCAGTTGCATTTCCGCATCGTGGACACGACCACGGAGGCGTGGATCGATCAGATCACCAAGGTGGGCGTGGCCAACCTCGGTGGCTCGCCGCTCACGAACAAAAACTTCCGCCTCGTGCGCGACGTGGAGGTGCTGAAGCTCGGCGAGATGATGCCGAACTACACGTTCACGAACGAACTGGGCCGGGCGGTGAAACTCGCGGACCTGAAGGGCACGGCATATGGGCTGACGTTCATCTTCACGCGCTGCCAGTTCCCGAATTTCTGCCCGCGCATCTCCAGGAATTTTTCCGACGCCGCGAAGGCGCTCGCCGCGGACAAGTCCGCGCCGACGAACTGGCATCTCTTCTCGCTCTCGTTCGACGTGGAATACGACACGCCGCTGGTGATGCAGAATTACGCCAAGCGCCACGCCTACGATCCGGCGCGGTGGAATTTTCTGACGGGCGCGCTCATTGACGTGGATGCGATCACGGAGCAGTTCGGGCTGACGTTTCCGCGCAATGAATCGGGCTTCGGCTTCGATCACAACATGCGCACGGCCATCGTGGACGCGCACGGCAAGGTCCACGCGGTCATCATCGGCAACGAGTGGAAGGTGGACGACTTCGTGACGGAAATGAAAAAGGCCGCAGCGAAGTAGCTGCGGCCTTGGAGGGAATTGGTTTGCTCAGGCGGTCACCGGCGCATCCGCCGCCGTCTTCACGGCTTCGATGGTATCGATCCGGTAGCGCTTCTTCACGCCGTCCATCTCGAACTCGACCTCGCCGCCGACGGGTTGGTTGAGCAGCGCCTGCGCGAACGGGGTGAGATAGCTGAGGACAAAAATGTCGGGATTGCCGTCCCACGCGCCGAGGATGGTGTATTGCTCGGCCTGGCCGCCGATGAGTTCGGTGGCCTTCACCTTCGTGCCGATGCTGACGAGGGCGGTGTTGGGATTGAGATAATCGGTGCCGCGCGCGCGGCCGAGGTCGCGTTCGAGTTCGGATTTGCGGCGCATGAGCACCTTCTGCATTTCCTTGGCGGCCCTGTATTCGTGGTTCTCGCGGAGGTCGCCGTAGCTGCGGGCGACGGCGATTTCCTTCGAG
>JACQFS010000241.1 GCA_016199935.1 Verrucomicrobiota bacterium
GAACGCCGGGCAGCTTGGTGGGGATATGACCGAACGGTCCGCGAATCTCGCGGGGCGCATCCGGTTTGGGATCCCACATGTCGAGATGGCTCGGTCCGCCGGAAAGCCAGAAGAGAATCACGTTGGCCTTGCTCTTCGCCTTGCCGGCCGCCGCGGCCATCGCCTGCTGCCGCAACAGCGCGGGGAGGGAAAGTCCGGCCAGCCCAGCCAGCCCCGTTTGGAGAAACCCGCGCCGTGTGGAGCCAACGCGAAGAATGTCGCCGCGGGTGGGACTGAAACCACTGATCCGCACTGGCGCGTTGGATGCGTCCGCATTTCCCCAGGCAGTCTCCCGCGAAGTGCGCGTCGTGCTTTCCGAGGATTGGTTCACGACGTTCACAGATTTCAAAAGTGGATGTTCAGACAGAAACCAACTCCGGCATCGGTGCGCAGCCGGAATCCACGAGGTATTGGGGACGACCGGCGAGGTCGGGAAGCGTGACCTTGCTTACGTCAATGCCGAGGTTGTGGTAAAGCGTGGCGAGCACGTCGCCGAATTGCACGGGCCGATCCGTCGCTTCGCCGCCGAGGCGGTCGGTCGCGCCGATTACCTGACCCGTCTTCATGCCGCCGCCCGCGAGTAACGCGCACGAAACGCGAGGCCAGTGATCGCGGCCGGCGTCCTTGTTGATCGTCGGCGTGCGGCCGAACTCGCCCCATACGACGACGCTCACATCCTTGTCGAGGCCGCGTTGATGGAGGTCTTCGATCAACGCGCTCAAGCCTTGATCGAGCAGGGGAAGGTCCTGGCGCAATGCGTCAAAGTTTTTCCCGTGATGATCCCAGCGGCTGAACGCGAGCGTCACGCAGCGCGCGCCCGCCTCGACGAGCCGGCGCGCCATGAGAAAGTGCTCCATCAGCTTCGGCCCACCATCGTCGCGGTTCTTCGGATCGCCTTTGCCGTAGCGTTCCACGAGGCGCGGGTTTTCTTTCGCGAGATCGAGCGCGTCGAGCAGCTTGCTGGAAGTAAGGACGCCGAACGCCTGCTGGTTGAACGCATCGAGCCCCTCCATCAAACCACTCGTGTCCACGTCGCGGCGGAAGTTGTCGAAGCTGGTTAGCAACGCGCGGCGGTCGGCGAGGCGGTCGAGCGTGACGCCGTTGAGCGCCATGTCCGCCTGGCCGGCGCCCTTGTTCGGCTGGAACGGCGCGAAGGGCACGCCGAGGAAGCCGGGTTGGCCGTTGTCGGCCCATTCCATGTGGCCCATCTTGGGCGCGAGACCGACGAACGGCGGCACCGCGCGATCCGCGGTTCCCTGCAACTTCGCGACAGCCGAGCCGAGGCTCGGCCAGCCGCCGGGCGGCTGCGGTTTGTTCGGACGGCCGGTCTGACATTGATAGGCATCATGCGCGCAGGTCGCGCCGACGATCGAGCGGATGATGGCGCACTTGTCCATCAGCTTCGCGACGCGCGGCAGATGCTCGGTGATCTGGATGCCGGGGACGCTCGTGGAGATGGGCTTGAACTCGCCGCGCACTTCCGACGGCGCGTCCATCTTCAGATCGAAGATGTCCTGATGCGACGGCCCGCCCGGCAGGAAGATCATGATGACCGCCTTGTGCGAGCGGCGGATGCCCGACTGCGATTCCGCGCGGAGAAGTTCCGGCAACGCCAGCCCGCCCATCGCGAGCCCGCCGATCTTCAGAAAATTGCGGCGCGAAACTCCGTCGCAAAAGCCACCGCTCGATTTTCCGTAGACGTGCAACATGGGCAAAAGATTGTTCGCAAGTTCTGACGCCGGGCTGAGTGGCGGTATTCTTACTCTTTCCGGGTGGTTCCGGCCACGACATTTTTTCAAAAGGCGGATGCGCCCGTGGATCGTCGGTGATTCACTCTTGCCGCGCCCAACTGGCGCGTCGCGTCCACGACGACGCTCAGGGCGGAAATCCGAAAGCCAGCTTCACCGCAGAATACTCCGGATGCACCGAGCCGTTCGCGGCGCGGATAATGAGCGCCGGCTCAGTCCACGTCCGCGCACGCATTGCCTCCGGCAAATCCGCCGCGCGCATCAGCACGAACAACCCGAGCAGCGGCCGCTCGCCCTCGCGCAACACCACCGGCCGTCGCCGCACGATGACGAGCCCCGCCTCCGCCGCGCCGGCGCGCACGCGTTCCTCCTGCTCCGGTGGCGAGACGGGAAACGCGCACGCAAAAATTCCGCCTCGCTCCAGGTGCTTCGCCGCCGTCGTCGCGTAATCCGCGACGGTGCCGCGGACCTCGAAGCGGCACGCAATTTTTTGCGGGTGATCCCCCTCGACGCCGCTGCCGAGGGGGAAATACGGCGGACTGCCGAACACGAGATCGAAGCGCTCGTCCTCGCGCAGCACTCGGGCGTCGCGGAAATCGCCCTCGCGAATTTCATAGCGCGAGCCGAGCCCGTTCCACTCTGCCGATTTGCGCGCAAGCCGGACGCTCTCCGGCTGCGCCTCGACCGTAACGAAGCGCGCGCCCGTCAGCCGCCACGCCGCGATCATTCCCACCGTGCCGATGCCACTCCCGAGATCGAGCACCGTGCGCGCGGTCGGGCACCAACTCGTCCCGAACCATGCCGTGAGCACGTCGTCCGTCGAGAAACGGTGGCCTTTCTCCAATTGGAAAAGTCGGAAGTGCCCGCTGATGGCGTCGAGCGTTTCGCCCGGCTCGACCACCGGCCCGTTGCCCAGCGCACCGGGCGGAACCGGTCCGGGTTTGGCCCAGCCCTTGAAATATGATTCGGCGAAACTCATCGCACCGGAGGATTCCCGAGTCCCCGCCGCAAAGCAACGATCCGGCCCAAACCCCGGTTGACAAACACGACGTGCTCCCTATTCTCACGCTCCCTTGGTTGCCTCGGTAGCTCAGTTGGTAGAGCAGTTGACTCTTAATCAATTGGTCCAAGGTTCGAATCCTTGCCGGGGCACCATTTCTTACCCGCCGTCTTCGCGCCGCCGAATCACCTCGCCGCCGTCGCGTGCTTTCTCACCTTCAGCAACACCGGAAAACTCGTCTGCGTGCCGGGTGTGCTCACGGCGTCGTTGCGGGCGGACTGCGTGACGGCGAAGCAAAGCGCGTCCTGTTCCCCGACCCACCGCGCGGCGTAGAAAAAAATCTCGCGCTCATTTTCGCCGGGGCGGATTTGGACGCCGTTGAGACCGATGTTGTCCACGATCACGCCGAAGGGCAGGCCGTCCACGTCGAGGTTGATGAGGTTCGTCTCACTGTGGCGCACCACGCGCAGCATCGCGGGCACGGTCTCGCCGGGGGCGATGGTGAGCTCGAGCGGAGTGGCCGGTGTGATGACCGGCTCGTGCTTCAAGTTTTCCTCGCTGCCGGGTTCCATCACCAGTTGCAGCTTGGGTTTCGCGCCGACGGTTACGGCGTTGAACGGTTTCACTTCGTGGGTCACGGACTTGCCGCTGATCGTGGCCGTCGCGGTGATCTTCAACTGCTTCCACGCCTCCATCACGACCTTCGCGTCCTCGGCGGCGAACAGCGTCGCTTCGCCCGCGAGATGCCCGGGGTCAACCTTCACCGGCGTCGTGGCGGTGAAACCCTTCGGCACGCTGAACAGTTCCACCTTGATCGGTCCGTCGAACCCGTCCTTGCGGTCCACCTTGAAGCCGAAGCTCGCGCCCGCGCCGGCGGGCACGGTGAGGTTCAGCGTGTTCAACGTCACCGTGAAGTCCGGCCGCGCGGGCCGCACGGTCAGGCGATAGACGTTGCGTTCGCTGCTCGTGCCGCGCGTCTCGGTCACGCGCGCGAGATATTTTCCATCGGCCGGCGCGGTGAAGAGCAGGCGCGAATCGGAGCCGAGTTCGCGCTCGCCATCGTCGTCGTTGACGTAGTTCACCGTGAACACGGGCAGGCCATTCGGCACGAGCGTCGCACCGAGCGGGCGCGGCTCGACCACGTAACACGGGTCATCCAGCGCGTGCTGAGTGGCGGTGGTGTCGAACCACGCGCGACGCTTGCCTCCGTTGGCGAAGAAAACCATGTCCGCGTCCGGCCCCTTCGGCATGCGGAAGACGCGCTCGATGTCGCCGTTGAACCAGACGTATTGGTTGAGGTCCATCTCCTGCCAGTTGGCGATGCGCACGCCGGGCGCGCTGGCTTCTTGGCGGCGGAAGTTGATCCACGAATCGCGCACCGCCTGCATGAGCATCCGCGGCACCGGCTCGCCCTTTGCGTCGAGCACTTCAATTTTCGTGTCGGCGGGTGAACCGGCGCGGGCGGCGAGTGTTTCAAGGACGAGTTGCTGACCGCGCTTGGCCTCGAAGGCGAACAGGTCGGCATCGTTGGCATTGGCGAGCCGGCCGTTTACCGAGCCGGGAACGGGAATGAGCTGCGCCTGCGTGGGCAAATCATTCGGCTCGGCTTCGACGAGTTCGATGCCATCAGTGATCATGAGCTCCGGCGTGCCGCGCGCGCGCAAAGCATCGCCGAGCGGGATTTTGGTTTTGCCCATCGCACCGGTCTTCACGCGCACAGTGGACGAGGGGAGATTGTAGCCGGCGAGCGTGACCTCGACGTCGCGGTTCGCGCCCGCGCTGATGGGGAAAAAGCCGGTGACGTAATGCAGCGCGCCGAGCGTGAGGTGATACGTGTGTTCGGGCGAGCCTTCGAGCGTGACCTCGCTCACGCGGACGACGTAGCGCCCGTCGCGCGTAACGCGGAAGGCGAGCAGCGGGTCGGTGTTGTTCTCCATCCCAAAGTTGCTCGCGACGATGACGCCGCTCTCATCGAGCAATTGCAGCGAGGGCGTGACGGCCTTCGAGCCGATGCGGCGCGCTTCGAGGTCGAACACGAGCGTCTGCCCGGTCTTCGCGGCGAACTCGAATTCATCGTTCTCGCCCGACTCCTTGAGGAAACCCCACACGCCAACAGGCAGCGACGCGAGCTTCATCGGCTCTCCGGGCTTGGGCGGCATCGCGGAGTAAATTTGCGGCAAGTCATCCACGTAAAGTTTCACCTTCTCGCTCTCGCCTTGCGCGTTCACGGCGGTCGCCTCGATCGCGGCGCGCGGCACCGAGGCATCGGCGGTGATTTTCACGAGCGCCTCGTCCGGCTTCTTGGCGCCGGCGGAAATGATTTCCCCCTTCACCTTCGGGTTGCTGAATTTCAACGACGTGAGTGTGCCAAGATTTTTGCCGGTGAGCTTCACCTCGGTCGCCACGCCGCGCTGGATGCCGGGCGGTTCGAGGCGCGTGAGCACCGGCTTGCCGGCCATCGCGGCCTTGACGGCAGCGGCCTTCTTTGCGGCGGCCGCCTTGTTCGCCGCCGCTTTCTCGTTCTTTTTCGCCTGCGCAAAGACGCCGTTGCGATTCGCTGCGGGGAGGAGCGGGCGTTTCTGCTTTAGTGCTCCGTCGCCAGTGTCCCGCAGGGACGAACGAGAATAGCCCAGCACTTTAGTGCTGGGTTGAGTTGTCGAAACGGGCAAAGCCCCGTCAGGGGCGACAGATTCTTTCGTTGGCTTCTCCGCCAAGTTCTCTTTCGTCCCTGCGGGACTCGACGGGTTGTTGTCCGCAGACCCAGCACTGAAGTGCTGGGCTATTTTCTTTCGTCCCTCCGGGACTAGGCTCGCGGACTTTTTCGCGCCCGGCGCGAGGGCGGCACCGCTCGTCGCGTCGTAGTAGCCGAGCGTGCCATCAAGACGGCCGATGATGAGTTGCCCGCTGCTCGTGACGGCGAGCGCGGGTGCCCAGTCGGATTGTTTTTCCAAAACCGAACGCTCGGTGATCTCGGCGGCGTTCCAGAGCTTCACGGTCTTGTCGGCGGCGCTGCTGACGAGCGTCTTGCCGTCGGCGGAGAAAGCGAGCTTCAGAATCGAACCCTCGTGGCCGAAGCGCGTGTAGAGAAGTTTGTTGCTGCCTTCGAGCGCCTTGTCGGTCACGGACCAGAGGCGGATGCGATTGTCGGCGCCGGCGGCGGCGACGGTCTTGCTATCGGGCGCGAAGGCGACGGCGAAGAGTTCCTTCGTCGGCTGCGAGAAGGTGTCGAGGCGCGCGCCGGTCTCGGGGTTCCAAAGTTTCACCGTGCGGTCGGCGCTGGCGCTGGCGAGCACGCGGCCATCGGGACGGAACGCGAGGCCGAAGACGGCGCCGTTGTGGCCCTTGAGCGTGCGGAGTTCCTTGCCAGTCGCGGTGTCCCACAGCTTGATGCGCTGGTCGTAGCTGCCGGTGGCGAGCGTCTGGCCGTCGGGCGAGAGCGCGAGCGCGTAGAGCGAATCAGGGTGCGCGTCCCATGAGCGGATGAGTTTGCCGTCGGCGACATTCCAATGCCGCACCTCGCCGATGAGGCCGGGGTCGCCGGCGGCGGCGAAGAGTTGCCCGCCATCGGCGGAGAAGGCGAGGGCGGTGACGTTGCCGCGGTGGCCGGGCAAGGTGCGCACGGTCTTGTGCGTCGTCGAGTCGAGCAACTCGATCTCGCCGTAGCGGCCGGCGGCTATGAGCTTCGCGCGCGGCGAGTAGGCGAGCGCTGTCACGGACTTCGCGGGCACGACCTTCGGAGCGATCTTCGGAATGTTCAGCGTGAGCGCGCTGCCGGCGGCGGAAGGTTTTGCGCCGGCATCAATCCACGACCGGATGAGCGCGATTTCGGCTGGCTCCAAATGCTTCTTCTTTCCGGGCGGCATGAACTGGTTCTTGCCCTCCTTGCCCGAGCGACCTTCGAGGAATTTCACGAGCAACGAATCCGCGCTCTTGCCCGGCAGGATGGCCACGCCGGTGTCGCCGCCTTTCATGAGCGACGCGAAATCCTCCAGCACCAGCGCGCCCTCGGGGTCCTGTTTGCCGTGGCAATCGAGGCAGTATTGCTGGAACAGTGGCGCGACGTGCTTGGCGAAGTCGGGCGTCTCGGCGGCGGGGAGTTGGCCGCAAAAGAGCGCAAGGAACACAGAGGTGAGCAGAGCGGGCTTCATGGTTTGGTGGTCTTCCAGTAGCGTTCAACGAGTTCGGTGATTCGCTCGCGGTCGAGGAAGTAGACAGAACCGATGCAGCCCTTTGGCATCTTCTCGACAATCTTTTCGCGGGCATTTTCTTTGAAGGTTCCGCTGATTGCGATGATGAAGGTGGAGATGTAACGCTGCTCTTTGGAGCCAATCTCGTAGTATGGCATCGCAAACGCATCGGCTAGCTGCCCGAGGAGTTCGTCGATGGCAGCGTTCACACCACCGCTTATGTCGCCTGCCTTCGCTTGGAGACCATAGTGACGATGGTTGCCGAATGGAGTGACCTCCGAGAACGTGAAATCCTTGCCGTATTCCTTCTTGCCGTGGGAATAACGGACAAAGAGAAATCCCATGCGGCGCAAAAGTGGGTAAAGAAGCTGTCGGCAGAAGGCATCCTCATCGGTCGAAAATTCGTCGCGCCACGGCAACCCTGACAAAGCGACCTCCGCGCTGTGAAGAAGGTTCTTGAGGTCGTCCGCTGCGCCCACAACGCTTGTGTGAAGCGGGTCGCCGTGTGCAATCACCCGCTGAAGGGTGATGCCCTTCCAGTCATCTTCGAGTTCGAGGTGGGTGGCCTTCCAGTTGTTGTGGTAGCTCAGTTGGTCGCTGATGGCCGAGAGGAATGTCGCCAAGCCGTAGCGACCCTCCCAATACTTGTTCGGCGTGTGGCAGCAAAATTCGAGCGCTATGCCGTCCGCATGTGGGGAAATCTTCAACTCGTGGAAGAAGCAGGTGCCAAAGCCATCGTCGCTGTGAATTTCCAGTTCCAAGCCATCCGGGAGAGTGTGTGCGTATTCGTTGGCGAGGTCGGAAAGACTGCACTCTGCGTGGACAAAATCATCACCTGCGTCGAGAATTTCTGCGTCCTTGCCGGAGATTAGCACTGCCACATCGTCATCTTCGCGTTTCAGTTCAATCATAGGAAGTCCTGCCGTTTCAGTGATTAAACAAAAACTCCCGGCTGCTCAAGAGGCTCCAGAAAATGTCTTCCACGGCGGCGCGGCGGTCGCTCTCGGGCGCGGCGGCGAGCGTTTTGGCCATCTTGGTTTTCTCGGCGGCGGTCGGCAGGCGATTCACGATGAGCAGGTAGGTTTCCTCTACGAGTTGGTCGTCGGGAAGTTTCTTCGCGAGCAACGTGTCAATGCGGTTGCCTTTCTTGGCGAGCTTGTCGTTGAGCGTCTCGCCGTTGGCGATGTGGAGCGCCTGGGCCATGCTCGGCTCGCTGGTGCGCTCGCACTCGCAGGTGTTCACGCGCTCGGGGCGGCCGAAACTTTTCAGGAAGTAGGACGCCACGTTCGAGTCGGGCAGTTGCAACGCGCGGAAGCCGGCGGGATACATCCGGCCCAGGCCCTTGTTCGCGTTGCGCGCGTCAATGCGGAAATCGGTCGGCACGGCGGTCGCCTGCGAGAGCGCGTCGAGCAGCACCTCGGCCTTGAGGCGGCGCGGGTAGAAGCGCGCGTAGTAGCGCGAGTCGTCCCGGTTCCCCGGCAGCGCGACGCTCGAACGCTGATATGCCTCGCTCTGGAGAATCGCGCGCATGAGCGCCTTGAGATCGAACTGGTTCTTCACGAGAAACTCCGCGGTGGCGTTGAACAACTTCTCGTTGCTCGCGGGATTCGCGAGGCGGATGTCGTCCACGGACTCGACGAGGCCGATGCCGAAAAAGTTCGCCCACACGCGGTTCACGATGGTCTTGGTGAAGTGGTCGTTCTTCGGCGACGTGAGCCACGCGGCGAGCGGCACGCGGCGGTCTTCCTTCGCCGCGAGCGAAATCGGCTCGGCGTCGAGCGGCTTGGGCGCCTGCGGCCGGCCGGTGAGCGGCTGCACGAGGTCGCCCTCGGTCGCGGCGAAAATCACGCGCTCATCGGCCGCGACGCCGTTCTTGGCGCGGATGCGGGCGAAGAGGTTCGCGAAGCCGAAGTATTCGTCGTTGGTCCATTTCTCCAGCGGATGATTGTGGCACTTGGCGCAGTTGATGGAGAAGCCGAGAAACGCGACGGAGACGGTCTCGGCCATCTTGGTCGGCTCGTCGTGGAGGATGTAGAAATTGCCCGCGCCGTTGTCGAGCGTGCTGCCGGTGGCGGTGACGAGGTCGCGCACGAACTTGTCCCACGGCGTGTTGGCGGCGACGTTTTTGCGAATCCAATTGTAGTAGGCCCACATCGCGGTGGGCGGGAGCCTGTCGCTGTTGACGAGCAACAGGTCGCTCCACTTGTAGCTCCAGTAGTCCACGAACTCGGGGCGGGCGAGGAGTGAATCGATGAGGGCGTCGCGTTTCTTCGGCGATTTGTCGGCGAGGAATGCGCGCGTCTCTTCGGGTGTCGGCAGTGCGCCGATGGTGTCGAGAAACGCGCGGCGGAGGAACTCGGCGTCGGTGCTGCGCGGCGAGGGCGGGAGGTTCAGCTCGCGCAATTTCTCCATCACGAGGTCATCAATGAAATTGCGGCGCGGGGCTTTGGTGAAGAGTTTCGCGTCCACCTTGTTCGTGTAAGGCGAGGTGACGGTGATGATGGCGAGCTGGCTCAAATACCACGCGCTGACGGTGGTTTCGCCATTGCCCGAAACGGTGGCGCGGCCGAAGTCGTCCACGTTGGCGACGGAGGTGTTGGCGGCGTTGAACTTCGCCCAGCGCGTGACGTCGGCGGAGTGGCCGTCGCTGAAATGCGCGCGCACGGAAAGCTGCTGGGCGTCGCCGGGCCGGAGCAGCGCGGCGGGCGGGAGGACTTCGAGGCGCGTGATGCGCGGGTCGTCCTTGCGCGGGCCGGGCGCGCCGGCGGCAATCCACTCGGCGAGCACGCGATACTCGAAGGAGTCGGTCTTGAACCGCTCGCCGCCCTTGTGCGGGATGGTCGCAGTCGCCTTCAGCAGGAGCAGGCTGCGCGCGGGGTCGGCGAGGGTGACGCGACGGCTCATCGCGCCGCGCGTGAGGATGGTGTGGTCGCCGTCGTCGTCGTAGCCGCGCAGGGAAATCTTGAAACCGTTCTGGCCCGCCGCGGCGCCGTGGCACGCGCCCGCGTTGCAACCGCCCTTGGTGAGCACGGGCTGGATGTGATTGCGGAAACTCCAGGCGAAGGGGGCGTCCATCTTCGCGACCATGACTTTCGACAAAATGGTCTGGCCGCTGACCTTCGCGCTGATGGTCGCGGTGCCGTTGCCGACGGGAATGACAGTGGCGCCTTCGACGCGCGCGACCTTGGGATCGCTGCTGGTGAACTGAATGGCGTTCGTGATTTGGCCGGTGAAGTGAGCGCCGTTGAACTTCTGCACGAGCAAGCTCTGCCGAGCTTCCGGTCCGGTGAGGGAAATTTCTTTAGGCAGCAGGACGAGGGAATCTTTCGCGTGAGCGTTGAAGACGAGGAGTGCCGGCAAAAAAATGGCAGGCAAAAAGATTCTGACAAAAGCGGTTTCCATTTTTCTGCCTCACATATTTTTGCCTTCAGCTCGGTGCCTAGGCGAACAATTCCTTGATCGGCTGCGTGCCAAAATCAACGAGCGGGAACGGGCGGCCAGCGGGGCCGGGCAGATGCGTGTCGAGGTCGAGGCCGAGGCTCTCGAAAATCGTCGCGACGACCATCGGGGGACTCACCGGGCGCTCGGCGGGGTAGGCGCCGATTTCGTCGGACTTGCCGATGGCGCGACCGCCTTTCACGCCGCCGCCGGCGAAGCCCATGGTCCAGCAGTTCGGCCAGTGGTCGCGGCCGCCGGCGGGATTCACCTTCGGCGTGCGGCCGAACTCGGCGAGGTTGCAGACCATCGTGTCATCGAGCAGGCCGCGTTGTGCAAGGTCTTCGAGCAATGCGGTGTAGCCCTGGTCATACATCGGGCAAATGAGGTCGCGCATGCCCTCAATGGATGTGAACGGCTTCGAGCCGTGGATGTCCCACGTGATCTCGTTGAAGACGGTGATGAAGGTGTTGACGGTCACGAAGCGCACGCCCGCCTCGACGAGCCGCCGTGCGAGCAAGCAGCACTGGCCGAAGCGCGTCATGCCGTAACGCTCGCGGACTTTCAGCGGCTCCTTGGTGAGGTCGAACGCCTCGCGCGCTTTCTGGCTGGTCATCACACGGTAGGCACCGGCGAAATTTGCGTCCATCAACTTCGCCGCCTCGCTCGCTTCGAAATTTTTTACCGCGCCCTCGACGACGTCGCGCAGTTCCTTCCGTCGCTGCAAACGCGCCTCACCGATTTCCTTCGGCGGCAAAAGGTCGGGCACTTTGAAATCCTTCACCGACGGATCGGCGTTGATGACATAGGGATCGTAAGTCTTGCCGAGAAAGCCGGCGTCCTGCCCATGCGGCATGTTGCCGCCGGTCGGGCCCATCAGCTCGGGCATGATGACGTGCGCAGGCAGATCGGAGCGGCGGCCTTTGAGGAACTCCAGCGCGCAGCCGGCGTGCGGCGTGATATTGCCACCGGTGAAGAGCCGGCCCGTCTGCATCATCTGGTGCCCCGTGTCGTGCACCGCAGCGGCGGTGTGGTAGCACGAGCGGACGAGCGAAAACTTGTCGGCAAACTTCGCGTGCAGCGGGAGCAGTTCGGAAATCTCGAAGTCGCCCTTGGTGTTGATCGGCTTGAACGGCCCGCGCACTTCGCGCGGCGCGTCGGGCTTCATGTCGAAAAGGTCGAGCTGGCTCGGCGCGCCGAGGTTGAAGATCATGATGCACGAGCGCTTGTCCTTGGACTTGTTGGTGGCGCCAGCGGCGGCGAGCGCCTCATACTTCGCCATGGACAATCCAATCGCGCCGAGCGCGCCGACCTGGAGGAAATCGCGCCGCGTGACGCCGTCGCAGGTGGTGATGGAACCGGGGCCGGTGACTTTCAGCATAAACTCGGGATGGTTTTGATTGTGACGGCGTTGAACTTAGCGGGGGATTGGACGTAGGTGAATAGAGAATCTCGTCAATGGCTTTGTAGGATTCTGCCCGCACGGGCGCAAATCTGTTTTGGGACAATGCCATCCGACAGGAAGGGATTGTGATTGCAGCCCTCTCATTAGCACCCCGCTTCAGCGGGGTGTCTGCGGTGAACGGGCGGTGCCAACCGCTTCAGCGGTTTTGTGGGCCCGGGAAACCGCTGAAGCGGTTGGACGGTCTCTCGTTTACCCATCACCCCGCTGAAGCGGGGTGTTAATGAGAGGGCAAATGCCGGTTGTCCAATAACTGATTTTCGCCCTGCGCGCATCCTTGACCCAAAGGCGTGAAGGCGCAGATGGGGAGCGCATTTTTGCCGGAATCCATTTTGTGCTTTGCGTCTTTGCGCCTTTGCGTTGAAGTCGCCGGGCACATCATTCCATGCCAGTCCCTTTGAAAATCAAGCGAGCCGGCACGTGCGCCTTTGACCAACTCTCGCTCGGCGAGGTGATGCTGCGCTTCGATCCCGGCGAGGGTCGCGTGCGGACGGCGCGCGAGTTCAAGGTGTGGGAGGGCGGGGGAGAATACAACGTGGCGCGCGGTCTCCGCCGTTGCTTCGGCCAGCGCACGGCGGTGGTGACGGCGTTTCCCGACAACGACGTGGGCCGGCTCGCGGAGGATTTTATTTTGCAGGGCGGCGTGGACACGCGGTTCATCCAGTGGGTGCCGTTCGATGGCATCGGACGCAGCGCGCGCGTGGGTTTGAATTTCACCGAGCGTGGCTTCGGCGTGCGTGGCGCGGTCGGCATCAGCGACCGCGCGAACTCGGCGGCGAGCCAGATGAAACCGGGGCAGGTGGATTGGGAACACATTTTTGGAAAGCTGGGCGTGCGGTGGTTCCACACGGGTGGAATTTTTGCGGCACTGAGCGAGACGACGGCGCAGGTGATCCTCGAAGCGGTGAAGTCGGCGAAACGTCACGGCACGGTGGTGAGCTACGATTTGAATTACCGTCCTTCGCTTTGGAAATCCATCGGCGGCCAGAAAAAAGCGCGCGAGGTGAACCGCGCCATCGCGCCGTTCGTGGATGTGATGCTCGGCAACGAGGAGGACTTCACCGCGTGCCTCGGCTTCGAGGTTGAGGGGCAGGACGAAAATCTCAGTCACGTGGAGGTGACGGCGTTCAAAAAAATGATCCGGCAGGCGGTGAAGGCGTTTCCAAATTTCAAAGTGGTTGCCACGACGCTGCGCACGGTGAAGTCCGCGAGCGTGAACGACTGGGGCGCGATCGCGTGGGCCGCCGGAAAATTCTTCCAAGCCGTGACGCGTGATGAGCTTTGGATTCTCGACCGCGTGGGCGGCGGCGACAGCTTCGCGTCCGGTTTGATTTACGGCTTTCTTCAGTTCAACGACGCGCAGAAGGCGGTGGACTACGGCGCAGCCCACGGCGCGCTGGCGATGACGACGCCGGGCGACACCAGCATGGCCTCGCTCGCGGAAGTCGAGGCGTTGATCGGTGGCGGCAGCGCACGGGTGCAGCGGTGATTTGCATCGGGAGCGCTGCTTTTTTTCGGCGCTTCACCGCAGCAAGCTGTCCAGCGTTGTCCAAAGTTCGTGTCCAAACGAGGGGAGTTTTCCGGCAGACAGTCTTGCGAGACACTGCCCAAAAACGGGCGACCGGGCCGGCGGCTTTCTGTTTTCTTCAGCGACATGAACTCGGGCGTCGCATCAAATTTTTCATGCTCCACGCGGTTCACAAAGATGCGCCTGCGCGGGGACGCGCCGCGGCATCATTGAGAATCGCCAGAATTTACAGGGCTTCCCGCGTTCAAAAACCCTTTCACCATTGTGAAAAAGTTTTCTTTGCGTCGCTTCAACATGGCCAGTAGCAGCATCGCCGTCAGTCCAGGGTTCGAGTGAATCCAACGCTGGCACGCGGCCCGCTAAACGGCGGGCGTGATTGCCGTAAAACCGTTACTTCGCTCGTCAGGGGGGGATGCACACCAATCCCGTCGTGCCTCCCTTGCCCGTTCATCCACCCGAAACAATTACCGCCGCGTGCTCGGTGCGATCTCCCTCGCCTTTGCCCTCGCGTTTGGACTCCCGCCATTGCCGGGCCAGACGAAGACGGGCAGCTTTTCGCTCACGGCGCCGGCCACCACCAGTGGCGGTGTGTTCGATGCGAACGGCAACCTTGTGCGCACACTCTGGAGCGGCACGCACTTCAACGCCGGCACGCAGAACTTCACGTGGGACGGCAAGGATCAGTTCGGCAACACGCTGAGCGGTTCCTATTCGGCGAAGGTGCTCGCGCACAACGTGAGCTACACGTGGGAGGGCGTCATCGGCAACACCTCGAAGAATCAGACGGGTAATGACGTGCACCGTTCCTTCGAGTCCATCTTCGGTCTCGCTTTCGCGCCGAATGGTCTGGGTTTCGTTTCGGTGGGCTACAACGAGCAGCAGTATCCGATGTTCCGGTTCCACATGAACAACTACCAGTCGCGCCTGCCGCTCGGGCACGACGACTATCAGCGTGGTTTCAGCATCGTCACGGCGGACGCCAATCGCGCGTATTTTGCGAACACCGGCTCCGGGTTCAACCAGTTGAACTTCGTCATGGCGTTCGACATCACGAACACCAACAGCTTCCCCCAGTTTATTTTCTCGTCCGGCTCCGTCGAGTCACCGGGTCAGGGTGGTCAGCGTTGGGAGAGCGTCATCGACAGCGGCGCGTCGGTGATCAGCGGTCTCGCGGTGCAGCCGAACGGCAATCTGTTGCTCGCGGCGCACAAGGGGGACAACACGGTGAAGATTTTCGACAAACAGAGCGGCGCGTTCCTTCGGCAGTTCTCGGTCACGGCCCCGCAAGGAATGGCCGCGACGCCGAGCGGCGACGTGTGGGTGATCTGCCAGGTCGGCGGTTTGCCGGCGATCGTGCGTTACTCCAATCTCGGCTCCACGCCCACCGCCGCGGCGACGGTGTCGGGCCTCGCGATGCCGCTGGCGCTGGCGGTTTCGCCCGACGGCAGCACCGTGGTGGTCGCCGACGGCGGGACAAGCCAGCAGTTGAAGGCGTTCAACACCGCAGGCACGAGCGTGTGGACCTACGGCCAGGCCGGTGGCTACACCGCCAACGGCCCCGACGTGACGAACGACAAATTTCTTTTCCGCGACGGCGGCTACTGGGCGGACCGCGCCTACATTTCGTTTTCGCCCGACGGCCGCATCTGGGTCGGCGACGTTGGCAACGAACGCACGGTGATCCTCGACGCGAACCGCAACTATCTCGACCAGATCATGTATCTGCCGCACAGCTACTCGGCCGCGGTGGACCCGAACGATCCCGCGCGCGTGATCAACTACTGGATGGAATTCCAGGTGGACTACACCAAGCCGATCCAGCAGAGCTGGACGCTGAAGAAGAACTGGTCCGCGGGCCTGGCGAAGAACCGCTTCTCCGGTTTCGCCGAGGGCATCACGCACCTGACCACGCTCACCTCGGGCTCAACCAAGCGCACCTTCACCTTCGCGCCGGACTACACGACCTATGGCCCGGACAAGTTCGTCATGTTTGAGATGCCGGCGAGCGGACCATTGCGCGAGATCACCAGCGTCCGGTTTTCGGAGAACAAGGCGCTCTACCCCGATGGCAGCGTCCGCTACCGCGAGGACACGGGTGGCCAGCAGAAAATCTGGTCGCAGCCCTTCACCGGCTTCGATGGCAACGGCAATCCGCAATGGGGCACGGCGCAGCTCATCGCCACCGCGCCGGCGGGCGGGAACGATCCGTGGTATCGCGGCTCGTTCTCCGGCACGAGCGGTCCGCGCTTCCCGACCACGCAGTCGGGCGTCGTCCTCTTTTTCGACCAGCAGAAAAAATCCACCGCCTACAATGGCTGGCATCTCGGCGGCGTGCAGTCGGGCAGTTCGAATTGGAAATGGCGCACGAGCCAGGGCGGTCGCTTCAACTTGGATTGCGCGCCGAGTTGCGGCTACCAGCAGGGCGAGATCATCAACGGCGATGGCACCTACGACGATCAGGATCCCTATTTGCAATACGGCGGCAACCGCGTGATGGCTGTCGGCAAGCACGTCGTTTACGGCTACCACGGCGAATACTGGAACAACGGCCAGGCCAACCAGTGGATGCACTACCACGAGAACGGCCTGTTCATCGGCCAGTTCGGCAAGGCCAACTACCCGATGCCCAACCGCGACAACGCGCTCGCCGGCGGCTCGGGCAATTCCTTCAGCCCCACGCTCGTCAGCGCCAACGGCAAAGTTTATCTCTGGCACAATGACGAGAGCGTCCACGCCGGCGTGCATCGCTGGGTGCTCAACGGCCTCGACCAGATTCAGGAAATCAACGTCGCCTTCGGCGGCGCGGCCAACCAGTCGCCGACTTCCTCGCTCATCCTTCCGTTGAACGGCGCCAGCTTCGCCGCGCCGGCGGCCATCGCCCTCGCGGCTACCGCTAGTGACGCGGACGGCAGCATCGCGAAGGTCGAGTTCTTCAACGGCGCGACGCTGCTCGGCACGGCGACGACGGCACCTTACAGCTTCGCGTGGAACGGTGTCGCGGCCGGCAGCTACACGCTCACCGCGCGCGCGACGGATAACGCCGGCGCAGCGACCGATTCCGCGCAGGTCACGATCAACGTCACCGGCGCGACGGGCAATTCCGCCCCGGCCGTCAGCCTTACGGCCCCGGCGAACGGTGCGAATCTCGGCACCGCGCCCGCCGGCACCACGCTCACCGCGAGCGCGTCGGACACCGGCGGCAGCGTGGCGCTCGTCGAGTTTTTCCAGAACGGCACCAAGATCGGGCAGGCCACGGCGGCTCCGTATTCGCTCGGCGTCAGCGGACTCGCCGCCGGCTCTTACACTTTCACCGCGAAGGCGACGGACAATCTCGGCGCGGCCACCACGTCCGCGGGCGTCACGGTCACGGTCAACGCCCCCACCGCCAACTCCGCTCCGTCGGTCAGCCTCACCGGCCCGGCCAACGGCGCGAACCTCGGCACTGCGCCGGTGAACGTGACGCTCGCCGCGAGCGCGTCCGATTCCGACGGCAGTGTGGCGCTCGTCGAATTTTTCCAGAACGGCACGAAGGTCGGCCAGTCCACCACCGCGCCGTATTCCTACACCGTCAGCGGATTGTCGGCCGGCGCTTACGCCTTCACCGCGAAGGCGACGGACAATCTCGGTGCGACGGCTACTTCCGCCGCGGCGACGGTGACGGTCAACTCGCCGCCGGTCGCCTCCGGTTCGGCGAACGTGAACTGGAACGATGTGAAGCAGGAGATTGACGGCTTCGGCGCCGCGACGCCCGGCTCGGCGATGTGGATCAAGAATTTCAACGACCCCGGCCGTTCCGAAATCATGGAGCTGCTTTTCTCGCCCACCAACGGCGTCGGCCTCTCGATCGTCCGCGTGGAACCGACGGGCGACAACCACGACGCGAACAACCACGGCTCGACCGACGCGGGCACGTTGCAGCCGTCCATCAACTCCATCGAGCCGACCGAGGGCAACTGGAATTGGGACGGCGACCCGGCCCAGGTGTGGTTCATGCAGGAGGCGAAAAAATACGGCGCGAACCGCGTGCTCGCCTCCGTCTGGACGCCGCCGCCGTGGATGAAGGCCAACGGTGTTTACACCGCCAACACCGGCGACGCCTCGCTGCGCACCGACAAGTATCAGGCCTACGCCGATTACCTCTCGCGCTACGTTCGCGAATACAAGAGCCGCTACGGCATTGATATCACCGCGATCTCCGTCCAGAACGAGCCGGATTTCCCCGCGTGGTATCAGGGCTGCACGTATAACCCGTCGCAGATGGTGAACTTCCTGAAGAACAATCTCGGCCCCACCTTCAAGCGCGACGGTGTCAACGCGTGGGTCGTCGCACCCGAGGCCGCGCACTGGGGCTCGATGGATATTGCCAACGCCGTGCTCGCCGATCCCGGTGCCGCCGCCGCGGTGCAGGTCATCGCCAACCACGGTTACGACATGGGATACGACGCGCGCCCCTCGGTGAAGGCCGCGGGCAAGCGTTTGTGGATGACGGAAACGTGTGAACTCAACGCGGGCGGCAATCCCTCGATGGCCAACGCGCTGATGTGGGCGAAGAACATTCACAACCATCTCACCGTCGCGGAGACGCAGGCGTGGGTCTGGTGGTATTTCTCGGAGCCGACCATTGACGGCACGGGTGGCGCGATCCTCTTCCAGACTTACGACGCGCCTTGGTATACCGCGAACCGCCGCACTTACCGCTACCCGCGGCGGCTGCCGACCATCGGACAATTTTCGCGCTTCGTGCGGCCCGGCTACGTCCGCCTCGGCGTCAACGCCAACCTGCCCGGCGGCGTTTATCTCTCGGCTTACAAGGATCCGGTCAGCGGCCAGCTCGCCGTCGTCGTCATCAACGACACGGACGGGACGCAGAACATCACGGTGAATCTCAGCGGCGCTTCGGGCATCTCGGCAATCACACCCTACGTCACCTCCGCGACGCAGGACATTGAGCCGCAAGCGCCGCTCCCCTTCTCTGGCGGAGCCTTCAACGCGGGCCTGGTGCCGCGCAGCGTCACGACTTTCGTGCGCAACGCCTCGCCGCTGCCGATGCCGCCCACGGCCGACGCGTATCTGAGCGACCTCCCGTGGGTCAGCTCGAGCATCGGCGCGATTGATCCGCCGCAGCGCGATCTCACGGCCGTCGGCACTTACATGCAGGGCGGGCCGATCAATCTCAAGGGCGTCAGTTATCCGAAGGGTCTCGGCTTCAGCGCGCCCTCGAAAATCATTTATCATCTCGGCGGGAAATGCTCGACGTTCACCACCGATGTTGGCGGCACGCAGGGCGGCACCACGCGCTTCCAAGTTTATGCCGATGACCAACTGTTGAGCGACACGTCCGTCAGCCCGAACGACAACCCGGGCCACGTCAGTGTCAACGTGACCGGAAAAAAATTCCTCACGCTCGTCGCCTCCGGCACCGGCAATCAGGCCGTGTGGGCCGGCGCGAAGGTGACTTATTCCGGCGGCCCGTCCGCGACGCTCACCGGCCCGGCGAACAATTCCTACTTCCCCGCCGGCGCGAGCGTGACGCTCACGGCGGACGCGGCGACGTCTTCGCCCGCGACGGTTGCGCGCGTCGAGTTCTACAACGGCACCACGCTGCTCGGCAGCGACACCGCCGCGCCTTACACCTTCACGTGGAGCGGCGCGGCGAACGGCACCTACACGGTGACGGCGAAGACGGTTGATTCCACCGGCGCCTCGGCGACCTCCGCGCCGATCACGATCTCGGTCGGCGTGAACCAGCCGCCGACGGTCGCGCTCACCAGCCCGTCGTCCGGCGCGACGTTCACCAGCCCGGCCACGATCGCGCTCGCGGCGAATGCCGCCGATCCCGATGGCTCGGTATCGCGCGTCGAGTTCTACAATGGCGCAACCCTGCTCGGTCAGAGCGTCACGGCGCCGTTCAGTTACGTCTGGACCAACGTGGGCGCCGGCATTTACTCCGTCACGGCCAAGGCGATTGACAACTCGGGCGCGACGGTCGGCTCCGGCGCGATCACCGTCTCGGTCAACCCGCCGGTGAACCAGTTGCCGTCCGTGTCGCTCACGAGCCCGGCGAACAACACCACCTTCACGAACGTCCCAGCCACGATCACGCTCACCGCTTCGGCCACGGACGGCGACGGCGCGGTGTCGAAGGTCGAGTTCTTCAACGGCGCGACCAAGCTCGGCGAGGCGACCAGCGCGCCGTTCAACTTCACGTGGTCCGGCGTCGCGGCCGGCGCTTACAGCGTCACCGCGCGCGCGACCGACAACCTCGGCGGCGTTTCCGCCTCCGCGCCCGTTTCGTTGCGCGTCGGCGCGCCGGGCACGCCGGTCTTCTGGCGCGGCATCAACTTCGGCGGGCCGAACGTCACGGTGAACGGCAACGCGTGGATGTCGCAGGCCGCCGCCGAGGCGAATGGCCTGACGTTCTCGCCGCGGCCGAACACTTCGGCCACGTCGTTCACGCCCGTGCCCGCGACCGACGCCGGCACGGTCGCGGTGCTCAACTCCTGCGTCTGGTCGCAGAACGGTTTCACCATCAACCAGGCCGCGAGCAACGGCACTTACCAGGTTTATTTCTGTGCGATGGAAAATTACCTCAACAATTTCCGGAACATCAGCTTCAAGCTCGAGGGCAACACGGTCGCGACCGATGTCGGCAAGGACTGGGTCGTCGGCCAGTGGGCGCAGTATGGGCCGTATGAGATCACCGTGACCGATGGCCAGATCTCGCTCGAACTCGTGAAGGTCTCGTGGGATCCGACCATCACGGGCATGGCGATTTATTCCGTGATCCCCGGCGGCGGCGGCACCGGCAACTCGGTGAACGTTCCCCCGACCGTGGCGCTCACCTCGCCGGGCAACGGCGCCTCGTTCACCGCGCCCACGAGCATCCCGCTCGCGGCGACGGCGACTGACAGCGATGGCTCGATTGACAGCGTGGAGTTTTACAACGGCACGTCGTTGCTCGGCACCGTGACGGACGCGCCCTACACGTTTGACTACGCCAACGCCGCGCCCGGCACCTACGCCATCACGGCGGTGGCTTACGACGACAAGGGTGCGACGAAGACTTCCGCCGTGGCGAACGTCACGGTCGTCTCGCCGTCCACGTCCACGCTCTCGGTCGCGCTCACCAGCCCGGCGAGTGGTTCAACTTCCAAGTCCGGCGACGCGATCACGGTCAGCGCCGCGGTCAACGACACTTCCGCCAAATCCGCGGCGGCGGCCACGCAGGGTGCGACCACCTCGGCCGTGGGCGGCGGGATGGACATCAACACCGCGGACCTGCGGCAGGAGATTGACGGCTTCGGCGTCGCCGGCATCGGCGGCATGGCCGGCATCCTCAAGCATTATCCCGATCCGACGCGCGCGCAGGTGCTCGACCTGATGTTCAACACCAACTCGGGCGCGGGCTTCTCCATCATCCGCAGCGAAGTGAATTCGGACGACCACGACAAGACCGACGCGCTCTGGAACTGGGCGATGCCCGGCCTGAACTCCCCCGAGCCGAGCAAGGGCAACTGGAACTGGACCGGCGACGACCATCAGGTGTGGATGATGCAGGAGGCGCAGGCCCGCGGCGTGCGCACGTTCATGAGCACGGTGTGGAGCCCGCCGCCGTGGATGAAGGACAACAACAACTACATTCGCGGCTCGCTCAAGCCGGCGAACTATCAGGACTTCGCCGACTACCTCTCGCGTTACGTCCGCGAATACCAGAGCCGCTTCGGCCTCCCCATCACGCACATTTCGCCGGCGAACGAACCGAACTACGCCGCCAACTACCAGTCGTGCGACTGGCAGGCGAGCCAGTTCCGCGACCTGCTCCGCGACTATATCGCGCCCACTTTCACGCGCGACGGCGTCCCCTCGAAGGTCGTCATCGCCGAGGTCAACAACTGGAGCGGCACGATGGGCATGGTGAACTCGACGCTCGATGACGCCGCCGCCGCCGCGCGCCTCGACATCGTCGCGGGCCACGGCTACGAGGCCACGCCGCAGTATGATTACCACACGCGCGCGTTCCAGGCCGGCAAGAAGGTCTGGCTCACCGAGGACGGCGAGCAGCTCGCCAGCGCCGCCGTGCGCGACTCCGACTGGATGGCGCGCCAGTGGGTGAAAGTGATCCACGGCTACCTCACGAAGGCTCAGATCAGCGGCTGGGTCTATTGGTATTCGTGCAACCTCGCGAATGACAACTACGGCCTCATCTACAGCTCCACCGCGCGCAAAGGCAGTGGCGCGTCGGATTATCCGGCCGGCCGCGGCATGGATTACAAGGCGGAGAAATCCCTCTTCACCATCTCGCACATCTCGCGCTTCGTGCGGCCCGGGTTCCGGATGCTCAACACGAGCTTCTCGCCCGCGACCGACATCTACACGCTCGCGTTCGTCAACCCGGCCGACGGCCAGGTCGTGATCGTCGCGCTCAATGACACCGACAGCGACTACACGCTCGGCGGCAAGATCACCGGCAACCCGCTCACCTCGCTCAAGCCCTACGTCACCGATACGAAGGGCGTGCGCAATCTCGCGCCGCAGCCGCGCACCGCCGTCAGCGGCGGCAACTACAGCTACACCATTCCCGCGCGCGGCATCGTGACGCTCGTGCGCGACGAACCGCAGCCCGCGCCCCCGGCCGGCAACGCGAAAGTTTTCGTCAGCGACCTCCGCGCCTCGTCGGCGAGTGCCGGCGCCATCGGCTGCTTCCCGGTTGAACTCGATCACAACGCCGGCTCCGAATACGGCGGCGACGGCGGCACGCTCTCGCTCGGCGGCACGACCTACGCCAAGGGCCTCGGCGCGCAGGGTTCCTCGCACGTCACGTATTTCCTCGGCGGACGCGCGACCAGTTTCAGCGCGATGATCGGCGTGGACGACAGTTCGTCCTCCGGCAACACGCTCAACTTCCAGGTCTTCGGTGACGGCACGAAACTTTACGACAGCGGCAACGTGGGCAAGGGTGCCGGCCAGCGCATCAACGTCAACGTCGCCGGCAAACAGGAAATCGCGCTCGTCGTCAACGGCGACAACAAGGCGAACTGGGCCGATGCCTTTGTGCTGACGGGCGCGGCCAACAGCGCGCCCACCGTCAGCATCACCTCGCCGGCGGCCGGTGCGTCGTTCACTGCGCCCGCGTCGTTCTCGTTCGCGGCGAATGCGGCCGATGCCGACGGCAGCGTCGCGCGCGTCGAGTTCTACAACGGCACGAATCTGCTCGCGAGCGACACGGCCTCGCCTTACACCGCGAACCTCAGCGCCCTCGGCGCGGGCACCTACCTCCTCAAGGCGGTCGCGTATGACAACGCCGGCGCGGCCAGCGCTCCGGCCTACGTGAACGTCACCGTGGCGGACACGAACGTCGCCGCGACGGTGCTCGTCGAATTTTTCGCGGACGGCACGAAGATCGGCCAGGCCGCGGCCGCGCCCTACACGATGACGTGGAATGGCGCGTCCGCTGGCGCGCACGTGCTCACGGCGAAGGCGACCCGTTCGAGCAACGGCGAGACGGTTACTTCTCCCTCGGTCGGCATCACGGTCACGGCCGGCGCGAACGTGGCGCCGGTGGCCACGCTCACCTCGCCGTTCGGCGGCGCGACCTTCTCCAGCCCGGCGAACATCACGCTCGGCGCGACCGCGTCGGACAGCGACGGCGCGGTGACGAAGGTTGAATTCTACAACAGCCTGAACCTGATCGGCACGGCGACCAGTTCGCCTTTCAGCTTCGCGTGGAACAACGTCGCGCCCGGCACCTACTCGATCTTTGCGCGCGCGACGGACAACCTCGGCGCCATCGGCAACTCCGCGCCCGCCGCGATCACCGTCACGCCGCCCGCGAACCAGCCGCCCGTCGTCTCGCTCACGCTGCCGACGAACAACTCCGCGTTCGCGACCGCGCCGGCAACATTCCGCTCACCGCCGTGGCGAGCGATCCCGATGGCACGGTGACGAAGGTTGAGTTCTACGACGGCGCGAACCTCGTCGGCTCCGCCACCGCCTCGCCCTACAATTTCAACTGGCTCAACGTCCCCGCCGGCACGCACTCGCTCACGGCGCGCGCGACCGACAACCAGGGCGCGGTCACCACCTCCGCCGCCGTCAGCGTCCGCGTGGGCGCGGTCGGCACGCCGGTCTTCTGGCGCGGCATCAACTTCGGCGGCAACGCGGTCAACATCGAGGGCAACCAGTGGATGGGCCAGGCCGCCGCCGAGGCGAACGGCCTGACGTTCCCGACGCGTCCGTTCACCTCGACCTCGACCGTCACGCCGGTGCCGGCGGCGGCGGGTGACTTGAACACGATGCTCAACTCGTGCGCGTGGGCGCAGAATGGTTTCACGATCAGCCAGGCCGTGAGCAACGGCGACTACCAGGTTTATTTCTGGGTGATGGAAAATTATCAGGCCAACTTCCGCGACATCACCTTCAAGGTGGAGGGCAGCATCGTCGCCACGCAGGTCGGCAAGGGCTGGACCGTCGGCCAGTGGTCGAAGTATGGGCCGTTCGACGTGACGGTGACGGACGGCGTGCTCAGCGTGGACCTCACGAAGGTCGCGTGGGATCCGGAGGTCATGGGCATGGCGATCTATCGCGTGCAGGCGGCGAACAACCACGCGCCGACCGTGACGCTCACCGCGCCCAGCGACGGCGCGACGCTCGCCGGCCCCGCGAACATCGCGCTCAGCGCGACCGCGACGGACGGCGACGGTGCGGTCAGCCGCGTGGAATTCTACTCGGGCTCCACCAAGCTCGTGGAGAAGACCTCGGCACCCTACACGTTCAGCGTGACCAATGTGCTGCCGGGCAACTACGCGTTCTTGGCCGTGGCCTACGACAATCTCGGCACGGTGACGATTTCCACGACGGCCTTCGTCACCGTCGTCAGCCCGAGCGTCGGCGCGAACGCGCTGCTGGGCGACGGCAAGTTCCAGCTCGCGCTGCCGGCCGTGGCCGGGGCGACGAACTCGGTGGAAGCCACCACGAACCTGACCAACTGGGTGGTGTTGACCAACGTGATCGGTGGCGTGAGCAACCAGCTCTTCACCGACGCCCAGGCCACGAACTTCGCCCGCCGCTTCTATCGCGTGCGCGTCAACGGCGTGCTCACCTCGAACACCGTCGGCTTCGCGCGCGTCGCCGTGCCGCCCGGTTACACGATCATCGCCAACCCGCTCGTGCCCGCGACGAACAAGGTGGGTGCCATCTTCCGCGGCGTGCCCAACGGCACGACGCTCGCGCAGTTCCGCAACGCGTCGAATGATTACGCGGTGAACAGCTACGACGAGGCGTTCAACGTGTGGGATGATCCGGACCAGCCGTTCGGCCTTGGCGACGCCACGTTCATCCTCAATCCCGGCACGACGAACTTCACGGTTGCGTTCTCGGGCACGCTGCCGGCCGGCACGCAGACCCGCGCGCTCCCGCACGGTTACCAGATGTCTGGCGTGTCGTGGCCGCAGGACGGATTGCTCCAGGTCGCGCACGGCTACGTGCCGTCCGACGGCGACATCGTCTATCGCTACCGCAGCAACCGCTACCTCATCAGCCAATATTTCGCCGCCTTCGGCGCGTGGGACATCGAGCCGGACGTGAAAGTGGGCGAAGGCTTCTTCATCTTCCGCGCGACCGCGGGCAACTGGACGCGCACGTTCAGCCTCGGGCAGTAAAAAATCTTCGATCCGCCGCCGCCGACCGCCACCACGGTCGGCGGCTTTGCTTTGCGGCGAAGTGTCCGCCGCCCAAGACATGCAAGACAGGCACTGTCCCGTCGGCCGACAGGGCGGGGGATCGGGTTCGGAAGAACCGCGCAAACTGCGACCAAATGCACGGGGCGGGATTTGGCACCGCCGTTGCTAAAGGAGGCAAAGCTCAGGACCAGCGCCGTAGTATGAACCGCCAACCCGCCGCGAAATCGAACCACTCGCTGGCCCTTTTCTTTTTCCTCGCCCTGCTCGCCGCGGCCCCGCTGGCGTCCGGCCAGGGCACGCTCGGCACGGTCAACTTCAACAACCGCGTTCCCAACGCCGATCCGACCAACGCGGTCTTCGCGCCGGTTTACGACCTGATCGTGGGTGGCACGTTGCTCGCCGGCACCGACTATCTCGCGCAGCTCTACGCCGGCCCCGGTGGCTCGACGGATGACAAGCTCCAGCCCGTCGGTGGCGCGGTCAGCTTTCGCAGCGACATCGCGGGCTTCGTCAACGTGGGGGTGAACGGTTCGCGCTCGATCCCCGGCGTCGCGCCCGGCGACCCGGTGGTGGTCGAGATTCGCGCGTGGACGGCGGCAACTGGCGCGAGCTACGAGGCGGCGCTGGGCAGTTCCGATCCGGCCAGTCGCGCCGGCAAATCGCTGCCCCTGACGATTCAGACCAGCCCCAGTCTCCTCAGCCTCCCGGTCAACATGGTCGGCCTCCAGAGCTTCGCGGTCACTGCAGTTCCCGAGCCGGACGTCGTTTGGTTCGGCACGCTCGGCTTGATCCTCCTGATCCTCAAACTGCGCTACAACAAGGAAGAGGACAAAACCGGCAACGCGCGCGTGAACTCAAAGTTCGAAACGCAGAGCAGCCGGCTGATCCTCTGAGTCCCGCTCCGTTCACTGCGCCGTCCAGCCGCCGTCGGCGGTGATGTCCGTGCCGGTGATGAACCCCGCCTCGTCCGAACAAAGGAAAACCGCCAGCGCGCCGATCTCCTCCACCTTTCCGAAACGGCCGACCGGCAGGCGCGCCATGAAATATTCCTTCTTCGCCGGGTCTTCGAGAATGGGCTTGTTGATGTCCGTCGCGCACGGGCCGGGGCTGATGCCGTTGACGGTGATGCCGTCGGCGGCGAGTTCGAGCGCAAGCGCCTTCGTGAAACCGAGCAGGCCGAATTTGCTCGCGCAATAGCCCGTCCGCTCCGCGAGCGCCACGTGGCTGAGCATCGACGTCATGTTGATGATTCGCCCCCAACCCGCGCCCTTGAGGTGCGGGAGGAAGGCGCGCGTCACGAGGAACGGCCCGGTGAGATTGGTGCCGAGCATCGCGTTCCAGTCGGCGAGCGCGAGCGACGCGAGCGGCTTGCGGATGTTGATGCCGGCGTTGTTGATGAGGATCTGCACGCGGCCGGATTTCGCGCGCACGTCGGCCTCGAGCCGCGCCACCTGCGCCTCGTCGGTCACGTCGGCGAGGAACGTGTCCACGCTCGTGCCGGTCGCGACGCGCACTTCGGCGGCGGTCTGGTCGAGGAGTTTCTGATCGCGCGAGACGAGCGCGAGCTTCGCACCCTCCGCGGCGAGCGCGAGCGCCATGGCCTTGCCAAGTCCCTTGCTGGCGCCCGTGATGAGCGTGAGTTTGCCTTCGAGTTTTTTCATAAGAGTTTTCCCGCGGATGGCGCGGATGAAGACCGATCAGGGTTTCACCTCGCTGCCGAAGCAGTAGAGGTGGCCCGCGGTGCGGAGATAAATTTTCCCGTCGGCAATCGCCGGCGTCGCGAAGATGGGCTCGCCCATTTCGACCTTCGCCAGCACGTTGAACGCGTCGCCGGCCGCGACGACGGCGACGGTTCCCTTCTGCGCCGCAAAATAAATTTTTCCGCCCGCCGCGACGGGCGATGCGTAGAAATCGCCGAAGATGCCTACGCGTTCCTCGAGCCAGAGTTCCCGGCCCGTCTTCGCGTCGAAGCACGAGGCCATGCCGCCGCTCTTCACCGTGAAGACGCGCCCGCCGTAATACACCGGCGAGGGCACGTAGGGCAGGCCGCGCGCTTTTTTCCACGCGACGTGCGTGGCCGTGATGTCGCCGCGGCCGCCGGGGCGCACGGCGAAGAGCGAGTTCTCCGCCCGCTGGATGATCGGCGCGTAGGCATCCCACTCGGCGCGCGTCACGAAGCCGTCCTTGTCCGCGTCGAGTTGCGTGAAGCGGCTGCGCAGATCGCCCTTCGGAAATTCCTCGAGGCTCAACTTGCCGTCGCCATTTTTGTCGTTGGCCTTCGCGAACCCGGCGAACGGCGGCAGTTCCATCCGGCCCGTGGCGTCCGCACCGATGTTCCAGCTCGACGCGATGAGCAGGCCGTCGCCCGCGGTGGCCGTGGCGTTCGGCACGCGCGAAAGCCCGGTGGTGCTCCACAACTCCTCGCCCGTCGCGGGATCGTAGCTCTTCAACTGCACCGCGCCGGTGACGACAATTTCCTCCGCGCCGTCGTGTCGCCAGAGAAAGGGCGTGGAGTGGCCGCGGTAAAACCCGGGCCGTTCGGTGCGCCACACTTGTCTGCCCGTGCGCGCGTCGAGCGCCATGAGAAACGAGCCGACGTCCTGGTCGCGCAGCAGAATGACTTTGCCGCCGGCGAGGATGGGTGAGGCGCCGGTGCCGAAATCATTCACCGGCAGCGGCAGCGGCAGCCGCCAGATTTCCTTCCCGTCGAAGTCCAGCGCGAGCAGGCCGAAGGAGCCGAAGCTGAAATAGACCCGCTCGCCGTCGGTGCAGGGCGTGCTCGCCGCCGGGCTGCTGATGCGGTGGACCTCCTCGATTTTTTCCGCCGGCACGTCCCGGCTCCAGAGTTGCCGGCCGCTCGCGCGGTCGAGGCAGACGGCGGAGAGTTTTCCCTTCTCGAAGGTGGTCAGGAAAATTTTTCCGCCCCAAAGCACGGGCGAGGAATGGCCGGAGGCGAGCGGCGTTTTCCAGACGACGTTTTTGTCCGGACCGAATTCGGTCGGCGTCTCGCTGCGGTCGGTGGCGACCGCGAGGCCGTCGGGGCCGCGGAACTGCGGCCAGTTGGATTCGGCAGTGAGCGGCGCCGCGAGCGCGAGCAGCAGAAGCGGGGTGGCGGGGAAATTCACGCGGACTTTCTAGGAGCGGCGGAGCCGGGCGGCAAGGGGAAACCGGCACGGGGCGCGGGCCGTCCCGGCCCGCAGCGGCGACGAACGCGAAGGTGTGTTTCGATTTTACGGACCCGCTTCTCCGTGCGCAGCCGCTGCGGACGGGGACCGTCCGCGCTCCGTCACTTGCTCACGGTCGTGAGCGCGCCCTTCTTGAGCAGGAGCTTGATGTAGTCCACGAGGATTTGTTTGGTCTCCTCGAAGTTCACGTCGCGGGCCGGGCCTGCGTCCTCGGCGTCCGCATCCTCGTCGTCCGAATTGGACTTGGCCGCCTTGGTGGATGCGGTTGTATCGTTTGTGTTGAAATGGAAGCCGGGGCCGTTGGTGTCGACTGCGGTAAAGGTGGTGTTCGAGGCCGAGAGAATGGAGTTGGTGGGCCAACGAAATTTGGCCGTGACCGTGGCGCGTTCATTGGGAACCACCGAGGGATGGCCGCCAGTGATGCTCGCCGTCGTGTTGGTCTTCACCATCCGCGGCGGCAGGCCGGGTTTGTCCGCGAGCTTGAGCGTGATCTCGTAAACGGTCGGATCGGGCAGGTGGCGCGACTTGATTTCCTTTTTGCGAACTTCGCTCCGGGCCTTGGCTTCTTCCGTTTCCTTGCGCCGCTTCGCCTCGTTGAGCGAGACGGTCTTCTCGTCCTTGTTCTTTTTATACTGGAGGATGTCCTCGCGCACGTAGTCGAAATCCTTGTCGTGCAGCACGCGCCCGTCGGAGAGCTTGCGCAGGTCGGCGAGGAACGGGGTGACGCGGTTGACCTTCTCGAAGTCGGCGGGCTTCACGCGGTCCCACGGGAGCGGATTCTCCAGCGCCTTCTCGCCCACGTCGGCCTCGTTGTTGATCGAGGGGAGCACGAGATCGGGCTTCACGCCCTCGAGCTGGGTGGACTCGCCGCTGGCGCGGTAAAATTTGCGGATCGTGACCTTGAGCGCGCCGGGGTTGAAGTTGGTCACGCCCTCGACCGGCCGGAGATAGGGGGAAAGGTTCACGAGCGATTGCACCGTGCCCTTGCCGTGCGTGGAAACGTCGCCGACGATGAGCGCGCGGCCGTAGTCCTGCAACGCGCCCGCCAAAATTTCCGACGCCGAGGCGCTGAAGCGGCTCGTCATCACCACGAGCGGGCCGTCGTAAAGGATGGAGGGATCCTTGTCGTCGTCGCGGGTGACCCCGCCATCGGGATCCTTCACCTGCACCACGGTGCCTTCCTTGATGAAGAGGCCGGTGAGGTTGATGGCTTCCTCGAGTGAGCCGCCGCCGTTGCGCCGCAGGTCGAGGATGAGGCCGTCCATTTTTTCCTTCTTCAACTTGGTGACGAGCTTGGCCACGTCGGCGGTGGTGCTCTTGCGTTCCTTCGGATTCTTCGCGTCGAAGTCGGCGTAAAAGGACGGGAGGTCAATGTAGCCCACGCGCAGCGTGCGGCCGGCGTCGGGCATCTCGATGAGCTTGGCCTTGGCCTCCTGATCCTCGAGCTTGATCTCGTCGCGGATGAGCGCGACCTCCTTGCGGACCGACATGTCCGGCGCGTCGGCCGGGATGATGGTCAGGCGCACCTCGGTGCCCTTGGCGCCGCGGATTTGCTCGACGACCTTGTTGAGCTTCATGTCCACGACGTCCACGGGCGGGTTCGTGCCCTGCGCGACGAAGACGATGCGGTCGCCGGCCTTGAGCTTTTTGCTTTTGGAAGCCGGCGCCTCGGGCGTGAGGCTGGTGATCTTGCAATAGCCGTCCTCCGACGTGAGCACCGCGCCGATGCCGAAGAGCGAGAGCC
>JACQFS010000232.1 GCA_016199935.1 Verrucomicrobiota bacterium
CACGCGGGGCTGGCGGTGCCGGACTTCCCGCTCGCGCACGGCCGGCTCTGGCCCGCGACGGCCGCGGAGTCGGTCGCCGGCTACAACACCGCGCGCCGGGACGTGCTTGAGCCGAACCCGATCACGGCCGCGCACATTTGCGTCCACATGACGCACCGGCTCGGCGCGTGCGTGTTGCTCGGCGCGGCGGTGCTGCTGTTTGTGAAGACCCGGCGCACGGTGCTGTCCCGGTTTGGAATTTTCTGGCTCGCGGTCCTTCTCGTGCAGGCCTCGCTCGGCGCGAGCGTGGTGTGGACGAACAAGGCGGCGGACCTTGCGACGTTGCACGTGGTGTGCGGCGCGCTGGCGCTGGTGAGCGTGTCGCTCGCGGCCATTTGCGCGTGGCGTGCGGCGGGGCAGGGGACGGTTGACGTGGCGGCGCGGCTTCCGGCAGACTCCCCGACCAGTCGCGCGGCCGGGACCGCGTGAATGAACATGAAAACCAGCGCGCAAGCCATTGATTCAGCCCAGCCCGTGGAGAAAAGTTTCTCCGCCGTGCTCTCGGATTTGTTCAAGGCGCGGCTGACGACGCTCGTGCTGCTGACGACGGCGGTGGGTTTTTATCTCGGCTCGCGCTCGCCGCTGGACTGGGTGCGGATGCTGAACACGGTGCTTGGCACGGGCCTGCTCGCGGCCGGCGCGGCGGCGCTCAACCAACTCATCGAACGCGAGCACGACGCGAAGATGCGGCGCACGGAGACGCGTCCGCTGCCGTCGGGGCGCATGACGCCGCAGGCCGCGCTCCTCATCGGCGCGGTGGTTTCGGCGACCGGGATGATTTATCTCGCGCTCGCGGTGAACCTGCTCACGGCGTTGCTCGGCATCGCGACGCTCGTCAGCTATCTCTTCCTCTACACTCCGCTCAAGCGGCTCACGACGCTCAACACCACCATCGGCGCGATCCCGGGCGCGCTGCCGCCGTTGATGGGTTGGACGGCGGCGACGGGCGACGTGAGCGCGCAAGGCTGGGCACTGTTCGCGATTTTATTTTTGTGGCAACTGCCGCACTTCTACGCCATCGCGTGGATTTACCGCGAGGACTACGCGCGTGCGGGCTTCGCAATGCTGCCGGTGGTGGACGTGCAGGGGCGGCGCACGGGAGCCGAGGCGGTGGCGCATTCGATCGGGTTGCTGGCGGTGAGCCTGGTCCCGTTCGCGCTCGGGCTGTGCGGGCGGGTTTATCTTTTCACGAGTCTGACGATGGGCGTGGTGTTCCTCGCGCTGGCGGTGATGTTCGCGGTGCGGCTGACGGTGCCCGCGGCGCGGCGGCTTTTCTTCGCGTCCATCATTTACCTGCCGCTGCTGCTGGCGGTGATGGTATTCGACAAGGTAAAGGGCTGATAAGCGGTGATTGAAACTGCAACGCGATGTTGACCTCCATTTCTCCAGCCGCTATCAAAGCGCGTCTTTTGCGACTCCGAGTCCGCAACCCGAACTGATTTATGGCACAAACCGCCCACGATACGCATGCGCACGCCGCGCACGCGGAACATCACGACCACGGCCCGCAAAGCTTCTGGTCGAAATACGTTTTCAGCACCGACCACAAGATCATCGGCATCCAATACGGCGTCACGGCGCTGATGTTCCTGCTGTTTGGTTTTTGCCTGATGCTGATGATGCGCTGGCAGATCGCGTATCCGGGCAAGGCGGTGCCCGTCGTCGGAACCTTGCTGGAGAAACTGCTCGGTGAGCCGGCCAAGGGCGGCGTCATCGCCCCCGACCTCTACAACGTCTTCGGCGCGATGCACGGGACGATCATGGTGTTCCTCGCGATCGTGCCGCTGGCCTTCGCGGCGTTTGGCCATTACGTGGTGCCGCTGATGATCGGCGCGCCGGACATGTGCTTCCCGCGCGTGAACATGGCGAGCTACCAGTGCTACTTCCTCGGCGGCGTGATCATGCTCGCGAGCTTCCTGATCCCCGGTGGCGCGGCGCAGGGCGGCTGGACTTCCTACTCGCCGCTGGCGACGCAGATTCCGACGGACGGCCAGACCTACTGGATTCTCGGCATGGTGTTCCTCATCACCTCGTCGCTGCTCGGCTCGGTCAACTTCATCGCCACGATCATCCAACTCCGCGCGCCGGGCATGACGTGGATGCGGCTGCCGTTTTTCGTGTGGGCGATGTTTGTGACCGCGTTCCTGCTGGTGCTGGCGTTCCCGCCGCTCGAAGCCGCCGCGGTGATGCAACTGATGGACAAGGTTTTTGGGACGAGCTTCTTCCTGCCCGAGGGATTGTTCGTCGGCGGGCAGCCGGCGGATCACCTGAGCGGCGGGGGCAGCCCGCTATTGTGGCAGCACCTGTTCTGGTTCCTGGCGCACCCGGAGGTTTACGTTTTGATTCTGCCGGGCTTCGGCATCATCGCCGAGGTCATCGCCAACAACACGCGCAAGCCGCTGTATGGCTACCGGGCGCTGGTTTACTCGGTGCTCTCGATCGGGTTTCTCTCCTTCATCGTGTGGGCGCACCACATGTATCTGACCGGGATGGGCACGAAGATCAGCACGTTCTTCCAGACGACGACGATGATCATCTCGATCCCGTCGGTCATCGTGCTGACGTGCATGTTCATCTCGCTGTGGGGCGGCTCGATCCGGTTCAACGTGCCGATGCTCTTCGCGCTCGCGTTCCTGCCGATGTTCGGCATCGGCGGCCTGACCGGCCTGCCGCTGGGCTTGAGCTACGTCGTGCTCCAACTCCACGACACCTATTACGTCATCGCGCACTTCCACTACATCGTGGCACCGGGGACGATCTTCGCGATCTTCGCGGGCATCTACTACTGGTTCCCAAAGGCGACGGGGCGGATGATGAATGCGACGCTGGGCAAGATTCACTTCTGGGGCTCGCTGATTTTCATGAACCTGATCTTTCAGCCGATGTTCGCGCAGGGCATGGCCGGCATGCACCGCCGCATGTATGACGGCGCGGCGACCTATTCGCTGGCCAACGGCCAGGACGTGATCGGCGCTCTCAGCCCCGGCATCATCAAGATGAACATCAACATCACGCACGCCGCGTTCGGGTTGCTGATCTTCCAAATTCCGTTCATTTGGAATTTCTTCCACAGCATCGTGAAGGGGAAGAAGGTCACGGGCGACAATCCGTGGGAGGCGACCACGCTGGAGTGGCAGGCGCCCACGCCGCCGCCGCACGGAAATTTTGCCGAGGCGCCGCACGTTTACCGCGGGCCTTACGAGTATTCCGTCCCCGGCGCCGCGAAGGATTACACGCCGCAGAACCAAGCCCCCTAAATCGAAGACGCAACGCACATGGAAATTCCCTACAACGTCAAATCACGGCCGGACACCGGTCTCTACAACGCCAAGCTGGGCATCTGGCTGTTCCTCGCGTCGGAAGTCATGCTCTTCGGCGGGCTCTTCACGTCCTACGTGGTGCTGCGGGTCAACGCCTCCGCCGAGAACTGGCCGCACGGGCTGCTCAACATCCCCATCGGCACCTTCAACACCTTCGTGCTCATCGCCTCATCCGTGACGGTCGTGCTCGGGTGGGCCGCGCTGAAGATGAACAACTTCGCGCGCTACCGGAAATTCCAGGCGATCACGATCCTGTGCGCGCTGGGCTTCCTGAGCATCAAGTCCATCGAATACAGCGACAAGTTCACGCACTACGAAATCTGGTTCAAGGACGGCCACCGCCAGACCGGTCACATCCACCAGGACGGCAAGAAGGCGTGGTTCTGGAACACCAAGACGCTCGCCGGCGCGCCCGCCGTCAAGGATGCCAAGGGCAACGTGGTGAAACCCGCGTCGCCGCCGATCGCCGAGTTCGAGTTTTCTCCCGACGCGACCCACTACTCCGATGCGGCCAAGCACACCAAGGGCGAGCCCGCCGCCGCCGAGCACAAGGAAAGCGCCCACGCGTCCGGCGAACACGCCGCCGTGAAGGTCAAGACCGCCGACATCAAGCGCCTCTCCGCGTTTGTGCCGGCGCACAGCACCTACTTCGCGATTTATTTCACCCTCACCGCGCTGCACGGCCTGCACGTGCTCATCGGCGCGGTGGTCATCGCCTACATCTGGGGGCCGGGCGCGAAGTTGTGGAAGACGAACCCCGAGCAATACGTCAACCGCATCGAGGTCTCCGGGCTGTTCTGGCACTTCGTTGACCTCGTCTGGATTTTCCTGTTCCCGATCCTTTACCTGCTCTGAGCCGCGCACCAACTTTCAGCCAACCTCAAATTATGACTGATTCACACGGACACGATGGTCACGACGGGCACGACGTTCAGGCGGCGGTGCGCAAGTATCTTTTCGTCTTTGGCGCGCTGCTGGTCGGCACGCTGCTCACGGTCGGGATGTATTACGTCCACATCCCCAGCGTCGTCATCACGATCATCGTGGCGCTGTTCATCGCCAGCATCAAGGCGTCGCTGGTGGCGTGCTACTTCATGCATCTGATCGACGAGCGGAAGATGATCTACAGCCTGTTGCTCGCGACCGCATTCTTCTTCGCCAGCATGATGGTGCTGCTGATCTGGGCCATGTTCGATCCGCCGTCGCTCACGCTGCTGCCCGCCTACCAGGGGAAGTGACATGTCGCTCAAGGCCATCCATATCGTTTTCATCAGCGCCGCGATGCTCATGTGCGTCGTCTTCGGCCTGTGGGCGCTGGGCGAGTGGCGCGCCGCGGATGGCACGGCGAACCTCCTCTACCTCATCGGCTCGGGCGTGGGTTTCCTCGCGCTCGCGGTCTATGGCTGGTTCTTTCTGAAGAAACTCAAAAACGTCAGCTACCTTTGAAGCACCTCCGCCAGATTGCGTTCGCCCTGACCGTTGCCGTCATCCTCGGCGCGGCGCCGGACGCCTCCGCGTGCGCGGCCTGTTTCGGCAAGTCGAACGACAGGATGTTCGACTCGTATTTCATCGGCGCGATGGCGCTGATCGGCCTGATCGTGATGGTGCTGGCGACGATCAGCGCATTTTTCATCTACCTGGCCCGGCGCGCGGCGAAGTTCAACGCCGACGTCTCCCTGACTCCCAACTCGAATTGATTTGCCCATGATCCAGAAAATCAAAGACCTCATGTCCTTTCCGCCGCTCACCTCCTTGCACGGCGAGAAAGTTGACGATCTCATCCTCTACGTCCATTACCTGATGGGCGCGCTGTTCCTCGTCTGGATCGTCTATTTCGTTTACGTCCTCTTCCGCTTCCGCTCGGGCGCGAACCCCAAGGCCAGCTACACCGGCTACACCGGCCACGTCTCGACGTATATGGAAGTCGGCGTCGCCGTCATCGAGGGCATCCTGCTCGTCGGCCTGGCGATTCCGCTCTGGCGCAACGCGGCGGACGAGTTCCCGCAGGAGCGCGACGCGAAGGGCGCCCTCATCGTGGACAAGGAGGGCAAACCCGCCGTCACCGTCGTGCGCGTCACCGCGCAGCAGTTCAACTGGAACTTCCGCTATCCCGGCAAGGACGGCTTCTTCGGCAAACAGGATCTCAAGTTCGTCAGCAACGACAACAAGTTCGGCATTGACCCGGCGGACCCCAACGCCAAGGACGACGTGACTCCGCCCCTGGGCGAGATGGCCGTGCCGGTCAACAAGCCCGTCATCATCCGCCTCACCTCGATGGACGTGATCCACAACTACGCCGTGCATCCGATGCGCATCATGCAGGACGCGATCCCCGGGGTGAGCATCGCCACGCATTTCACGCCGCTGAAGGAAGGCAAATACCAGATCACGTGCGCGCAGCTTTGTGGCAACTCGCACTACTTCATGAAGGGCGCCCTCAACGTCCTTTCGCAGGACAAATACGACGCCTGGCTCGCCGAGAAGTCCAAGGGCGCGGCCACCACGCTGGAGTGAGCGGCGGTGGGGCCGGAATTTTTTCGCAAAACGCACCGGTGGTCGAACCCACCGGTGTTTTTGTTTTCACGATGAACACCGCCGTTGAACCCGTCGCGAAACCACCGCACACTTCCGCGTCGTGACTGCTGATTCGCGCAAACTTCCGTGGCTCGTCTGGGGTGGCCTCGCCCTCGTCGCCGGCGTCATCGTGCTCGCCTACGTGCGCGAACGCGTGGCCGCCGGCCGCACCGGGCCGCTGCCGGTGATCGGCGCGATTCCGGCCTTTCAGCTCACCAACCAGCTCGGCGCGCCCGTCTCACTCGAACAGCTCCGCGGCCAGGTGTGGGTGGCCGACATCATCTTCACGCGTTGCGCCGGGCCGTGCGCGAAGATGACGCGCCAGCTTGCCGAACTGCAGAACGCGCTGCCCGCCGGCGCGCCCGTGAGATTCGTTTCGCTCACCACCGATCCGGATTTCGACACGCCCGGGGTGCTCAAGAAATACGGCGCGCGCTTCGGTGCGTCCGATGCGCGCTGGTCCTTCCTCACCGGTCCCAAGCCCGAGCTGGGGCGGCTCGCGCGCGAGGGGCTCAAGCTCGCGGCCATCGAGAAGCAGGCCGGCGAGCGCGACAACGAGGCCGACCTGTTCATCCACAGCACCGTCTTCGTCGTCGTGGACCGGCAGGCCCGGCTGCGCGCCGTGGTCGAGACGCAGCCGCGCGACTTCGGCGAGGACGGAAACAAATCACCGGAGAACACGCCCGAGGCCGTCTGGAAACACGCGAAGGCGCGGCTGCTCGCCATCGTCGCGCAGCTTTCGCGCGAACCCTGACCATCAATGACCCTTCACGATCTTCCCGCCGTCAACGCCTGCTTCAACGCCACCAGCACCGTGCTGCTGGTGATGGGCTGGGTGTTCATCCAACAGGGGAACAAGGTCGCGCACCGCAACTGCATGATCGCCGCGCTGATCAGTTCGACCCTCTTCCTCGCCGGCTATCTCACCTACCACATTGCCGTCCACGCCGTCACGCGCTTCACGAATCCGGCGTGGTTCCGGTCGATCTACCTGGTGCTGCTGCTCACGCATACCGTGCTGGCGGTGGTGATCGTGCCGCTCATCGCGATCACGCTCGTGCGCGCATTGCGCGAGCGGTTCGATGCGCACCGGCGCATCGCGCGCTGGACGTGGCCATTGTGGCTCTACGTGAGCGTGACGGGCGTGCTGATCTACCTCCTCCTCTACCAGATTTTCCCGCAGCACTGAACGCAGCCCGGCCGGGCCTCCGGTTTCGGGCGACCGGGTGCGCTCCCTCGTTTTAACCGGCAGCGGAGCTACGGACCGGCTGGGGGAACGTTACTTTATCCAATCTGAAAACTCGGAATGGCCTTCCTAACGTCCGGATGCCCATGTCACAAACTTGCACAGGGCTTCGGAACGTTCGGATGCCCATGTTGAAAACTTGCATAGGGCTTCGGAACGTTCGGATGCCCATGTCAAAAACTTGCATAGGGCTTCGGAACGTTCAGATGCCCATGTCAAAAACTTGCACAGGGCTTCGGAACGCTTGAAAACCCGATGCAGATTGTCTCAGAGGCCAGGGAAACGTGGTTTTTCGCACTCCTCTGACCTTGAAAGGCTGGCAAGCGCCAGATTGGCACACTTTGGAAATCCGCCGGCCGTGGAAGGACGGCGGCCCGCCGCTTCAGCGCGCGCCCGGGGCCGTCGGCTTGGCGGAGTTCATGGGGAGGTAAACCGTGAAGGTCGTCCCGTGGCCGGGGCGGGTCTGGAGGTGAATCGCGCCGCCGACGTTGCGCACGAGGCGGCTGACGATGGAAAGCCCGAGGCCCGTCCCTTTGCCCACTTCCTTGGTCGTGATCTGCGTGTCGAAGATTTTCACGCTCACGTTCGGCGGGATGCCGGGGCCGTCGTCGGAGATGGAGAAGGAGAGCAGGGGTGGCTTGTTCTGGAAGGCGTCGCGGTTGATGAAACGGTCCTCGGGCGAATCCACGTGCGCCGCGAGGTTCACGGCCGTGTCCACGCGTTTGATGCGCAGCTCCACGCGGTGCGGCGTGGCGGTGCACTGGAGCGCGTTGACGATGAGGTTGAGGAGAATCTGCATCAGGTCGGTGCCGTTGATCGCGCACACGATGTCCTGGGCGAGCAGGTGGAGGATGAGCTGGTTCTTCTGCGCCTCGGGGTTGGACTTCAGCAACTCGGTCAGGTCGAGGAGGATTTGATTCACGCCCACCGGCGGCTGCTCGGCGGTCTTGTCGCGCAGGAAGCTGAGGTAGCGGCGGGAAATCTGCACGCAGTTGCCCACCTGCTTGGTCATGCGCGAATGGCGGTCGCGCAGGAACTCCAGTTCGTCGCCCTCGATCCGGTGCACCTTGCCGAAGCGCGCGGTGAGGATCTCCAGGAAGCCGGAGATGATGGTGAGCGGGCCGTTGATGTCGTGGATGACGCTGGCGTAAATCTCGCCGCGGGTGCGCTGGATTTCCCCCTGCACGCGGCCGCTTTCCAGCTCGGCTTGGAGCTGGGTGAGGCTCTCGCTGTTGGCCTCGTTGGCGCGCGTGAGGTTGCGGCGTTCCATCGCCTTGCCGACGGCGGCGCGCATGACGGAAATGTCGTAGGGCTTGTCGAGGTAATCGCACGCGCCCGAGCGGAGCGCCTGCCGCAGCGTCTCGGTCGTCCCGTAGGCCGTGACCATCACGACCTCGATGGCGGGATCGATCGCCTTGAGGTGGTCCAGCAACTCCGTGCCGGTCATGTCCTCCATCTTGATGTCGAGCACCGCGACGTCGATCGGGCGCGACTGCGCGATCTCGATGGCCGCCCCGCCGCTGTCGGCCATCACCACGTCATAGTCGTCCTTGAAAATGATGCGGAGGGACTTTCGCGGTCCCTCCTCATCATCCACGATCAACAGCGTGGGCTTGGTGGCAGCGATCTCGGACATCAGATCAGAACCGGCCGCCAACGCTGAAGCTCAGCGCGTGGCTCATGAACTCATACTTGCCATTGGCGTTGGCGTTGAACACGGGCGGCGGCGCGGCCAACCCGGAGACGGTGCGCGTGGGGCTGTAGCCGAGTTGATACGCGAGGTCCCACGAGAACCCGCTCTTGTAAGTGCGGCCCAGGCCGAGGCTGAACACGTGCCGGTCGGAGTCGGGCACGCCGGGGTTGAAGGAAACGCTCGGCACCGAGTTCTGGCTGAAGAGGTAGCCGCCGCTCACGCGCCAGCCGTGTTCGAAGTAGCGCGTCACGCCGCCCATATACATGAAGCTTGACTGCCAGTTGAAGGGCAGCGCGCCGCCGCCGACGGGCGCGTTGAGGTAAACATTGTTCAGCGTGTTCCAGTCCGTCCAGTCCACGTCCACCTCGAAGTTCCACTTTTCATTCGGGCGGAACGAATAGCCGGCGCCGATCACCTGCGGCAGGCGGAAGTTCGCGGAGGCGGTATTCACAAAGGTCGGGCCGGGGGTCTTGACGGTCACGTCGCCTTCGAAACTCAGCGAGAGGCCGCTGCGGTAGGTCACGCCGAGGGAATGCTGGTCGGTGATCTTCCACAGAATGCCGGCGTTGTAGCCCGGCTCGAAGTCCTCGCCCTGGAACTCGCGGTAGCCCGTCGAGCCGGGGACGCCCTGGCGCAGCTTCACGTTCACCGCGTTGAGCGTCGCGCCGACGCCAATCGAGAGGCCCGGCGTGATCTGGTAGGCGACGACGGGGTTGAGCGCGATGTGCCGGAGACTGCCGTAGAGCGCGAGCGAGCGGAAGCCGGTGTTCTGCGGCCACTCCAGCGAGAGACCGAACGGCGAGTAGGAGCCGAAGCCGAACGACCACTTCGAGTCCTTCTTCGTCCACGTCGTGTAAATCTCCGGCACGACGCCCACCCGATTCGCGGTGTCGCTCTTCACGCCCGCCGTCGAGGTGTAATCCGTGTGTGGCGCGATGACGTAGGCGCCGACGCGCGTCTGCACCCCTTCGAGTTGCGTGATACCGGCGGGGTTGTAGTAAATCGCCGACGGATTGTCCGCGGTGGCGATGTAGGCGTTGCCGCGCGCGATGGCGAACGGGTCCTGGTCGGGCACGCGAATGCCCAGCGCGAGGAGGGAGGTGGGAGCCAGGGCCGCAAAGGCCGCGAGACTCAGTGACAATTTTTTCATGCAGTGTCCAGTTTTTCAGCAGACGGTTTACAGCTTCCGAACCGGAGGAACTGCGGGGCTTGTTGCAGGAAAAAACGCCCCGTTCAAGAGGAATCACTCCTGAAACTCGGCTTCCTGCTTCTTCGACTTGCCCTTCGGGGCCGCGGCGGCGCGAGTGGCGCTCCGAGACACCGGTTCATCCGGCTGCGCCTCCAAAGGCAGGAACAGTGCCACAATGTTCGATTGCCCGCCCGGAGCGATCTCCAACCGCCCGCCGTGTGCCTCCACAATCTTCTTGGCAACCGTGAGGCCGAGGCCGAGACCGACGTTGCGCGTGGTGTAGAACGGCTCGGCGGCGCGCTTCGCCGAGTCAGGGGAAAAACCTTTGCCGGTGTCATGCACATCCACGCGCAGCCACTCGCGCCCGGCGTGGCGCTCGGCGACGAGGTTCACCTGCACCTGCGGATCGCTCGGGCTGGCCTGGAGCGCGTTGAGGATGAGCTCGGAAATGGCGTGCTTCAGCGCCGGCTTGTTCGCGGTGAGCGTGAAGCGCTTGCCGCCGCTCTCGCACAGGAGCAGCGCGTTCTTGTCGCCGACGGAATTCTGCACGTCGCGGAACGCCTCCTCGACGAGCTGCGTGACGGCGAAGCTTTCCGCGCGGCCCACGCCGTCGCGCGTGAGGAAAAGCATCTGGTTGGACAGGCGCGAAATGCGGCGCACGCCTTCGCCCATCGCGGCGGTGAGCGACGTGCGGAACTCGGGGTCGTCAAATTTTTGCTCAAGCAACTGCTGGTGCGTCGAGAGCGGGACGAGGCAGTTGCCGATTTCGTGCGCCATGCCCTCGGCCATCGCCTTGACGAGCCGGAGGTTCGAGGCCTCGACCTCGAGCTTCTGGCTTTTCTCGATCTGCGAATGGTCCTCGATCATCACGAGCACCGCGTTGATCGTCGGCGCGCTCTGGCGGCGGAACGGCGTGATGGTGAGCTGATAGACGCCCCCGTCCGCCTCGGCCTGGCGGAACTTGAACGGCTCCGCGGCGGCGCCGGTGTTGAGCGCCTCGAAGATGCGGCTGCCGATGATCGGCGGAATCTGACTGAACTCCAGCGGCTGCTGAGTCGCGCCGCCGCCGAGCAGGAATTTGCGCGCGCGCGCATTGGCGTGGAGCACGACGAGGTTGCGGCTGATGACGAGGCAGCCCGCGCCGAGTTCGCCGAGGATGTCGGACATCACCTCGTGATTGGTCGAGAGCTTGTCGTGGTCCCAACTGTTCTTGATGGCCAGGCCGAGCTCCTCCAACAGACGGAACAGCAGGCTCAACTCCTCATTGCCCAGCGGCTCGCCCGTGAGCCGGCCGTCGAAGAGCGCGACGCCGATCATGGATTCGCGGTCGAGAATCGGAATGGCGACCTGCGCGCCGAGCCGCTCGAACTCGCGCGCGATCTGCGGATCCTGCGCCGCCTCGGGGCCGTTGAAGCGCAGGATGCGGCCCCACTGATAAAGGTGCCGGCCGATGCCGCGATCCATCCCCAGCTCGAAATTCTGGAGCCGCGTCGTGTTGATGCCGATGGCGCACGAGGGCAGCAGCCGCACCGGCTCGCCGCCCACGCCGGACTCGAAGAGCGAATTGGGCGGCGGCGTGAGAAAAATCGCGGCGCGATTCACGCTCATCAGCTCGCGCAGCAACTGGAGGAAATTCGCGAGCAACGCCGCGGAGTCCAGACTGTGCGTGAGCACGCGCGTGAACTGCCGGAACGGCTCGAGCGAACGTGCGGCCGCAAGCGGCTCGGGCGGGCGCTGCGTTTCCAGCGCGTAGCCCGGCGGGCGCGCGGCGGGCACGAGCGCGGAGACCGGCGGATCTTTCAGCGCGCGGTCGAGCAGCGCGTTGAGCAGCCGCGCGCGCACTGGTTTGGCGAGGATGAACTCGACGCCGAGCAGGTAGGCATCTTCTTCCCAGTCCCACTGTTTGTGCCCGGCGTAAACGAGGATCGGCGTGCCCGGCATCCGCTGGCGCAACACCTCGATGAGGCGGATGGGCCGCACGTCGGTCAGGTCGGCGTCGAGGATGAACGCGTCCGTGCCGCCGGCCGACGCCGGGTCCGCGCCGGCCTCGAGCGCGACCACGCGATAGCGCGTCGGATCCACGACCGTGCGGATCGCGGCGGCGAGCCCCGGCTGTTTGGCGATCACAGTGAGCGTCTTCATTGCAGGGAAACATCCGCCGTTGGCTTGTCACTCGGCTGGACGCTCGGGAGGTCGAACTGGATGGTGGTGCCTTTGCGTTCCTCGCTGATCACATTCAGGTTTCCGCTGTGGAGATGGACGATCTTGCGGCAGATGGCCAGGCCGAGGCCGAAGCCGCGGTTGCTGTCGCCCTTGTCCTTGGTGGTGAAATAGGGCGTGAAGATGCGCTTGAGGTTTTCCTTGCTGATGCCCGAGCCCTGATCCACGACCTCCATGCGGAACCAGTCGCGCGTGCTCTCGGTGCGGGCAAGCTGCGTGAGGCGCAGCTTCAACTGGCCGCCGGGATTCGAGGCGTCCACCGCGTTGGAAATGAGATTGTCGAGCACGCGCTGGATGAGCACCTCGTCCATCTCGGCCTCGGCGTGGTCCATCAGCTCGAGCTCCACCTTCATCTGCTTGCTCTTGAGCTTCGGGTCGGCGAGCTGCACGGACTTGCGGATCACGCCGTCGAGGCTGGTGAGGGCGACGTTGGGCTTGAGCGTGGTCGAGAAGAACAGCGCGGTGCGGATGTAAGCCTGGATCGTCTGCATGTTGCGCAGCGCGACGGGGAGCAGATCGTCGGGGTCTTCGGACTTGCCCTTCATCTCGCGCAGGATTTGCAGATAAGTGAAGACGGGCGTGACGAGGTTGTTGAGGTCGTGCGCCAGCCCGCGCGACATGCGGCCCATAAGTTCCATCTCCTCCTGTTGCAGCAGGCGGTTCTTGAGGCGGAACTGGTTGAACGTGATCGCCAGGTTTTTCGCCAGGTCGGTCAGCAGAAAAAGATCGTGCGACGTGAAGGGTTCGCCGTTGGCCTTCTCGCCGACCATCAGCGCGCCGACCGGGTCGGTGCCGCTGAAGAGGGGGAAACAAAATTCGGCGCCGAACTCCTGGAGTTCCTTCATCGCGTCGCCTTCCTCCGCCGAGCCGCCGGGGATGAGATACGCGAGGTTGGCCGCCAGGTGCGTCTCGTGGTGATCCTTGAAGTAGCGGAAGATGGGCGAGTCGAACCGCAGTTCGCGATCACTCGCGCCCGCGGCGGGCCACGCCCCCAGCGTGATGAAGCGGTGCTGCACCTCGTGCAGCGTCACCAGCCGGTAGCTGCGCACGCCGACCGAGCGCGTGAGCAACTCGTCCAGTTGCGCCAGCATCGGTTCCAGGTCCGTGTAGCGGTGCATGGTCCCGATGAAGTCGCGGATGTGGTCGTGATATTCGAAGCGGTCGCCGAGAATGCGGCGCTCGAGGATTTCATCCCCGCGCGCGAACAGGCGCGGGAACGCCAGCGAGGCAAACAGGCCGCTCGCCAGCACGATGCCGATGCAGACCAAGGAACCGACGGGTGACAGGACGTGCGGCACCACGACATCCACGGCGAAGACCAGCACGCCGGCGAAAATGCCGAGGAAGCTGAGCCGGATGAGATTCGCGGCGATCCGGCTGAAGGTGACGTGGATGTTCAGCAGTTGATGCTGGATCACACTGTAGCCGGTGAGGATCACGTAAATGATGGCGCCGAGATTGGCCAGCGGCACCACCGCGATGGCGGTGAACGGGTAGGTCGCCATTCCCTTGACCAGCATCAGGTCGTTGGTGCCCGTCAGCAGGAGGACGAACAGGCCGACGATCAGGAAACGCAGGCGCATCTGGTGCAGCTTGGGAACCTTCCGCTGCCGCATGAACAACACCACGATCGTCGCGGGGCTGACGCAGCCATACAGCACCAGATACGCGGTCATGCCCGGACCGGCCACGGCAAACCAGTTCCCTCCCCGAAGCTCCGGCCGGATGAAATAATGTCCGCCGAAAAGCGTGAACGCGATCGCCACGGTCGCGACATACAGCGCGGCCAGCAGGCGCGGCCGGCGAATCTGCGCCACCAGCAGCGAGAGTTGCAGGCTGGTCACCGGCAGAAAAATCGTCCCGAGATGCAGCACGGTCAGCCACGGCCGCACGAGTGCCTGGTTCGCCTCGTTGTCCTCCAGCAGCACGCTGTATTTCATGAAGGTGCCGAAATTCCAGAGCGACACCGCCACGCCCCAGAGCAGGAACGCGAGGTTCACACGCGAGCGCAGATTGCGGCTCGCCACGAAGATCGTCAGCCCGAGGCTGGAGATCAGCGCGATCAACGAGGCGACTTGGGGGAAGCTGTTCATGCGTCAGTGGACCATGAGCGCATCAGCAGGCAGGCGTTCTTGCCGCCGAACCCCGCGTTGAGATTCATCGCCACGCGCAGCGGGTAGGGGCGCGGCCGGCCCGGGACGTAGTCCAAGTCGCAGTCCGCGTCCGGGTCGCGCAGGTTGATCGTCGGCGGAAGTTCCTGATGTTTCAGCGCCAGTGCGCAGACCACGGCCTCGACCGCGCCCGCGCTGCCCATGAGATGGCCGGTGATCGGTTTGGTGGAACTGATCGCGACGCGCGGCGCGTGCTCGCCGAAGACCGTCTTGATCGCACGCGTCTCGATCGGGTCGTTGAACTTCGTCGCCGTCCCGTGCGCGTTGATGTAGTCCACTTCCGACGCGGCGACGCGCGCGTAGCGCAGCGCCTTCTCCATCGCGCGCCGGAAGCCGTAGCCGTCGGGGTGCGTGTTGGTCTCGTGAAATGCCTCGCAGCTCCGCCCGTGGCCGAGCACCTCGGCGTAAATCTGCGCGCCGCGCGACAGTGCGTGCGACAACTCCTCGAGCACGAGGAACGCCGAGCCTTCGCCGAGCACGAAGCCGTCGCGCGTCCGGTCAAACGGCCGCATCGCGCGTTGTGGCTCCTCGTCGTTCTTTGTCATCACGCCCAGCCGGCAGAAGCCGCCGAACATCGGCTCCGCGAGATTGTCGTCCGTCGCACCGGCCACCATCACGTCCACCTCGTCGTGCTGGACCATCTTGAACGCATAGCCGATGGCGTCGTTGCCCGAGGCGCAGCCCGAGCAGTAGGTGATGGCGTGGCCGCGGATGCCGAGTTCGAGCGCGATGCGGCTGCTGCCCTCACCGCAGTAGGCGTTGATCACGTCGAAGGGATTGATGGCGCGGTAACCGCTCTTCAAATAAATCAGGTGACCGCGCAGCGTGCTCTCCATGCCGCTGACGGTCGTGCCCTCAACCACGCCGATGCGGTCAGGATCGAGCTCGGCGGGATTCAGCTTTGCGTCCTTCAACGCGAGCGAGGCAGCGGCCACGGCGTATTGCGTGGAGAGGTCGGAGCGTTTCACAAGTTTCTCACTCATGAAATCCGCCGGCTTGAAGCCGACCACTTCGGCGGCGAGGTGGTTGGGCATCTTGCTCGAGTCAAAGCGGCTGACCACGCGCGCGGAGCTGACGCCGTTGCGCACGTTTTTCCAAAAGGTTTCCAGCTCCAGCCCGGGCGGCGCAATGACCCCCATGCCGGTGATGACCACCCGCCGTCTCAAAAAATCGTCATTCATCGGTGCAAAGGGCAATCTGTCAGCAGGCTACGCGCCCGACGCCGGTGGCACGGCGGGGGGACAACGTGAAAACGGACGGTTGGTGCGGCGTGGCGCCCGCCCGCTCCGGCCAACTGGTGCGCGAACGTAGCGGCGGGACCCCGCGAACACAATCCAAGATTCGCTTTGCGCCCGCGGACGCCGCGGCTTTTTGCAGTTTTGGGAACGGTCCGGTCGGCAGCGAGAAAATATTTTTCCGCCTTTCCCTTTGCCCGCCGACGCGCACGGTTTTATCACTCGTGCGAAGTTTTTCTCATGTCTCGGCAAATCCAGTTGCTCGTCGTCAGTGACATCCACTTCGCCGGCGACGCGGAAAGGGCCCGCGGCCATCCGCGCGCCGGGCTGACGCGTGACCCGGTGAAGCTCGCGCTGATGACGGCGTGGGATCGGTTCGTCTGGCTGCGCGACCCACTTGCGCACGGTCCGCTGCTCGACCGATTTCTCGCGGAGGCGCCGATGGCCGACCACGTGATCGCCAACGGTGATTTCTCCGTGGACTCGGCGAATGTCGGCGTGAGCGACGACGCCTCGCTGGCGAGCGCACAGGAGTGTCTGGGAAAATTGCGCGCGCGGTTCGGCGGGCGATTGCTCGCGACCATCGGCGATCACGAGTTGGGCAAGGAGAGCCTGCTCGGCGGCCGAGGCGGGATGAGGCTCGCGAGTTGGCCGCGCACCGTGGGGAATCTCGGGCTGCAACCTTTCTGGCGTGTGGATGTCGGCCGTTACGTCCTGCTTGGTGTGACCTCGTCACTGGTCGGTCTGGAGATTTTGCGGCACGACGTCTTGCCGGGGGAAACGGCCGGCTGGGAAGCGTTGCGGACGGAACATCTGCGACAGGTGAGTGCGACGTTCGCGTCGCTGGAACCGGGGCAGCGCGTGCTGCTCTTCTGTCACGATCCTTCCGCGCTGCCGTTCCTGCTCGAATCACCCGACGTGCGTGCGCGCCTCGGCCAGATCGAGCGCACGGTTGTCGGCCACCTGCACTCAGGGTTGTTCCTCGGCGCCGGGAGAATTCTGGGCGGCATGCCACGCGTCGGTTTTCTCGGGACCACCATCCGGCGCTGGACGGTCGCGTTGAACCGAGCCCGGAATTGGCGGCCCTTCCGCGTGGTGCTCTGTCCGGCGCTCGCGGGCATCGAGTTGACCCGGCGCGGAGGCTTTCTGACGGCGACGATCAACGTCGAGGGGCGCGAACCCGTGCGATTCATACGCCACATCCTTCCCCGTTGAACGCGTTCATGGGCTGGATGGCCCTTGTTCTGCGAGCGAATGTCTGCTTCAATCCGCCCACCATGAAATCCGGAGGCATTATGAAAAAAATCACGGCGTCCATTTTCCTCGGCGTCCTGCTGCTCGCGTTCCGCGTGGGCGCGGCCGCAACGTTCACGGTCACACCGAGCATCGTGAGCAACGACTACACCGGCCTCATCACGTTTCAGATGAACGGGCTGACGAATACCGAGCGGGTGTTGGTCGAGCAGTTCTTCGATTTCAACAGCAACAACGTCGTGGATGCAGGCGACCTGCGTGTGCGCGCCTTCCGGCCGCGTGACGGCAGCGCGTTTGCATTCGGCGGCGTGACCAACATCAATGTCTTGAAGGATCGGGATGGCGCGACCAACGGCGCGATCACGGCTTATTATCAATTTCCGTTTTCGCCCGAGCTTGCCCGGGGAAACGGCCGTTATGTTTTCCGCTTCTCCAGCCCGTCCACCACTTCGGGATCGTCCAACGTCCCCTTCACCATCGCCAGCCCGCCCTACACGCAGATGGTCACGGGCGCGGTGAAGAGCGGTGTCACTCCGCTGGCCAACGCGTTGGTCGCGCTGCTGATGCAGGATTCGAGCGGCAACCAGCAGTTTATCGCCGGCACGGCGGCCAACGCTTCCGGGAATTTCGCGCTCAAGGCACCGGTGGGGAACTATCAGATGATCGCCGTTCAGAGTGGCTACGTGGCCGATTTCGCCACGCTGCCGCAGGTCGCCCTCACCACCAACTCCACCATTCCGGCCAACGTCGACCTCACCCTGGCGACACGCACGCTGGCGGGCTCGCTCGTGGACAGCACGAATACCGCGCTCACGGTCGAGGCGGGCACGCAAATGTTCGTCCAGTCGTCCAACAACCTGTTCACGATCGGCTTCACGGACACCAACGGCAATTTCTCCGTGCCCGTCACGGCGGATTTTTGGAAGGTGGAAGTCTCGGACAAGACCGCGGCGTCGTTCGGCGATCTCGTGCCGCAGAACAAGACGAAGTTCAACACCGTGACCAATTCGGTGACCAACGCGAACGTCGCGCTGGAGCGGAGCACGGCGCTCATCTACGGCACGGTGAAGGACAGTCTCGGCGTTCCCATTCCCGGCCTGGTCATGTTCGCCAGCGACACCACCAACAATGGCTTCGAAACCAGCGGCTTCACCGACAGCAACGGCGTCTTTTCCCTCGCGGCCGTGGCGGGCAACTGGTTCATGCAGGTGGACAACTCCAGCCCGCAGACCACGAACTACGCCTTCACCAGCACCGACACCCTGACGCTCGTGGACGGACAGGCCGCGCAGGTCAACATCGTCGGCACGCTCGCCACGGCGCGCTTCCGCGGGCAGTTCCTCGACAACAACGGCGTGCCGCTGGGCAGTTACAACCTTTACGCCTACGATGCCACCGGCTCCAACGCTTCAAATCCCCGGGCCACCACGGACAGCAACGGCAATTTCGACATGCCGATGTTCGGCGGCTCCTGGCAGATTCAACTCGGCGGTTTCAGTGGCGATGGCCAGGGGCAAAGTCTCATTTTTCCCGACCTCGTCATCAACATCACCAACGGCGTCAACCGGACGAACAACATCATCGCGCAGTTGGTCACCGGCCAGATTTCCGGCTTTGTCCACAATACGAACGGCTCCGGCATTCCCAACGCGAACGTCAACGCGACGGCGACCAACAATTCGATCACCTACAATGTCGGCTCGCAGACCGACGGCAGCGGCAACTACGTCTTCAATGTCTTCAACGCCGCGTGGAACGTCGGCCTGGACGGCGGCACCCTCAACAACCTTGGTTACAATCAGGTCAACAACACCAATGTCCCCGTGCCCCCGACCAACGCCACGGCCAACTTCATCGTCACGCCCATCGCCCCGCCGAGCATCACCACGACCAATCCGCTGCCCGGCGGCGCGGTCGGCGTTTTCTATTCCGTGAACCTCAACGCCACTGGCGGCTCCCCGAATTATTTTTGGACCAACCTTTCCGGCCCACTGCCCGGCGGTGTGAGCCTCGACACTTTTGGATATCTCTCCGGCACGCCGACGAACGCGGGCACCTTCTGCTTCCTCGCGCAGGTCACGGACCAGCGCAGCAACAGCGCGACGAGCAACCTCTGCATCACCATCCAGCCCGCGTGCCCCGTGGCGGTGGTGACCACCGCGCTGCCGGATGGCGCGGTGGGGTGCGGTTACGTCAGTGCCCTCCAGGCCAACTGCGGTGCGCCGCCGTATGCCTGGTCGCTGGTGTTTGGTTCCGCGCCGCTGCCCGCCAATCTCGTGCTCGGCACGAATGGCACCGTCTCCGGCACGCCCGTGACCAACGGCGTTTTCAATTTCATCGCCGTCGTCACCGATTCACTCGGCGCGACCAACACCGGCACGGTGCAAATCTCCATCAACCCCGCCGTGCAGGTGACCACGTCCTCGCTGCCCGACGGCACCGCGGGCACGGGCTACAACACGACGCTTTCCGCCAGCGGCGGCGCGCAGCCGCAGACGTGGTCCATCGTCTCGGGATCGTTGCCGCCGAATTTTTCGCTCAGCACCAACTCCGGCCAGATCAGCGGCACCACGACCAACACCGGCACGTTCAACTTCACCGCGCGCGTGAGCGACCCGTGCACGTTTGCCGACCGCGCGCTCGCGATCACGATTTACAATTCGCTCTCCGTCGCCACCGCGACCCTGCCCAAGGCGTATGGCGGCGTGTTCTACTCGACGACGCTGCTGCCGGGCGGCGGCCAGCCGCCGTATGTCTGGCAGATGGCGCTCGGCTCCGGGCCGTTGCCGTCGAACCTGGGACTTTCCTCCACCGGCTTGATCTCCGGTCCCTCGGCGGGCGCGGCCACGAACAACTTCATCGTGCAGGTCAACGACGGCGGCGGGCGTCAGGCCACGCGCGGCCTCTCGATCATCACCCTCGCGCGGCCGGTGCTCGACCAATCCGCGCCGCAGGCTTCGAATCAATTTCGCTTCCGCGTCACGGGCGCGGCGGGTGAGAGCTACACCTTCCAATTCGCCACCAAGCTGACCAACTGGGCCGATCTGTTTTCGACCAACACCGTGAGCAACGTCTTCTTCGTCACCGATCCCACCGCCACCAACACCAATCGCGTTTACCGGCTGAAGGTGAACCCGTAAAAAAGTGGCGGCCGCGCCGCGCGCAAGAGCTCAACCCGAACTCCGAAGTGGAAACCGGATGTTGCGGGAGTCTTGGGGAGCGCACGCCTCCGGCGTGTGGTTTCCGGCGTCGCGCCGGAAACCTCGTGCCCCAACTTTTCCGCGCGGCGTTTCCCCGGAGAGAGAGAGAGTGACGAAAGTTCGGGCGCGACGCCCGAACTGCACGCGGGACGCGTGCGCTCCCCATTTCCACTTCGGAGTTCGCGTTCACCCGAGTCGCTGACTCTTCGCGAGCGGACAGCCGGCCAGAAATTCCCGCGCCGCCAGCCGCTTGCCGCCTTCGCGTTGCACCTCCAGCAGTCGCAACGCCCCCTCGCCGCACGCGACCACGATCCCGTCCGCGCCCGCTTCGAGCACCTCGCCCGGGTTTCCTCCGTCGCGTTGCACTGGCTCCGCGCGCCGGATTTTCAGCAGCACCGGCTTGGGCTGCGCGGGCAAAAATGTGAACGCGCCCGGCCAGGGCGTGAACGCGCGCAGCCGCTGCCACAGCACGCGCGCCGGCTGCGACCAGTCGAGCCGGCCGTCCTCCTTTTCGATCTTGCGCGCGTAGCTCGAGCCCTCGGCGGGCTGGGGCTGCGGTGTGATTTTTCCCGCCGCAAAATCCGGAACCGTCTTCACGAGCAGCGCCGCCCCGAGTTGCGCGAGCCGGTCGTGCAGCGTCGGCGCGTCGTCCGCGTCCGCGATGGGCGTGCGCTCCGTCGCCACGATCGCGCCGGTGTCGAGGCCCGCGTCCATTTTCATGATCGTCACTCCGGTCTCCGCGTCACCGTTCGCGATGGCCCACTGGATCGGCGCGGCGCCACGGTATTTCGGCAGGAGCGACGTGTGGACGTTGAGGCAGCCGAGCCGCGGCACGTCGAGCAGGCTTTGCGGGAGAATCTGTCCGTAAGCCGCGACGACGATCAGGTCGGGCCGGAGTGCGCGGAGTTGCTCGATGAACTCCGGCTGCCGCGCGCGCTCGGGCTGGAGCACGGGCCGGTTCAACGCGAGCGCAAGTTCCTTCACGGCGGAGGGCTGGAGTTTGAGGTCGCGCCCCTTCGGCCGGTCCGGCTGCGTGACGACCGCGGCGACTTCAAACGCCGGCGACTCCGCGAGCGCGCGCAAACTCGCGCACGCCAGCGGCGCGGTGCCCATGAAGATGACGCGCAACGGTGAAGTCATGCGCGGCAAGGGAAGCACGGCGGGAAAAAAATCCGAAGCTCGAAATCCGACATCCGAAACAAATTCCAATCTCAAAAGGCAACTGACCGAAACCTCCGCGCGTCATTCCGATCATTTGGAATTCGGATTTACGAACCGGCCGCCTTCAGCCGCGCGATGATCTCGAGGATTTCCCGCAGCACGGCGAGCGGCGACTGCGTGGAATCAATCTCGTGGACGAGCTTGGGGTCATAACATTCGAGCACGCTCTTGGTTTCGTTTTTGTAAACTTCGAGCCGCTGCTTGATCACGTCGAGGTTCGCGTCGTCAAGGCGGTTCTCGCGCAACGCGCGGCGCTGGAGGCGCTCGACCATCTTGTTCATGTCCGAGCACGTCAGCCAGAAAACCGCCCGCACATCGAGCGTGTCGCGCAGCATCTCGACCTGGTGCGGGTTGCGCGGGATGCCGTCGAGCACGAGCCAGTCGCGCTCGGGATTGAACGCGCCGTTGAGGCTCACGCCCTGGATGTTTTTCCGCCACAGGCCGATGGTCTGCTCGTCGGGCACGAGCTGGCCCTTGCCGGCATACTCGACGAACAGCCGGCCCATCGGGTCGTCAATGCGCAGGTTGCGGAACACGTCGCCGCACGCGCAGTGGAAGTGGCCGGGAATGGTGCCGAGGATTTTGCCCTGCGTGCCCTTGCCCGCGCCGGGCGCGCCGAAGAGGAGGATGGTTTTATACTTCATGCGATCTGAGAGGGGATGGAAGACGTGTGGCGCGGGGGTGGGATTCAGCGGGTCAGGCATCCTTGTGGCGGATGCGCACCTCGGTGATGTCGTTGAACGGAATCATCGTCTCGGCCGTCGCGTCGCCCGCGCGTTTCTGGAGATGCAACTCGTCGTTCGTGATGCGGGAAATCCGCGAGCCCACGTATTCGCCGCGCGACGAGCGGATGACCAGCACCAGGTCCTTCTCCGCCGCGGTCGGGGCCATGCGGAAGAAGCCGGTGAACTTCGTCTCGAAGAAGCGGCGGTTGATGAGGTGCTCGCCGCGTTTGAACACCTCGACGAAATCCTTGCTCACCGGTCCGGTCTTCGCGTCGCGCTTGGCCAGTCGCAAACCTGCGGAGGGCGCCTCGCCCTCCTCGACGATCGCGCCGTCGCTCCGCGGTGGCGGCGAAGCGTCTTCTCCTTCGGGTGCGGCCGGTGACCGGGAACCCATCGCCGCGGCGCGGACGGCGGCGATGGCTTCGTCCTCCGCACTCATCGCCGGCGCCGCCTCCTCGGCGGGTGCGGGCGCGGGCGCGGCTTCCGGCTCGGGCTCCGCCTGGGGCGCGACGACGGACTCGACGCGCGAGGGCAGACAGAGAAACGCGAGCGGCCCGATCACCGGCAGCACGGCCGCGGCACCCACGACGGGCGGCACGGGGCGGTTGCGGAACACGGAGATCTCGTAGCCCGCGTAAAGGTTCGCGAGCATCAGCAACAGCGCCATCGCAAAGCCGACCGGCGTCAGCGCCGCGCTGGCGAAGGTCACGTGCGTGGGCCGCTCCAGGCGCGGCGAGGGCTTGAGGTCGAGCGGCTTGGGCCGCGCGGCGGCGGCGAGCGCCTCGGGCGGCAGCTCGATGAACGGTTCGACGAACCCCTTGAGCTTCTCGCTCGTCGCGGCGAATTGCTTGAGCGTGTCCTGCGAAAATTTCACCCAGTTGTGCCGCTCGCCGATCTTGCCGTCGGCGCCCCGCACGAACGCGCCGGCTTCATTCGGGGAAAAAAGTTCGCCGCTGACGGTGGTGCCGTCGGCCAGCTTGTAGTCCGCGCCCGCCAGGCGCAGCGCCGCGGCGAGCAGCAGGACGGCCGTGATGTTCCACATTCGCTTCATGGTGTGCGGCTCACTTAACAGACGCGCCCGGTGCGCGGAAGGAAAAACGCCGTTCATTCCGGCGACCGGTGCCCGAGCGCGTCGGGCAGCGCCTCGGTCGTCCACGCCGGGTGCGTCGCCGAGAGATGATCGGCCGCCGCGCCGTGCTGCCACACCGCGTAACGGATCCCCATGCCGGGCGCGGCGCGGAACGGCCGCTGCACCAGCAGCCCGGCTAGGTAGCCCGCGAGCACGTCGCCCGCGCCGCCCTGCGCGAGCAGCGGATTGCCCGACGGGTTGATGAACACCGGCCCGCGCGCGCTGCCCACCAGCGTCTGGTGGCCCTTGAGCACCACCCAACTTTCGCCCCAGCGCCGCGAGAGCTCGCGCAACGCCCCGATGCGGTCGCGCAGGATCGCCTCACTCGTCACAAACAGCATCCGCGCCGCCTCGCCGGGGTGCGGCGTCACCACGCGCAACGCATCCAGCCGCTTCGGCTCCGGCGGCAGCCAGTCGAACGCGCTCGCGTCCGCGATCACCGGCGTTTGCGACGCGTGCCACGCCCGGCGCAGCCGCGACCGCATCGACACCGGCACGTCCTTGCCCGCGAGGCCGGGACCGAACAGCAGCGTCTCCGCGTAATCCGGCACCTTCGTGTCCCCGCGCCACGCGCGGACCATCGCCGACTGCAATTGCCCCGCGACGATCGGAAAAACCGCGTCCGTCGTGAACAGCGTCACCAGCCCCGGCATCGCGCGCAACGCGCTGCGCGCCGCCAGCACCGCCGCGCCGTGATAACCCTGGCTTCCCGCCACGATGACGAGGTGCCCGAAGATTCCCTTGTGCGCCGACATGGGCCGTGGCGGCACGAGCCCGTCGAAATCCTCCGCCAGCGTCCATTGCAGATCGCCGGTGAACGGGCACGGGAGCAGCCCGAGGTCCGTCGCCACCTCGAGCCGGCCCGTCACGTCCCACGCGCGCGCGAGCACCATCCCGCGCTTGGGCGCGGCGAACGTCACCGTGACCGTCGCGTGAATGACCGCGCCCTTGGGCAGGCCCGTGTCCGCGTCGAGGCCGGAGGGAACGTCCACCGCGAGCACCGGCACGCGCGACTTGTTCACCGCATCCACGAGCTTGGCCCAGCCGTCTTCGAGCGGGCGGTTCAGGCCGATGCCGAACAGGCCGTCAATGATCAGCGCGGGTTTGCGTTTGAGAAAATCGGTGAACGGGCATCGGCGCCGTTGTTGCCCTTGCCGGCGAGGATGAGCACGCGCTGGCCGGGCCGGGTGAGCCGGAGGGCGAGCCGCGCGACGTGCGCGCCGGCGCGGCGGATCACGTCCGCCGGCTTCAGGCCGGCGGCCCAGGAGTCCGCCTCCCACTGGCGCATCTGTTCAACGCTGATGACTGGAACGGGCATTCAAGCAACGGCGCGTGTGGCCATGCTCGTGAGAGCATGGGTGAACCACGGGCATCCGCAGCGCCGCAATGTCAGCGAACTTCCCGCGAGCGACAAGCGTGAAGTCACGCGCTTTGGGGACTGGGGGCGCAGCTTGCCATCGTGGGTGGCGGACCGCGAGCCGTCCAGGCTCGCAGCGGCCACCTCGGCCGGCGGGCGTTGGGGTTGACCGAGCGTTTCCGTGGTTACCT
>JACQFS010000002.1 GCA_016199935.1 Verrucomicrobiota bacterium
CGTTCAGCATCGTCACCGACGGTGCGACGCTCACCGCGCCGACCGCGCTGAAACTTTACGCGACCGACGGGACGGTCAGCCGCGCGGCGGGGCTCACGCTCACACCGGTGGTGAAGATGGCGTCGGTTTCCGTGAACCCCGTCGAAGGCGGTTTCGGCACCTACGGCACGGTCTCGTTGAACATACCCGCCCAATTCGGTGGCGCGACGGTTTCGCTTGCGAGCGGGAACACGTCCCTCGTCGCCGTGCCCGCGGCCATCACGCTCCCGCAGGGCTACACCGCGATGAGCTTCTCCGTGAACACCGCGCCCGTGTCCGTCGCGACGGCCGTTCCGATCACCGCGTCGCTCAACGGAACGACGGTCACCGGCTCGCTCTCACTCAGTCCTGCGCCGGTGATTTCACTCGCGAGCATCAGCGGTCAGGAAATCGTCGGCGGCAATCCGATGACGGTGACCGTCACGCTCAACAACTTCCCCCGCGCCGCCGGCGGGGCCGTCATCACGCTCACCAGCGGTGACGTGAATTCGCTCCAGGTGCCCGCGACGATCACCGTGCCCTACGGCGCGTTCACCGCGAGTGTCACCGCGACCTCCTCGGTCGTGAGCGGCCGCAAGGGGGTTTCCCTCAAGGCCACTTACAACGGCGGCTCGTTGACGACCACCGTGTTCGTGAATCCGATCCCAACGGTGACCATCGTGCAGGCGGATTACCTCACGGACACGCACATGTTCAAGGTCGCCGCGACGACCACGTTCACGAATGCCATCCTCACCTACGGCGGCAGCCCGGACGCCGCACCGTTCGGCACGATGCAATTCGAAGCCGGCCAGTTCAAAGGCTCGATGATCCTCGACACCGCGCCGACGCAGGCGACCGTCTGGAATTCGCTCGGCGGCTTCGCCACGGTGCCGGTCACGCTCAAGACCAGCAGCGCTGCCGCCGGTGGTGGTGGTGGTGGCGGCGGCGGTGGCGGCACCTCGACCTCCTACAAGCTGACCATCGTCACGAACGGCAAGGGTTCAGTGACCGTCAGCCCGGCGGCCGCCTCCTACGCCCCCGGCACGGTCGTGACGCTCACGGCCACGCCCGCTTCAGGATCCCCGTGGATTGGCTGGAGCGGCGCGATCACCGGCACGAAGAATCCGGCGACCGTGACCCTCAACGCGAACACCTCGGTGACCGCGAACTTCCGTTAATCAAAAAAAGTGAACCGAGGGGGGCATGGGCGCAAGCTCATGCCCCTTGTCGGCTGATGGGCAAGTCTGGCGACGTGTGAAACCAGCGCCGCTGGAATCGATGGACTGAAAAACACCGTTGCGGAGAAAGGTGGCCGAGCCGGGCACCGTCTCCAGCTCGCGTCCGGAGTCGCCCGGTTCGTGGACGCAACGCCGGCTGCCGACTCACTTTCCATTCACCCATTTCTGGAAGGTGGCATCGGCATGAAGCCGTTGCGCGAGCAGTTGGTAGCCGTCGGACAGCGGATGGCTCGCGTCCGCGTAGAGCGCGCTGGGCAGCGGCTCGGGCACGAGGCAGGGGACTTGATTTGTCACCAGCCAGCCGGCCATGCCGTCGCGGAGCCGCCGGTAAGACTCCCGGTTTTCCTCCGACATCATGTGCTCGTTGAACGGGCCAATGACGACGAGCGCGTCATCACCGCGCGCGCGGAGCAATTGGACGAGGCGCTGAAAGGCGGCCCATTGGAGCGAGGTGTCGAGGTTGACCCAATCGAAGCGCGTGGTGCCTTCGCCGGAAGTGGACCACGGTTTGTGCCGCGGACTCGCCGGGCCGCGATCGGGATCGTCCTTCGGCGCGGCGGGAACGCGGAGGGAAATTTGTGCGAAGGGATTTTTGTAGCTGTTGGGATAACGCGGCGGCTCGCCGCCATCGTCGGCCATCGTCCAGTTCAGGATGCTCTTCTGGCCGAAGTAGGCGTTCTGCAAATTATTCGCCCACTCGACGAGCGGGACGTTGCGCTCGACGATCGCGCCCAAGCGCTCGCTCGCATCGGCCTTGTAGCACGGGATGCGCGGGGAGAATTGCGGCACGAGGCGCGAGTGATTAAACTGATCTTCCTTCGTGGTCTGCAGGTCAGCCTTGGGACTGCTCATCCAGAGCGGGTTGCAATGGAGCAAAACTTTCCGTCCGCGCACCGGGCCGCCGTAGTAGTTCACGAGACCTTCGAGCGCGAGCGGGAACAAACCGTTCACACCGGCGTTGACGAATCGGTCGGGCTGCCCGGCCTCGCGGTTGAGGAAGTGCGAGAGCGTGCCGTCGGGCAGGACGTATTCGCCCCAGACCACGGAGTCGCCGAGCACGATGATGTTCGTCGGGGCAAACTGGGCGGCGCGGCGCTCGTAGAGCCAGTAGTCTTTGCTCAACGCGTAGGGAATGCGGTAATCCGGCCCGGTCTCGAAGTGCTCCAGTTTTTTCCACAGCGGTGGCGTCAGCAGCACGAACAACGAAACGATGCCGAGCGCGATGGCCCATTGGCGCGCGGTCAGGCGCACCTCGTTCACGAACGGCGTGCCGGCTGACTCGGTTGATTTCACTTCGGCCATTTCAGAATTGGAAATAGATGAACGCGCCGCCGCCGGAAGCGCAGAGGCAGAGATACAGAATCATTGAAACCGCCACGCCGACGCGGACGAAGCCGTGTTGCAGAAGACCGCGCAGGCGTGACTCGTAAAACATTTCGTAGAGCCAGACCACAAACACGAGCGCGAGCATGAGCGCGGGAATCTGCGGGTCGTGCCACGCCGCAGTGAAGATGCGGTTGATGATGAGCAGCGCGTCGCCCAGTGAATCGGCGCGGAAAAAAATCCACGCGAAGCAGACGAAGAGGAACACACCCAGTTGCTTGGCCAGCCGCGGCACGCGTTCGCGGTAGAAGTCGAGCCGCTCCAGTTCGCGCGTGGCCATGACACCGACGGCGTGGAGAATTCCCCAAATGACAAACGTCCACGACGCGCCGTGCCAGAAGCCGGAGATGAGGAAGGTGATGAAGAGATTGCGATACGTGTTGAACTCGCCGTGCTTGTTTCCGCCGAGCGGGATGTAGAGGTAATCTCGGAACCACGTGGAGAGGCTGATGTGCCAGCGCCCCCAAAACTCGCCCAGGCCCGTGGCGAGGTAGGGATTGTTGAAGTTCAGCCGCAGCTCGAAGCCCATCAGCTTCGCCACGCCGCGGGCCATGTCCGTGTAGCCGCTGAAGTCGAAGAAGATTTGCCACGCGAAGGCGAACGTCGCGAGCATCAGCGCGGGCGCGTCGAAATTCTTCGGATGGTCATACACGCGCTCGACGTAAAACGAGAGGTAGTTGGCCAGCGCAAGCTTCTTGAACAGCCCGACGAGGAAGAGGGACGCGCCGTCGGTGAAGTTTTGCAGGCGGATGGCCGGGAACTCGCGGAACTGCGGTAGCATGTTCTTGGCGCGCTCGATTGGCCCGGCGACGAGTTGCGGAAAGAAGCAGACGAAGGTCGCGAAGCGCATGAAGTGCCGCTCGCGTTCCACTTTTCCCAAATAGAAATCAATCGTGTAGCTCATGGACTGGAACGTGAAGAACGAGATGCCGACCGGCAGCGCGTAGGCCGCGCCGAAAGGCATCAGCGCGCCGGGGTCAGGCAGTTTCGCCGAGACATGGAGCCACGACAGCACGTGCTGGAAGTTCTCCAGAACGAACCGCGCATATTTGAAGAAGAGGAGGATGGCGAGGTTGTTGAAGATGCTGATGACGAGCCAGAGCGGGCGGCTGCTGAAGAACGCACCCAGCGCCATGAGCAGGAAAATTAATCCGAGCCCGCCCTGTGCCGGACGCAGCGTTTGCGGACCGGCGAGTGCCATGGTGAAAAGACCAAGTGTCGCCACTGTTGAAACGACAAACGTGCCCTTCAGCAACCGGTTGTCGAACTGGAGTCGCGTGAGCCGCGCGAGCCAGTCCACCTTCTGTCTTTCGCGCGGGCACTGGTCCATCAGCGCGACCAGCGTGAAATCAAGCGCAGTGGAATACGCGATGAGGATGAGGTAGTAGGGATTCCACCAGCCGTAGAAAACATACGAGCACACCATCAGCCACGGAACCCACAGCCGCGTCTTGCGCAGCGCGAAGAACACCGGCAGGACGACCGCCATGAAGACCAGAAACGTCCAGGTGTGGAAAAGCATATCGGTCGCGAGGGCGTTCTACTTCGCTTTCGACATGAGCTGCTGCAACTCCTCCGGCGTCGCGCGGCGCACGCAACGGAAGCCGCAGAAGTCCGTGTAAAAGCACGCGTCGGTGTCGCCAGTGCGCTGACCCTGGCGAAACGTGGCGCGGCACATCTCGGCGCTCGCCTTCCACGAACCGCCGCGCATGACGCGCTTTACGTCCTTGCCGGGACTCGGCGGCCCATGCGGATCAACCGCCGCACTTTCCTTGTAGTAATTCGGATCGTAAACATCCTCGCACCACTCGGAGACGTTCCCGCCCAAGTCGAAGATGCCCCAGCGATTCGGTTTCTTCTGGCCGACGGGATGAGTCTTCTCATCGGCGTTGGCCACGAACCAATCGAATTGGCGGAGCTTGTCGGTTTGAGTGAGACCGTCTCCGCCCGCGCGGGCGGCGTATTCCCACTCAGCCTCGGTGGGCAGGCGGTAGCCATTCGCGGTGTAGTCGCAATCCCAGTCCGGCGTTTTCTCGTCGTAGCAGGGCTTCAGTTTTTCGAGGAGCGAGCGCTCGTTGCAATACTGCTTGGCGTCGCGCCAGCGGACGCGCTCGACCGGCTTCTTCGGGCTGTCCTGCCAGTGCGATGGGTTCGGGAGTTGCGCCTGCTTGAACATCTCGTGCGTGACCTCAAACTTGTCCATGAGGAACGCGCTCACGCGGACCTTGTGTGGCGGAGCCTCGTCGGCATTGCCCTTGTCGCTGCCCATCGCGAACTCGCCGTTGGGCAATGAAACCATTTCGACACCGGACGCGGTGACGATTTCCACCGGGCTTGAATTCTCCGCCTTCGCGCTGACTGATGCAGCGGGCGATTTGGTTTCAGCCGGAGAGTCCGAGCCTGACTTTCCGCAAGCGGCCAGCAGCGCCACTGCAACCAGCGACGCGCAGCAACGAACTTCCCGCATCACTTTTTGCTCCCCTTCGTCTGCTTGGGCAAAAACCACGACGACTCCTTGTTGCTGAGTCCGTTCGTGGTCAGCATCGTGAAATCCGCGTCGGTGGCGTGAGTGAGATCGAGGACGCCGTCGCGTTCCGCCGAGACGGCGAGGAGATTCCAGCCCGGCGCGACCACGCCGACCATTTCGCACGCACCCTGGAATGATCCGGTCCTGGTCGGATCGCCCTTGCCATCCGGCCCGTGGCTGATGCAGAGGAAGCGGCTGTCGGGCGACCAATCCACGTGATAAATCTTGTTCGCCTTGTCCTCGGTAATGCGGACGCGCCGCTCGCCGACGGACGGCGAATCCGAATCCAGATTGATCGGCGCCGCGGCGATCTCGTGGTCGCCCGGGCCCCACGCGATTTGCTTTCCGTCGGGGCTGAAACACGGACGGCAGCCGGGGATTTTCAGGTTGATGATTTTGTCGCCGCGCGCCTCGATGAGCATCATGCCGTGACCGACGCCCATGCCGGCGTGGACGGTTGCGACGATCCATTTTCCGTTCGGCGCGAAGCTGGGATTGTAGAGGTGATGCAGGTTCGTTGCGTTCGGGTGCGGCGTGATTTTGCCCGTGCCGAGGTCGTAAAAGCTCATGCCCTCCGTGTAATAATCCGTCACGCTGAACTTGGGATATTCCTGCGGCAGGAATCCAATCACCTTGCTGTCCGGGCTCCAGAACGGTTCGCGCGCGTGGTCCACCAGTCTCTTCCGATTCTTCCCGTCAATGTCCATGACGTGGAGGCTGCGCACCGTGTCGCGACCTTCGCCCTCGTCCACGGAGAAACAAATCTTCGTGCCGTCGGGCGACACCTGCGGGTAATGCTCGTGCTCCTTCGGCGTGCCCGTGAGATTCACGGGATTCGACCCATCGGCGTTCATCACGAAGATTTCCCAGTTGTCGTTCGCGTAAGTCTCGTAGGCGATCTTGAACGGCAGGCCGCTCAGTCGCTCGCGAAACGGCGCCTGCGCCTGTGCCGCCACGCACGCGATCAGGACCACGGCGGCGGTGAGGAGCGCGGGGGACAATCTCTTCACGCCAAAAAATTGCCGCGACGGACGGAGTTCAGTGGCTGAAGGCATGAAGCAAAACTAGATGGCGGCCTGACTTCACTCAACACCAAAGCAAATGACCGCGTTCTGAAAAAAACTACGGCGCTCTTTTGACGCAGCGAAAACCGTAGCCGTCCGAGCCGAAGCACGCGTCGGCGAAGCGCGGCGTCTCGCTGTTGCGCGCGGAAGAGCGGCAGCCTTCCTCGCTGTTGCGCCAGCTTCCGCCGCGCAGCACGCGCTTGTCGCCGGCGGCCGGGCCGCGCGGATCATGGTCTTCCTTCTTCTGGTAATGGCTCTCGCTGTAAACATCGTGACACCACTCGGCAACGTTGCCGTGCAGGTCGTAGAGGCCCCAGGCGTTCGGGGCTTTCTGTCCGACGGGATGCGTCGTCTGCGCGCCGTTCGCCTTGAACCAAGCCGCGGCCTTGAGCTTGGCCGCATCATCGCCGAAGGAAAATTTAGTCTGCGTTCCCGCGCGACACGCGTATTCCCACTCGGCCTCGGTCGGGAGCCGGTAGCCGCTGGCCGTGAAATCGCACGCGAGCGTCTTCGCGTCGTAACAAGGCTTCAGTCCTTCCTTGAGCGAACGCAAATTGCAGTAGAGCGCCGCGTGATACCAGTCCACCTGCTCGACCGGCTTCTCCGGCGACTTGGACTTGGATGGATTTTTTTCCATCAGGCTCTCGTAAACCTTCTGCGTCACCTCGCGCGTGTCCATGTGGAAGGCGCTGACGTGCACCTTGTGCGCGGGCTTCTCGTCGTCATCGCCGCGGTCGTCGCCCATGATGAATTCGCCGGCGGGAATGAGCACCATCTCGATGCCGCTCGGCGTCGTCATCGCTGCTACCGCATTCGTCTTTGAAACTGCGGGCGGCTGATTGGCCGCCGGCATCGGCGCGGAATTTTGGTTGCAGCCAACGATGAGCCAAGCCACCAGGACAGCGACGAGCGGCGCAAGGTGACTCTTTAGCGTCATGCGAAGTTGCATTAACTGCTCAATGCCTCGGGGCTTCGTAGCTGGTCGGGTTGCGCAGCATTTCCTGCGTGCGTCGGCGCACCTCGGTCGCAACCTGCGCCATGCGCGGATCCGCAGCCATCGCCATCGCGGCACGCTGGCGCAGCGTCTTGACGACGAGACGACATTCGCCCACGAGTTCGTCCTGATTGCCGCCGATGCTGACGAGCGCGGCGGTGGTCTGCTTGCATTTCGTCAGCGCATCGTCGCCCTGATAGTCCACGAGGTTCGCGCGGAAATCCTCGACGAGCTTCGTCGCATACTCCGCCGTTTTGATGCCGTCCTGTCGGCGCGCAACATTCGCATCCATTTTGCGGACGATGTCTTCCAACTCGGTCAGCGTGCCCGACATTTCCGGTCGCGCTTTTTTCTGCTCCTCCAGATACACGACCATCGTGTGCGCGAAGGTGACGTAGTCGCCGATGCGCCCGCGAATATGCCGGACAAAGGCGATGACTTCGTCGAGCGTCCGCTGCACTTCATCGCGCTTTTCCTTCTGCGATTTCTGGCCGTAGATGTCGTTGAGGATGGTGCGCGAGGCGCAAGTGGGCCGGCCCTGGTAGGTCTTCTTTTGCCCCTCGACATCGAGAATATACTCGCACGGGCCGACGCCGAGCGTGGCGCGCATGATGTCCACGACGGTGAACGCTTCAAGTGGAGTTCCTTCGAGGCGGTTGATGGGATAAATGATGGCCGGCCCCTCGAAGCGCACGCCCTTCTTGAGCGGCTGGAGAAAGCCCCCGCCATTTTTGTCGGCCCAGCAGGGATACTGGAAACTGCCGAGCACCGTGGTCCAGCGCTTCCGTCCGTCCTTGAGCCAGTCCACATTTCCGAACGACTCTGACTGGCCATACCAGCCGTGCTTCACGTATTCGCCGTCGGGTTTCTGCGTGAGCATCTCCCAACTGTCGTTGAGCTGGTCGTCGCGCCGCCAGTCCACGCGCCAGTGCGCGGTGAAGGGCGCCTTCCAATCGAGGTGAATGATTTTGTCGGCCTCGTCGCGCGCGATGTCGCGCCGGTGCCAGATGCCGGGACTGTCGAGGACGGCGACGCACACCTTGCCGCCCTTGGCGTAATGAATCTCCGAGTGCGCGATGACCTTGGATTTTTCCCGGTCGGAAAGCGTGATGCGGACATCGTCCTTCGCGGGGTGCCAGATGGCCATGACGACCGCGTCGCCGTCGCCGAGCATGTGCATCAGGAAATTGTCGCTGGGCAATTCGGTTTCGGAGACCGCGAGTTCGTTGGCATCCACCACGATGTCGTCCGCGAAAAAATCCGGCAGCACGGCGAAGCGGCACGGGGCGACCACGCGCAGCCCGGTCGCTCCCGCGCGCGGTTCGGTCTGCACGAACACCTGGCCGAGTTTCAACTCGTAACCAATCGTGAGCGCCTCGCCCTTGTCCGTCTTGAAGGTGGCGTCCAACTTCACAGTTCCGGGGTCGTTCTCCACAATCTTCACCGAAGCGAGTTGAGCCGACGGCGCACCGGCCACGGCGACGAGTTCGGTCCGCATCGTGTAGCCATTCGGATTCACTGCATAAACTTCCGCCCCGCGCCCCTTCCGGCGCAGGGCGATGGCGAGCCGGCCGTTCGAGAAAACCACGTCGTCTTTGAAAACGTGTTTAGTTTCATCCTCCGGCAGAAGTTTCCATCCCGTCCTCTTCGTGATTGCGCCGGACGAAAGCGGAGCGGGCGAGGACGTGCCGGTGTCAAACAACTGCACCGTCGGCGGCTCCGCCGCGAGCGCACGCCCGCGACCCGGAGCCGCGAAGGAGAACGCGACGAGCAGCAGGGTCATCGCGAGCCGCTTCGCGTGAGTGGAGGCGTGCGTGGATGGTTTGCGCAATCTGACTTCGTTGATGGTCTTCATGTCAGTGTCTCGCTCCTTCATGGTTGGCAGGATTGCGCAGCACGATCTGGCTGCGCCCGCGGATTTCCTTCGCGACCTCGGCCAGTCGCGGGTCGGCGGCCATCAGCAGGCCCGACCGCTGACGGATCATCTTCACGGCCCAGCGACATTCGCCCACGAGTTCGTCCTGGTTGCCGCCGATGTCCACCCACGCTTCCGTGAACTTTTTGCATCGCGCCGGCGCGTCGTCGCCGTCGTAGTCGAGGACGGTCTTGCGGAATTCCTCGACCGTCACCGCCGCCTGCTCCGGCGTTTTGATTTCGTTTTTGCGGGCGGCGACCTTCGCGTCAATCGTCCGCGCCAGCGATTCCAACTCCGTCAGGCGCACGGCCAGTTCGGGGTGAGATTTTTTCTGCGCCGCCAGGTAGTCGAGCGTCTCGTGTCCGAAGGCGACGTAGGTCTCGATGCGCCCGCGGATGTGGCGGATGAAAATCATGAGGTCTTGCAGCACCTTCTCGATCTCCGCGCGCTGCTGTTTTTGCTGCCGGCTCTTGTAAATGGGATTCAACGTGTCGCGCACCGAACACGTGGCGCGGCCCTTGTAGGCTGATTGCTGGCCCTCGACGTCGAGGATGTATTCGCACGGGCCGACGCCGAGCGTGTTGCGCACGATGTCCACGACGGTGAACGTGTCGAGCGCGGTGCCCACCGTGCGGTTGACCGGATAAATGATGGCCGGGCCGTGAAACATCAGCTCGCGCGATTTCAGCGGCTGTAAAAATGCCTGACCGCTCTTGTCGAGCCAGCAGGGATACGGAAAATTTCCCAGCACCGTCGTCCAGCGTTTACGGTTCGCGGGAATCACGTCGGCCTCGCCGAACATTCCCTGCTTCGCGAAGTGTCCGTCCGCCCGCTCCACAATCATCTCCCAACTGTCCGTCAAACTCTCGTCGCGCCGCCAGTCCGTGCGCCATTGCGCGGGGAACGGCGCCTTCCAGTCGAGGCGGACGACCTTGCCCGCCTGTTCCTTCGCGACCTCCTGCGCGTGCCAGATGGCGGGGCCGGCGAGGACCGCGACCCAGATTTTGCCGTCCTTGCCGTAGCGGAGTTCGGAGCTGTCAATCGTTCGGTTCGCGCCCTCGCCGGACAGCGCGACGTGGATGTCCTCGTCGCTCGTCTTCACCACGCTCATCACCATCGTGTTACCGCCGGGCAGCAGGTGCAGCAGAAAATTGTCGCTCGGCAATTCGGCCTGGGCGATGGGCAGTTCGGCGGCATCAATCACGATGTCGTCCGCAAAAAAATCCGGCATCACCACAAAGCGGCTCGGCGCCACCACGCGCAAACCCGTCGCGCCGCCGCGCGTCGCGGTCTGGACGAAGCACTGGCCGGGCTTCAGTTCATAGCGGAGCGTCAGTGTTTTGCCGTCGGCTGAAATGCATGTCGCATCCACTGCGCCGCCGCCCGAATTGTTCTCCACGATTTTGAAAGCTGAGAGCTTGCCGGCACTCGCGCCGGCGAGCGGGACAAGTTGCGTCCGCATCACTGCACCTTCGCCGCCGAGTGAATACACCTCCGCGCCTAGTGCGCCGCGGCGAAGCACGCAGGCGAGGCGGTTGTTCAGCAAAACGGCGTCGCCTTTGAACGCGTGGGAAACATTGTCCTCGGGAATCTCCGTCCAGCCCGGCCGCTTCGTCAGCGCCTCGCCCGGCAGCGCGACGGACGAGCGACTGCCCGAATCAAACAGCCGCACCGCGACGCCGGCGGACTCCTGCTGCGCGATTTTCTGATGCGGCACGTAGTCGCCTTCGTAGAGCCGGAACATGTCGGCACGAAACTGAACGTTCGGCCGGTCGCAACTGATGTAGGCGAACCAGCCCTGCTTGAATTCCTTCGCGACCTTGAACGTGACGTGCAACTCCTGCCACTCGCTCGTGAGCTTGAAGTTCTGCTGCGCGCCGACCGGCCGGTCGTAAGGCTGCGCGTTGCGCTCAATCTGGAGGCCGACCTCGACCGGCCCCTTCGTGCTCTTGGCGAAAACGGCGAAGGTGTAGGTCTTGCCCTTCTCGCCCGCCGTGAAGTTCTGGCCGAACTGCGCGCCCCACTCGTCCACCGCTCCCATCGTCAACAGGACGCTCCGTTGCCCGTCCGCCGCGTCCTGCTCGTTCACGGAAAACTGACACTCCGTTTTCCCCGCTTTCGACAAGTCCCACCCGTCGCGTCCCAACTCAAAGCTGGGGTTCGCGAAAAAATTCTTCGGCGTTTCGGCTGCGCCCGCGCTGGTGGGCAAAAGCGGCGCGAGAGAAATCAGCAGCACCAGTGTGAGCCAAGCGCCGTGTTTCGGTTTCAGACCCGCGCCCGGTTCGGTGTTGGAGTGCTGGTATTTCATTTGTTCCGCAGTTGTTGCTCCGCCATTTGCTGGACCTGCTGGGCGAGGCCGGCGTCCGGCGGTTGGTTGGCAGCGACGGTCCGCGCTTGTTGCTTCAGACGCCGGACGGCCATCCGGCATTTCGCGAGCGCGCCGTCCTGAACCGCGCCGAGAGTTCGCAGCCGCTCGCCGAGCGACTGGCACGCGGCGAGCGCGTTCGCCTTGCCGACGAGCGCAGAAACTTCCGCCGCCAACTGCCGCGCGCGCTCCGGCGACGCTTCCGATGCCGTGCCGGATTTCACGAAGCGCTCCATGTCCTCGACGATTGGGCCGAATGCATCCGCGCCCGGTTTGCCCGCCAGAAATTTCCGCATCTCGCCGGCGAATGCGGCGTAGCGCTGGAGGTTGGTGCGGGCGTGGGAGACGTGCTCGGACATTACCTCCAACCGCTCCCGGATGTCATCCGCCGACTTTTTTTCCTTCTTCTGCTCGAATTGTTTTTCAACCCAGTTCATCACGCTGTTGGGCGTGGGGTCGCCCTGCGCGGCGAGTCCCTCGCAGGCGAGGATGTATTGGCAGGGGCCGACGCCGAGCGTGTTGCGCATCACATCCGTGGGGGACGTGGCCGTGAGCGGCGTGGCGCTGCTGCGGTCAATGGGATAAACAATGAGCGGGCCCTGATGCTTGCCGGCGGTCTGCTCCGCGCGCGGCCCCTTCTCGAAATCCCACGAGTCGGCGACGCCATTCTCGCGCGCGAAACTGCACCGCCACTTCGCGGGGAACGGCGGCTTCCAATTCTCCAGCGTCGGCCCGCCCGCCGCGTGCCAGATGCCGGGCGATTCGAGGAAGGCCAGCCAGATGTTTTTGCCCTGGAGACATTGAATGTGCGTGGCGCTGAGGTTGGGTTCGTTGCTCGCGCTCGCGGTGTCGAGCCACACGTCCTGTTCGCGCGATTGCCAGACGCTCATCACGATGGCATCGCCGCCGTCGAGCAGGTTCAGGGAAAAGTTCTCCGCCGGAATGTGAAGACCGCGAAATGCCTCGCGACCGAAAATCATGTCGTCGCCAAAATAATCCGGCACGACGACGTGCCGCGCCTTCGTCAACACCTGGACGGAGCCAGTTGCTTCCACAGGGCGGATTTCCAAGATGGCCTCGCCCGTGGTGAGGCGGTAGCGCAGCGCGGCGGTGCCATCGTTCATCGGGGCCGCCTCGATCATCACCGCGCCCGAAGTGTTTTCGCTGATCTTGAAGGCGAGCGGTTCGATCTTGAGCGAACTCATCGCGAGCTTGCCCACCGTGGCCCGGTGTTTCATGCCGCTGGACGACTTCGCGTAAACCTCCGCATCGCGCCCGCGCCGCCGCAGGACGACCGCCAGCTTGTCGTTCAACAACACGGCGTCGCCGGAGAACGGATGATCCACTTTGTCCTCCGGGACCAGATGCCAGCCCGCGCGTGTGGCGAGCGCGTCATTCCCCAGCGAATCGGCGGAAGAGGTTCCCGTATCGAAAAGTCGGGTGAACGGAGTTTCTTCCTCGCCGTGCAACGGATACGCCGCCCAGCAGGCAATGAGCAGCAGGAGGCATCGAGCCGAAAGCGTGTTAAGCGGGGTTGGGCGTTTGTCTGACATAACTCGCAAACTGAGACCGTCGGCCGTAAGTGGCGAAGCCCATGAGGGCTATACTTTTGGCCGGAGTCCGAGGGGAATCGGGTGGAATAGGGAAAGGAATCAACGTGCGCCCCATGTGCGTCGTAATCAGGAAGTGCAACTGAGCGACAGCGAAATGGCGATCACCAAACACCGTGTTCGGCTCGCAGTGGATGTGCCGGACAACCACCGCATTTGGTGAATACTCAAGCTCGGCGACGTGAGTGAGTTGTCCGGTCCAACTGCGTCGCACGTAGAGCCGGCTGTCATAAGCATAGAAATCCCACTTGTCCTCCATCTCGCGAGCTACGGAGATTGGTCCATCGTTGCGATTCCCATCGTATGGAAATCGAAGCTCGCAGTCGGTTTCGATAGCCTGCTCTGGCAGGCGGCCGCGCGACTCTTGCCCATCAGAGACTCGCAACCGACCGAAACTCTCAGCCACGCTCTTGTCGCTGGTAGTTGAATAAAAGGACAAGGCAACAGCCCTGCAATCAAGAACCTCCTCTCGAAACGGGTTTTCAGGATGCCCCACCGGAAGCCAAACCAGCTTTGCCTCCCAGTCATCCTGCGGAGGTGCTGGCTTTTTCGTTCGTTTGAAGAGGCGGTCGAACATTTGCGTTAGGATACGCTACCTAGCAGCGAGGCGCCCATGATTTGCCGTCTGGAAGATTCATTGAACATTTTCATTTCCAATCCGGATACATGTCCGAGCCGCCCTCGGTGAGTTTCTGCGGCGTGCCGCCGGTCGCGGGGACGAGGTAAAGTTCCCACGGCCCGCTCTCCGACACGCCCTGGCAGAACACGATTTGTTTCCCATCGGGGCTGTAGCGGGCGTATCGCTGCACGCCGCCGAAATACGTGATCGTCCGGTTCTTCGTGCCGTCGGGGTTGATCGTGCAGATGTGCGTCTCCGTTTCCTAGACGATGCGCAAGCCGTCACTTGCCATCGGGACTCCACGCGGGACCGGAACAGTGCGGCCAATCCTCGGGGCTGAGGGGTTTCTCCTTGCCGCTGGCGAGTTCGCGCACGAGGATTTTTTCATTCCGGCGCAGCGCGATCTTCGCGCCGTCGGGCGACCACTCGGCCTGGTCTCCGTCGCAGACGCGCTCCGGCTTCGAGCCGTCCGCGAGCATTCGCCAGACGCCGTTCTTCCCGCCGCGAGTGGAGGTGAACAGGATGGATTTCCCGTCGCCGCTGAACACAGGATCAACGTCGTGGTCGTCAGATTCCTGCTTCGTGAGCTGTGTTTTCGCCGAGCCGTCGGCATTGACCATCCAGATGCGCCACGCACCGGAGCGGTTGCTGGAGAAAACGATTCGGCCCGCGGCCGCACTCACGCGACCGGCGTCGAGGCCGAACGCGAGAAGCGCGACGCAAAGAAGCAGCCGGGGTGTTTTCATTGTGATGCCGCCATCGAAGCACGGAGCAACTTTTCGTTCCACGAAAATATGGGCGGGTGACGGGGACTCGATCCTAGCGCGGTATCGCGGCATCCACTTGTCCGTGGATTGCGGTCCGGTCGCACCCACGCGGTTGCCATTTTGTTCGTGATGAATATTGGCTTTCGCCGGCGTGCGGCTAGAATGCCGGCATGAAAACTTTCCTGACCTCCGCGCTTTGCGCCCTCGCCCTCATCGGTTGCAGCAAGAGCGAAGCACCCAAGCCGACGCCCGCCACGAACGCCAGTTCGGGCAATCCGCTCACCGCGCCGGTGGATTATCTCGGCACGGTGGCGAAGGCGAAGAAGCAGATGGAGGGCAGCATCGGCAACGTCGCCCTCAGCCAGGCCATCCAGCAGTTCAACACGGCCGAGGGGCGTTTCCCGACCGACCTCAAGGAACTCATCACCAAGGGCTACCTGACGCAGATGCCCAAGCCGCCGTATCAGATGAAGTTCCTCTACGACCCGAAGACGGGCGAGGTCAAGGTCGTGCCGGTGCAATAACTTCCCCCGATATTTCACTCGCCAAATCTGCCGGCCAACGGCAGAAACGCCCCTTCGTTTTCCGCCATGAACGAGCAGATCATCATTCTCGACTTCGGGTCCCAATACACGCAGGTCATCGCGCGCCGCATTCGCGAGTGCAATGTTTACTCCACCATCCTGCGCTTCGACACGCCCGCGGCGGAGATCGCGCGGATGAATCCGAAGGGAATCATCCTCAGCGGCGGGCCGAACAGCGTTTACACCAAGGACGCGCCACTGCCAGACAAGGCCATCTTCAAGCTCGGCATCCCCGTGCTCGGCATCTGCTACGGCGTGCAGGTCTTCGCGCAGTTTCTCGGCGGCAAGGTCGAGAAGGGGCAGAAGCGCGAATACGGCAAGGGCACGCTCACCATCGCCGACAAGGCGTGCGCGCTCTTCAAGGGCCTCCCCGAGCAGTCGCAGGTCTGGAATTCCCACGGCGACAAACTCACGCGGCTGCCGAAGGATTTCGTCGTCGTCGCCACGACGGAGAATTCCGACTACGCGGCCATCGAGCACACGCAGCGGAAATACTTCGGGCTCCAGTTCCATCCCGAGGTCGTGCACACGCCGCGCGGCAAAGAGATCATCGCCAACTTCGTCCACGGCATCTGCGGCTGCGGCAAGAACTGGACGATGCGCAGCTACGTTGATCAGGCCGTGGAAGAAATCCGCGCGCAAGTCGGCAAGGAGCGCGTCATCCTCGGCCTGAGCGGCGGCGTGGATTCCAGCGTCGCGGCGGCGCTCCTGCATCGCGCCATCGGCGACCAGCTCACCTGCATCTTCGTCAACAACGGCCTCCTCCGCGCGCGAGAGGCGGAGGTCGTGCAGGAAGTTTTCGGGCGCCACTTCAAGGTGAAGCTGCAATACGAGCAGGCCTCCGCGCTGTTCCTGCGCAAGCTCAAGGGCGTCACCGACCCCGAGCGCAAGCGCAAGATCATCGGCCGGACGTTCATCGAGGTCTTCCAAGCGGCGACCAAGCGCGCGGGCAAGGCGAAGTTCCTCGCGCAGGGGACGCTTTACCCCGACGTCATCGAGTCCGTGCCCATCGCGGGCAATCCGGCGGCGATGATCAAGTCGCACCACAACGTCGGCGGGCTGCCGAAAAGCATGAAGTTCAAACTCGTCGAGCCGCTGCGCTGCCTCTTCAAGGACGAGGTCCGCCTGCTCGGGCTGGAACTGGGTCTGCCGAAAGAAATTGTTTATCGGCAGCCGTTCCCCGGCCCCGGACTCGGCGTGCGCGTGCTTGGCGAACTCACCACGGACAAGCTGCGCATCACGCGCGAGGCGGACGCCATCGTGGTGGAGGAGATGAAGGCCAGCGGGCTTTACTACAAGATCTGGCAGAGCTTCGCCGTGCTGCTGCCGTGCCGCAGCGTGGGTGTGATGGGCGACGAGCGCACCTACGACTTCACCATCGCCGTGCGCGCGGTCGAGTCGCAGGACGGCATGACGGCCGACTGGGTGAAACTGCCCTACGATCTGCTGGAGAAACTGGCGACGCGCATCATCAATGAGGTGAAGGGCGTGAACCGCTGCGTCTTCGACATCACCAGCAAGCCGCCGGGGACGATTGAGTGGGAGTGAAAGCGGCGCGAGTTCGTCCCGCGTGCAACCGTGTTCTGGACACATTGTCGCTTGAGCGGACCGGGACAGCGGATTAGTATTTCGTCACCATGCAAAGCACGAAGATCAATCCAGCGGCACTGCGGACGAAGGTGCCCGCGACCCGGCTCACGCCAAAACAACTGCGACGCCTCGCCGACCGCATGGTCGCCTCGAAAGATCCCGCCGAAGTCGCCCGCTTGAAGAAAGAACTGGAGCGCGGCTTCTACGGCGATCCCGCCCATGCCTAAGATCCGGCGGAAAAACCTGCCCCGGTCCCTGTTTCGTCATCTGGTGGAGCGCGTGCAGGAGCGCGAGATTTCCACGGATCAACTTGAACTGCTGCTCGACTGGCTCGAAGCCGAACCGGAAGTGCCGGAAGGCAGATGGTTCAAGCGGTTCCTCAAGGTCACCGTCTGCGGGGAAGGGGAGTGGATCAAAACCTTCCTCCGTCCCGACCAGGCCGCGCTCGGCGAGGAGTTGGACTGAATCAAACCAACCGCGACCTGCTGGAGAAACTGGCGACGCGCATCATCAACGAGGTGAAGGGCGTCAACCGCTGCGTCTTCGACATCACCAGCAAGCCGCCGGGGACGATTGAGTGGGAGTGAGCGCGCGGGTCAGGCCGCCTCGAAGGCGACCTTCAAACCCAGCGCGGTGAGCACGGAGTTGAGGCTCGACAGGCGCGGATTGCCGTCGCGGGAAAAGAGGCGATACAGGCTTTCCCGGTTCAGCTTGCTCAACTCTGCCGCGCGGGCGACGCCGCCCTGGGCCTCGACCACATCGCGCAGGCCGGTCAGGAAAACCTCCGGCCCTTCCTCGTAGCAGGCAGTGAGGTATTCCGCCGCCACTTCGGGGTCGTCCAGTTTCTCGTGCAGAATTTTTTTGTAGCTCACAGTTTTCATGATTCACTCGCTTTGAACTCGCGCCAGAATTGTCTGGCCAGCCGGATGTCCCGGCCCTGCGTGCGTTTGTCACCGCCGCAGAGCAGCACGACCAGCGTGCGCCCCTTCTGGCCGAAATAAACCCGGTAACCCGGACCGTAATCCACCCGCAGTTCGCTCACGCCCTCGCCCACCGGTTTGCAATCGCCGAGATTGCCCTGCCGCACGCGCGCCAGTCGGGCCAGAATCCGCGCCACCGCAACTTTGTCGTTCAAATCGTCCAGCCACTCCTCAAAGGGCACTTTCCCGTCCTGCGCGCGAAAGGCGACGACTTCTCTTGGTGCGGCGAACACCGCAGCAGTGTAGCTTTTAAGCTACGCGCGTCAAGTTGCCACCCAAGTGGCGATGACCACCTTGCACCGCTCCGTCTTCGACCTCACCAGCAAGCCGCCGGGGACGATTGAGTGGGAGTGAAGGGCAGGGGGCTGACGGACCGAGCTCAGCGAGCCGGCGTGCGGACAACCTGTCGAGGATCAACAGTTAGGCCGCGTGTGTTCATGTGTATGGCGTCCCACACTTCGGGCAGTGGGATGCTGGATAACTAATCGTAAAGAGTCGCTCCCGGCAACTCGGGCAACGCCTTGCGGAAAAGCTGGTGAAGACCGCTGCAACGGTGGTGAGACCGACAACAGCCGCGAGCAAGTAACTATGCTCCCCAATCGCCCAGCCTGTGACTGGTAAGCCAAGGAGCACGGCGGCGAAAAACAGCAGGCGCTTCCATCTCGGAAGTTTGGGTGCAGTGGAATTACTCATGGCGTGTGAAGCGCCCTCACATCTGGTTAAGCAGAAGTCTCCCGAAGCGGCTGCTGCCTGTTGCGGGGTGGGTTCACGGCGGCAGTTTCCTCTTTTGTCTCGGGTTGTCAACCGGCCCGCCCCCGTTCCCGTCCGGAGCCGGCGGTCAGGCAACCAGCGGCGCCGGTCCCACCCCCAACTTTCGCCGGAAATGGGGCCTCCCCGCCCGTCCGGTGAGGATAAAGGGGCGAAAACCTCAAGTTCCAAGGCAAAAATGCCAAGGGTTTGCCGCAAACTGGAGTCAGTCCGCCGCAAACTGGAGTCAGTCCGCCGCAAACTGGAGTCAGTCCGCCGCAAACTGGAGTCAGTCCGCCGCAAACTGGAG
>JACQFS010000240.1 GCA_016199935.1 Verrucomicrobiota bacterium
ATACATCCACCTCACGAGCGATGACAAGACGCGCCGCCTCGACCTCGGCGCGCTGCGCGACGAGGTGGATTTCTGGTTCAGCCCCGCCTCGCTCGACACCATCATGGGCAATGGCGAAGGCGAGACCGAGCGCATCGCGCGCGAATGGCTCGGCCGCGCGGGCAAGCGCTGGCGGCCGTTCCTCGCCGTCTCCACGTTCCAGGCATTGCGCGCGGACACTGGCAAGCCGCTCCCCGACGACATCAAGAAAATCGCCGTCGCCGTCGAGTGCTTCCACAAGGCCTCGCTCATCCACGACGACATCGAGGACAACGACGCGTTGCGTTACGGCGAAAAAACTTTGCACGAGGAATACGGCACCGCCGTCGCGCTGAACGTGGGCGACCTGCTCATCGGCGAAGGCTACCGGCTCATCGGCGCGTCGAAAATTTCCGCCGAGCAGAAGGCGCAGATGCTTCTCGTCGCCTCGCAGGGCCAGCGCGAACTTTGCCGCGGCCAGGGCGCGGAACTTTGCTGGGCGCGCAAGCCGATGCCGCTCGACCAGCGCCAGGTGCTCGACATTTTCCGCAAGAAGACCGCGCCCGCCTTCGAGGTCGCGCTGCGGCTCGGCGCGCTCTACGCCGGCGTGGAGCAGCACGAGGAAGTCGAGGACGTGCTCAAGACCTACAGCGAGGCGCTCGGCATCGCCTACCAGATTCGCGACGACCTCAGCGACATCGGCGCGAGCGGCGAGACCAACGACCTCGCCAGCCTGCGCCCGAGCCTGTTGCTCGCCATCGCGCACGACAAGGCCAAGGACGCGCAGAAAGAACTCATTGCCTCCGTCTGGCGTCGCGCGCTGCCGGAAGGCGTGACCTTCGAGCAAGTCGAGCAGCTTTACGCCGAACTCGGCGCCGACACGCGCGCCCGCACGTTGCTGGAGACCTACAAGGAGGAAGCCATCCGCTGCCTCGCCATGCTGGAGAATCCGAATCTCAAGGGCCTGCTCCGCCGCGTGCTCGGCAAAATTTTCAACGACGTGGAAATCAAGGGCTGGTGCAAGGAGCAGGAGATGAAGAATCGCGTGCGCGACGGCGTGCCCATCGAAGCCCCCGCCGAAGACGAGACGGTGATGGCGAAGTGAACCCGCCTTCGGAGGGACGAGCTACGCGAGTCCCTGACTTTCACTTTGGAATTGTGGGACTCGCGTAGCTCGTCCATCCGAACCACGTGAGCCTCCGCCTCCAACTCCTCCAGGTCGCCCGCCTTGCGCCGCGGCTGCTCGGTGACTCGACGGAACTCGTCCGCGATTTTTTCCGCCGCCAGCTTTCGGCCGACGGCGCGGGGTTCGACCGTGGCGGCAAACCCGACCTCTATTACACCATCTTCGCCCTCGCCGGATTGCAGGCGCTGGACGCCGAGGTGCCGCGCGACAAAGTTGAGGCGTTCCTCAACTCGCACGGCGACGGCGCGGCGCTCGACTTCGTTCACCTCTCCGCACTCGCGCGCTGCTGGGCGGTTGTCGGAAAAGAAAGGACGCCCAAGGGACTCGACCGCGCGCTGCTTGAGCGCATCGAAAATTTCCGGAAGCCCGACGGCGGCTACGAGGGCGACACGAAGCTCGCACACGGCACGGCCTACGGCGCGTTCGTCGCACTCGGCGCTTACGAAGACCTCGGGCACACGCCGCCGCATCCGCTCAAGCTCATCCAAAGCCTCAAGCGCCTCGAAACGCCCGACGGCGCGTGGAGCAATGTGCCCGGCGCGAAGCTCGGCGCGACCAATGCCACCGCGGGCGCGGTCACGCTCATCACGCATCTCGGTTTGCCCGTGAACGAACGCGTGGGCGACTGGCTGCTCGCGCAAGTTCATGAGCAGGGAGGCTTTCTGGCCGTGCCCGGCGCGCCGATGCCCGACCTGCTTTCGACCGCCACCGCACTGCACGCGCTCGCGGCGATGGAGCGCCGTCTGCCGAGCGCGGTTCACGAGCGCTGCCTTGATTTTCTCGACACGCTCTGGGACGCGCGCGGCGGCTTCCACGGCCACTGGGCGGACGACCACCTCGACGCGGAATACACCTTCTACGCGCTGCTGGCCCTTGGCCATCTCAGTCTGTGACGACGCACGCGCTGCCGCGTGCCGACCGGCTCACCCATTTCGTTTCGGCTGGTGCCGACGCGGTTGGCTGCCGCGCTCGCGGACGTGATATGACTCGCGCGCGGCGTGCTGGGTCGCCGAGGATTCCCGGCGGATTTCCTCGCGGCCGGCCTTGCCGCGGCTGTCACGGGCAACTGGACGTTTGCCGGCCGCGCTCCGCGGCGCGGGAAGTTCAACTCCGATACGTTTGGTGCTCTTTTTTGGCATACTGCAACCTAGCTCCTGCCAGCCGGCTGTGGGCCACGGATTTTGCCGAAGTCATGCGCGTTCTTGCTCACTCGTCTCCCGCCGATGCGCCTCTTCATCGCCACCCCCGCGCCGCCTGAAATCCGCCGGAGGCGTCGGCAGCGGAAACAACCAACGCCCTCATCCCTGCGCGAAGGCCGGCGATGTGTTCAAGCCCGCGCGCGCCCAGCGTGAGCAGCGCCGTGGAGAGCGCGTCCGCCTCCGTGGCCGACGGCAGCACGATGGCGGCGAGCAGCGCGCCCTCCGCCGGTTCGCCGGAACGCGGGTCGAGCACGTGGCCGAAAATTTTTCCGTCAGCGGCGAAGGCCTTGCCCCACACGGCGGAGACGGAAAGCGATTCGTCCTCCAGTTCGACGGTGGTGAGCAGGTTCTCGCCGACATCGGGCTGGCGCGAAACTCCGCCGGCCCACAAACCTTTCGCCGCCAGTTCCTGCTCCGGCTTCGCGAGGCCCACGCGCCACGGCTTCCCGTTTTCATCGCGGCCAATCGCCAGCACGCTGCTCGTGCCGCCGTGGAGGATCGCGCTCGTCACGCCCGCCTCGCGCAGCACGCGGCCGGCGCGTTCGAGCGCGTAGCCCTTGCCGATGGCGCCGGGGTCGAGCATCACGCCGGGGCGCGCGAAGCGGACGGTGAACTCGCGCTCGTCGAGTTCCACCAGCGGCATCCCGACGCACGCGCGCGCGGCGGCGAGTTCGGCGGGGTCGGGCAGTTGGCCGGTGTTGCGGACGAAGCCCCACACGCGCATGAGCGGCGCGATGGTGAGGTCGAACGCGCCGCCAGTCTCGCCGTGGAGCCGCTTCGCAAGCTGGAGCAGCCGGAAAAGCTGCGGCTCGACCCGCACGGGTTCGCGCGCGGCGCGGGCGTTGATCTGCGTCAACTCGCTCGTGCGGCTGTAGGCGTTGAGCTGGGCTTCGAGCCGGGAGATTTCATCCAGCGCCTCCTCGGCCGCGGCGCGGAGCGAAATCGCGGCGCCGCCGTGCAGCACGATTTCAAACCGGCTGTTCATGGCGTTGCGGGCAAGGGCGACGGTCGGCATGGCGGAACGGAGGCTAGCGTCGATACGGCGCGGGAGCAGGGAGAAAATCGAGGCCGTTGAGCGCCTTCGGCACAACAGGCTGATCCGCTACTTTCTAAGCCGGAGTGCGACTTCCTTAATCTGTTGAACCAAGTCTTTGATTACGACGTCTCTCTCCCTCCGCAACGTGAGTTTGAGTGGAATCACTGACCATTTGCCGTCTGGATAAACGCGTTTAGAGGTTTGGCGCTGAAACCGCGCCATCGCTTCCCGCAGGCTTGTGGTTCGCTTCCATTCCTTGCCGGTGACGCCAAGCCACAGCGGAGTCACTCCGAACTTCGCCCAATTCAGCAAGTCACATGAAAGATAACACCCGTGACCTTTAAGCCGGAAGAAGCGCCAGTATCCGCCGCGTCCAGCCGCTTTGCGTAACCCACGAACAGTCACCAACCGACACCGTCGCAATTCGTCAACCACGTCGCTCACCAAATCGTTAAACTGAAGAACACTTTTCGCCACCGACGGAGCCAAGTCGCCCTCCGAAAATGGAGTGAATCCGGAAAACTCAGTATTGGTGCACAGTCCCTCCAGTTGTCGGAGGTCGGCCGCCGCGTTGGTATCCTTCTCTGCATCAAGGGCGGGTAAGATAGCTGAAATCAAAGCCGTCCAACTACAAAGAGCGAGTAGTCTGTGACGTCCAACGCGTGCCAGCTTCAACAGGCTTGAACTTAATTTGATCCCTCTCGGGTGTTCGCCAGCGGCTTCAAGTCTTTCAATAAGTTCATCCCACAGACTGTTAATTCGAGAGTCTGGAACGACGAACAATAGTAACGAGTCGAATCCGGCGGGTAATTGGCGAAGATATTCAACCGGTTGCTTGTCAGTGAGTCCTGCCCAGAATTTCGATTCAATGGTTATTCTTTTCCGCCATCTCGTGTCGAAACCGACCAAGTCGGGGATCGTTGCGTTGTCTCCGTGTTCCTGCGTTTCAAAAACCGCGAGGCGCCCAAGGTTGACCGAGTGAGAACGGAGAAAGTGTTCGATCGCTTTGCGTGCCGTTTGAGAGGTGTTAAGAACGTGGGCAAGGGCTTCAGTGGCGATGTTCTCAGGGTGAGGTGAGAGCCTCGCGGCAATATGGCTGACCAGTGAACTCATAATTGTCTCGTCGCCGAAATTCCGCTTCGGAGGCTGGCTTCCCGCGCTCCGTTCACTTCACCGCCGCCAGCTCCGCCCCAATCAGTTCCTTCGTCTTCGCCTTCGCGTCGGCGAGTTGCACTTCGCCCTTGTCGAGCTTGGCGAGGAAGGCCTTCTGCGCGGTGTAGTCCTTGTTCGCCACGCCAGCCTTGCTCTGGAGCATGCGCCAGGCTTTGCGGCGTTCGATGGCGAAGAGGACCATCTGGCGCGTCACGGCGTAGTATTTGAACTTCCCGTTGATCTCCGCCTTGATGTAGGTGCCGAAGTTCGGGACGAAGCTGCGGTGCTTCGGATCGAACACGCGGCGGTGAATGACGTCGTCCTGCGTGATGAAGAGCAGCATGTCGTCGAAGGGGACGAGCTTCGCGGCCTCCTCCTCGGTGATACTCTTCACATGCTTGCGGAAGCGTCCCTCGGTGATGGCCCAGTGCGCCACACTGTAATTGTATTCCTCGCCGTTGCTGGCGTATTTCGTGCGCCACCAATCGCGGTCGGTGCTCGGGTTGCCCTTGAGGTCGAAGGCTTCCTGCGAAGTCTCGCCCTTGCGCGGGTTGAAGACGAACTCCGGCATGCCGCGCGCGTCGCGGACCATCTTGGCCTGGTCGGCGCTCATGTTGTCGCCCACGCCGTGCTCGGGCTGGCAGGTGGTGTAGCACTGGAAGAACGCCGTGCCACGATACTCCAGACCGTCGAGCATCGCCTTGTAGAGCTTGGCCGCGTTGGCGATGGAAACCTGCGCGACGAACGGCGAGCCGTGGCCGCTGGTGAACGCCTCTGAGACGTTCTTCTTTTCAATCAACTTGCCCTGCGACGCGACGCCGAACTGGTTCATGTCGTAACCGCCGAGCATCGTGGACGAGTCGGAATTCTGGCCGCCGGTGTTGGAGTAAACCTGCGTGTCGAGCATGAGCATCTTCACGTTGGGGCGGTTTTGGAGGACGACCTTCGAGACATTTTGGAACCCGATGTCGCCGAGCGCGCCGTCGCCGCCGATGACCCAGACTTTCGGCAGCTCGCGGATTTCCTGCTCGGTCATGAGCGCATCGTCGAGGCGGGTGAGCGTGAAATACTCGGCTTCGCTGGAAACGTTTTCCGTGCGGTCGAGCAGGGCGTCGACCATGCGCTCGGGCGAGACGGAGGAGCGCGCGTGGTTGACGATG
>JACQFS010000234.1 GCA_016199935.1 Verrucomicrobiota bacterium
ATCAAGAACCCGGACCGTTTCCTCACGCCGGAGTTGAGCGCGAAGGTGGAATTTCTGAAATAGGAGCGAGGCCTGGGTGGTGTGGCGTGCGCGGTCCGTTTTGCGAGCCGTCAAAGGGGTCGGCGGCGGAGATTTTTCGGCAAATTTTTTTCCGTTGGCCGCCGTTGCTTCTCAGTGGTGCGAAACCACTTGGAAATACGGGCAATGAAATCCCTTTGGACTGAATAATCGCCGCCCCATCTCGTCGGCGGATGTAGTTGTGACGGAGAATCGTTTTGACCCAGCACTCAAAAAATGTTGTAACAGCGCCGGTCGTTGAGGTCGTTTCCAATATGACGAAAGCCTTTCAGATTCCGCCCGCCGCCTGCGATGGCAGCTACACCGCCGCGGTGGGCATGACGTGGCTGCCCTCGCCGGATTTCATCTGTCAGGAGAAGATCAACGGCACCCGCGCGTTGCTGCAAATCCAGCCCAACCGCGCGGGTCACAACTATCTCACCGGCCGCCGCGTAGCCAAGGAGATCGGCACGTTCGTGGAGATGCAGGACCAATACCCGTTCATCCGGGACCACGTTTTTCCGGCGGAGCTGGCGGGCACGATCATTGACGGTGAAATCTGCGACGGCGTGTTCTGGTTTTTCGACGTGCTCTTCCACAAGGGCCGGAGTGTGATGGACAAACCGCTGCGCGAACGGTTCGCCCTGTTGGAAAAACTCACGGCGCAGGCGCCCATCTGGATGCGCCCGGTGCCGTCGAGCAATCATCCGGCGGAATTTCTCAAACGCGTCCTCAGCGGCGGCGGGGAAGGACTCGTCCGCAAAAACCTGAACGAGACCTACGGCTTCTCGTGGAGCCGGGTGAAATTCCAGGAGAGCCACGACGTGGTGGTGCTGTCCGTGGACCTGGACAAGCGCGCGATGCGCATCGGCCAGTGGAAGGGCCGCGAGCTGGCCGAGGTCGGCACGGTGGCCAACCTCACCGAGGTGGACGCCAAGGTGGCCGCGTCGCACGTCGGCGAGGTGGCAGAGATCATCTGCCAGTCGCGCGATGCGGCGGGGAAATTTTACCGGCCGGTTTTTTTCCGCTGGCGCGCGGACAAGGCGGCGACGGACTGCGTGTTCGATTACATCCGTCCGGGTTCGGCGGCCGAGGAATCGCGGCGCAAGAGCACGCGGCTTCCATTCTTCGGCACTGGCACCATGCCCCGGCCGGCTTGAGCGTGTGCGGCCTTCGGCCCGCGCACTTATCACTTGCCCTCCCTGACGGGGATTCGTAACTTCCGCGCCCTCGGGGCATCCATAGCTCAATTGGATAGAGCGGCTGACTACGGATCAGCAGGTTTCAGGTTCAACTCCTGATGGATGCACCATTTCTTCCCGGTTTTTCCCCGACGTCCGCTTGGCCGGTCTTTCCTTCGTGGTCGCCGCGGCGATTTTAAAAATCAGGATGCGCTTTGCCGCGAGTGCGTTTGACTTTTGAAAGTCTTGGCCGATAAAGTCCGCCGACAGCCGAAGCGAACCAAGCAACCCAAAACCAATCCGTGGCCGCCAAAGACGACTATCTCGTTGATAACCTGCTGGACCTGGGATTCATCACCCAACCGCAACTCACCGACGCGCAGGCCGCCGCCGGCGAAACGGGCGAGGGCGTGGTGGACACGCTGGTCGCGCGCAAGGTCATCACCGTCAAGAACGTCGCCGCGGCCAAGGCGGCGGCCTTTGGCGTGGAGATGATCGAACTGGCCGACTTGCGCATCGAGGACGAGGTCATCGCCGCCGTGCCGCGCCACATCGCCAAGAAATACCGTGTGATGCCGGTTTACCAGCACGGCGGCAGCGTGACCATCGCGATCGGGGATCCGTCGGACCTCGACACGCTCGACAGTCTGCATCACTTGCTCCGGTTGGAGATCGAACCCCGCGTCGCCGTGGAGGAGGAGATTGATTCCGCCATCGCCCGCTACTACGGCGGTGCCGACGATTCGGTCGGCAAGATGATCCAGGACATCACCGAGGGCGAGGTCGAGATCGGCAACATCGGCAAGGGCTCGGCGGTGGACGACGGCGCGACCGTGGACGCCGACGCGCCGATCATCAAACTCGTCAACGGCCTCATCGTCGAGGCGTTCAAGGGCCGCGCGTCGGACATTCACCTCGAGCCGCTGTCGAAAAGTTTCCGCGTGCGCTATCGGATTGACGGCATGCTGATCGAGCAGAAGCCGCCACCCAAACGTTTGCAGGCGTCAATCATCGCGCGCCTGAAGATTCAGGCGGGCATGTCCATCGCCGAGCACCGCATCCCGCAGGACGGCCGCATCAACATGCACATGGGCGGCAAGAGCATTGACCTGCGCGTCTCGTGCCTGCCGACCAATCACGGCGAGAGCATCGTGATGCGTATTCTCGACAAGGAGGGACTGAAGCTCGGTCTGCCGGAACTTGGCTTCTTCACGGATGACCAGCAGACCTTCGAGCGCCTCATCGGCCTGCCGGACGGCATCCTGCTGGTGACCGGCCCGACCGGTTCCGGCAAGACGACCACGCTTTACGCCTGCCTCAATTACATCAACCGGCCCGACCGCAAAATCATCACGGTCGAGGACCCCGTCGAATACGTCCTCTCCGGCATCAACCAGGTGCAGGTCAGCGAGATCGTGGGCCTGACTTTTTCCGCCGCGCTGCGCTCGATGCTCCGCCAGGCGCCGAACATCATCATGCTGGGGGAAATCCGCGACCTTGAGACCGCCACCATCGCGATCAACGCCTCGCTCACCGGCCACTTGGTTTTCTCCACGCTCCACACGAACGACGCGCCCAGTGCCGTCACGCGGCTCGTGGACATCGGCGTTAAGCCCTTCCTCGTGGCCTCCTCGACGCGCGCGCTCATGGCGCAGCGGCTCGTGCGGAAAATCTGCAAGCGCTGCGCCGCGCCGTTCGAGCCGCCCGAAGCGGAACTGCGCGCGCTGGGGATCGACCTGACCAAGGTTGGCAAGGCGAATTTCCAAAAGGGCAAGGGCTGCCCCGACTGCGGCAAGAGCGGGCATCGCGGGCGCTTCGGCATCTTTGAAATTTTTGTGATTGATGACGAGGCGCGCAAGCTGATCTACGACAAGGTGCCCTCCTCGGTGCTGCGCGCGCGCGCCCGCGAGATGGGCATGCGGACGTTGCGCGAGGACGGCGCGCGCAAAGTGGTGGCCGGCGTCACGACGGCCGAAGAGGTCATCCGCGCGACCACGGGCGACATCAACTGATTTTTTTGCGAATCACGCATTGCGATTGAGAGAGTAATTCGTAAGCAATTTTTTATGGCTTATTCGATGTCAGATCTGCTGCACCTCGTGGTGACCGAGGGCTCCTCCGACTTGCACTTGCGCGTCGGCATCCCGCCGGTGATCCGGCTCCACGGCATTCTCCAGCGCGTGGAAGGCCCGCCGCTCAAACAGGAGGACACCGAGGAACTGATGCGCAGCATCACCTCCGAGGACCACATCCAGAGCGTGCGCGAAAAGGGCGGCTCCGACTTCGGCTTCGCCTTCGGCGACCTCGCGCGCTTCCGTGTCAGCGTGTTCAAGGAGAAGGGCAACTACGGCATGGTCTTGCGCCTCATCCCGAGCAAGCTGCTCACGCTCGAACAGATCGGCATCCCGCCCAGTGTGCGCGAGTTGCTCTACAAGCCGCGCGGCCTCGTGCTCGTCACCGGCCCGACCGGCTCCGGCAAGACCACCACGCTCGCCTCGATGATCAACATCATCAACGAGGACCGCGACGACGCCCACATCATCACCGTCGAGGATCCGATTGAATATTACCACAAGCACAAGAAGGCCGTGGTGACGCAGCGCGAGGTGCACGTGGACGTGCCGAGTTTCGGCGAGGCGCTGCGCCGCGCGTTGCGCCAGGACCCGGACATCATCCTCGTCGGTGAAATGCGCGATTTGGAAACCATCGAGGCGGCCATCACGGCGGCCGAAACGGGCCACCTGGTCTTCGGCACCCTGCACACCACCGGCGCGGCCAAGACCATTGACCGCATCACCAACGCTTTCCCGACCGAGCAGCAGGAGATGATCCGCATCCAGCTTTCGACCGTGTTGCAGGCGGTCATTTCCCAACTGCTCCTCCCGCGCTGCGACAAACCGGGGCGCGTGGCCATCTTTGAAATCATGGTCAACACCCCGTCCATCGCCGCGCTCATCCGCGACAACAAGACCTTCCGCATCAATTCCGACATCCAGACCGGCGCGAAGTTCGGCATGGTCACGCTCGACTCGTTCCTCATGGAAAAATACCAGGCCGGCATGATCACGAAGGAGGAAGTCATCATGAAATCGCAGGACCCGGTCACGGTGGTGCAGAAGTTCAAGGAACTGGAGACGGGCCAGGCCGGCCCCGGCTCGGCCGCCGCGTGAAGTGAACCGCCGCTGATTTGATCTTATGTCCGACGCCTCGTCCCACCCGCTCATCTCCATCATCAAGGCGCGCGGCCTGCTCGACGACTTGCAACTGGAGAGTGTGCTCGAGGAGCACAATCGCAGCGGCAAGCCCATCAGCCAGGTGCTCTCCGATTTCGGCTTTCTCGACACGGATGCGCAGCTCCAGCTCTACGCCGACGAGTTGGGCACGCAGGTGGTGGAAATCCGCGATGCCGACCTCGATCCCGAAGTGGTGAAGTTGCTGCCCGCCTCCAGCGCGCGCGTGCATCAGGCGATCCCGGTGGCGCTGTTTGGCAACACGTTGCAAGTGGCGCTGGCCGATCCGTTCAACCCCTCGGCCGTGGATGAACTGGGCTACGTCACCGGCAAGGAAATCCAGGTGGTCGTCGCCGATCCCAAGGCCATCGAGTCAGCCATCAACAAACTTTACGCGGAAGACACCGAGAGCGTGTCCGATCTGCTCAAGAATCTCGGCGAGGACGAGAAGATCGCGCACGAACTCGAGGAACTGGCCACCGGCCACGGCGGCGTGGAGCTGGCGGACATCGCGAACGAGACGCCGATCGTCCGGTTCGTGAACCTGGTGCTGTATCAGGCGATCCAGGACCGCGCGAGTGACATTCATTTCGAGCCGTTCGAGGACGAGTTCAAAATCCGCTACCGCGTGGACGGCGCGCTCTACGAGATGGCGCCGCCGCCCAAGCACCTGGCCCTGCCGGTCATTTCGCGCCTCAAGGTCATGTCGAATCTCGACATCTCCGAGCGCCGCCTGCCGCAGGACGGGCGCATCAATTACAGCGTGGCGGGCAAGCCGATTGACCTGCGCGTTTCGACGTTGCCCACGCAATTCGGCGAGTCGGTCGTGCTCCGCGTGCTCGACCGTTCGGCGGTGAACCTCGACCTGTCCCAACTGGGTTTTCCCAAGTTCGTCCAGGAATACGTTTACGGAGCGCTCAACCAGCCCAACGGCATCTTCGTGGTCACCGGCCCGACCGGCTCCGGCAAGACGACCACGCTTTACTCCGGCATGCGCCTGATCAACACGATGGATTCGAAGCTGCTGACCGCGGAGGACCCCGTCGAATACGACATTGAGGGCATCATGCAGGTGGCGATCAACGAGGCGCAGGGCATGACCTTCAGCAAGGCGCTGCGATCGTTCCTGCGCCAGGACCCCGACGTGATCATGGTCGGCGAAATGCGCGACCTGGAAACGGCGCAGATTTCCATCCAGGCTTCGCTCACCGGCCATCTCGTGCTGAGCACGCTGCACACGAACGACGCGCCGGGCGCGGTCACGCGTCTCATCGACATGGGCGTGGAGCCATTCCTGATTTCCTCGTCATTGATGGCGGTGCTGGCGCAGCGGTTGGTGCGCACGATTTGCAAGAAGTGCCGCACGCCCTTTGAGCCGACGGAGAACCAGTTGACGCTGTTGAACCTCTCGGCCCACGACATCGGCGACAAGGTGTTTTACTACGGCCGCGGCTGCCAGGCGTGCAACGACACGGGCTACAAGGGACGCAAGGGCATCTACGAATTGCTCGTCATCAACGAGGCGATCCGCGCGCTGATCAACGAGCGCGCGCCGACCGTGGTGTTGCGGCAGAAGGCCGTGGAACTGGGCATGGTCACGCTGCGTGAAGATGGCTTGCGGAGCATTTTTGACGGTGATACAACCGTCGAAGAAGTCCTGAAATACACCTGATCGGCCGCACCGCGAGCAACCCGTTATGCCCAAGTTTAGCTATGTCGCCATGGACTCCAAAGGCAAGGAGACCAAGGGCACGCTCGATGTGGCCAGCCAGAGCGAGGCCATCGGGCGACTGAAGGAAATGGGCCTCTTCCCGACCAAGGTCGTGGAAGCCGACAAGTCCAAGGAGAAACCCGACAAGGACAAGAAGGGCAAGGCGGCCAAGGGCGCGGGCAAGAAAAAAGGCGGCGGTGGGATGCTCAATTTCCAGATCAAGATTCCCGGCCTGAGCGGAAAGGTGAAGTCGAAGGTGCTCACCACTTTCACGCGCCAGCTGGCCACGCTGGTGGACGCGGGCCTGCCGTTGCTGCGCGGACTGCGCGTGCTCGAAAAGCAGGAGCGGAACCTGACGCTCAAGGCCATCATCGGCGAGCTGGGCGCTTCCATCGAGGGCGGCAGCACTTTTTCCGAGGGCTTGGCCCAGCATCCGAAGGTGTTCAACCGTCTCTACGTGAACATGGTGAAGGCTGGCGAGCTGGGCGGCGTGCTCGAAGTCGTGCTCAACCGTCTGGCGGAGTTTCAGGAGAAGGCGCAGAAGATCAAGGGCAAGGTCATCGCCGCCATGTTCTACCCCGTGGCGGTCATGATTGTCGCTGTGGTGATCCTCGGCGTGCTGATGGTGGTGGTCGTCCCGAAGTTCAAGGAGATCTTCAAGGACATGCTCGAAGGGGCATCACTGCCGCCATTCACCGAATTCGTGCTCGCCATCAGCGACGCCATCAAGGACCACTTCGTAGTGGTGATGATCGGGCTGTTGGTGCTGTTCGTCCTGTTCCGAATATTCATCACCACGCGCTTCGGTCGCCGCCTGTTCGACCGGTTCAAATTGATCATCCCCGTGTTTGGGCCGGTGGTCAGCAAGGTGGCAATCTCGCGTTTTGCCCGCACGCTCGGCACCCTCGTGAGCAGCGGCGTTCCGATCCTTCAGGCGCTCACGATTGTCAAGGAGACCTCTGGCAACGTCATCGTCGGCGAGGCCGTCTCCGCCGTTCACGAGAGCGTCAAGGAAGGCGAAACGATCACGGCGCCGCTCGAGGCCTCGAACGTTTTTCCGCCGATGGTCATCAGCATGGTGGACGTCGGCGAGCAAACGGGCGCCCTGCCGGAGATGCTCATGAAGATCGCCGACGTGTTCGATGACGAGGTCGACAACGCCGTCTCGGCCATGACGTCGCTCTTGGAGCCGATCATGATCGTGTTTTTGGCTGTCATCGTCGGCAGCATCGTCATCGCGTTGTTCCTGCCGCTGATCAAACTCATCGAAGGTATCGGCGAGCCGGCGCCGACGGTTGCGCCGACGGCCGAGAAATAGCGGTGTCAGCAACCTGATGTCGTTGCGCGTTCAGCAGCAATCGCTCATTTTTTGTCTGAGGAAGTCGTTGACAATCTTTATGTCACCATGTAAATACAAAGTAACGACATTGCACACGCGGGTTATTTACAAGTAATCCACATTGTATGGAGTTCGATTGGAATAACCTGTCGTTTGAAATGGGTTCTTTGACGCAGAGGGACATTGAAGAGTCCTTCGAAGATCCGTTTGCCGTGAGACTGCTGCCCGATTCCAGCCGCTTCTCGGCACAGGCCCGCTATTTCAACCTGGGCCGATCAGCGAGCGGTGCCGGCTTGTTCAGTGTTTACCGCACCAACGGCAAGCTGATTCGCGTGCTCTATTGCCGGCCGTTTTCGCCGGACGAAGATTTTTTTTACCAGCGCAAGTTCAACCAAAACCAGAACCAATAGGCCATCCAGATGGAAGCCCTGACCAAGTGGGAAGATGTGCCCCTGTTCGACTCCGAACAGGCGGAGGCGGATTTTTGGCACGAACACGGCGTCGGGCTGCGGTTGATGGAGACCTCCGTCGCGCAGAGTTCGGAGGGGTCCGAGTCGGTGACGATCACGCTGCGCATTGACCCGCGGATGCTGTCGCGCATCAAGCGGCTCGCGCGGTCGCGGTTCCTCAATTACCAAAGCATGATCAAGCAATGGCTCAGCGAGCGCATGGAGCAGGAAATCCGCGACCGTTAGCCAATACGATTTATGAATCGCCAGTCAGAATCCAATGTTCGCCCGCACCGCCGGGATGCGTTCACGCTCCTGGAGCTGATGGTTGTCATCGGCATCATCGCCTTGCTGGCGGGGCTGATCATCAGTGGCTCGGGGGCCGCCTTGAGAAAATCGCGCATCACCCGCGTGAAGGCTGAGCGGGATGAGTTGGTGGCGGCGATCGACAGCTACAAGGCGAAATTCGGTTTCTATCCGCCGGATAATCCCACGGACGCGGAACTTAACCCGCTGTTTTACGAACTCATGGGAGTGACAGCTTCTGGAGGGCCCGGTCCGGCGACGGTGTTCAGCACCAAGAGCGGCCAGGAATCCATAACCAGCGCCGCCGCTACTGCGGATTTCAAACGTGATGGTTTTGCCAACACTGCCACCACTCCGAGTGCGATTGATCCGTTTCTCAAAGCTCTCAACGACAAGAAGCACAATCTCATCCGAACCCCCAATGGTAACAATGTCGAGGTGCTGACCGTCCCGGTTGATGGCTTGCTTTCGGTGCCGGCGAAGATTTGGCGTGGTCCGTTGGGCGCGACAAACCTCTGGCGTTACGTCTCCACCAACCCCACCAACAATCCGAAGACCTTTGACCTCTGGGCGGAGATCGTTCTCGGCGGCCAGACGACGGTCATCGGCAACTGGAAAAACGGACAATGAATCGGTGCGCAAAAAACTCTGCTGACGAACGCTGCCTGCTCCCGGTGGCGTGGGAAGACGACCAGTGGCGGCCGGCCATCTTGCCGACCCTCCCCGGTCAAGTGCGCGTGCGTGGCCTCGTCCGAGGGTGGCCCGCGTTTTTTCCGCCGGCGTCTCCCCCCTTGCGCCCCGACGAACGCGCGGGCGAAATTTTGTCCTTCGACATCTAGCCTATGAAAACCAACTCTCCCCAATCTCCACGACGCGGGTTCACGCTGATCGAACTCCTGGTCGTCATCTCCATCATCGCCATTCTGGCCGGGCTGCTCTTGCCCGCGCTCAGCAAGATGCGCAACAAGGCGAAGATCGCCCAGGCCCGCACCGAGATGAAGCAGATCGTCGGCGCGGTCCACAACTACAAGGGCGACTACGGCCGCGTGCCGGTCGGGACGAACGCGGCCGCCGCGAGCGTGGCTGCCGCGCCGGACTTCACCTTCGGCACGGCGGGGCTGCCGAATGCGGTCATCACGCTGAGCAACAATCCCGTGGTCAACAACGGCGGCGTTGGCTACCAGGCGAACAACTCCGAAGTCATCGCCATCATCGGTGATTTCACGGCGACCCGGACCGGCACCGCCACTCTCAACGCGAACCACGCCCTTAATCCACAGAAGCACCCTTATCTTGATGGCAAGCCCTCGGATGCCACGGACGCATCCGCTGCGCCCGGCATCGGCAATGACCTGGTCTATCGCGATCCTTGGGGGATGCCCTACTTCATCACCATTGACATCAATTACGATGGCACCTGCGTGGACGCCGTTTATGGCCGACAGGCCGTTTCGCAACAGGCGCTGAACTCCACCACGGGTTGGAACGGAACCTTCAACGGCGTTGACGCGATGGGAAACGGCAACCATTTCGGCGTCCGCGAGGATGTCATCGTCTGGTCGGTGGGGCCGGACAAGAAGTTTGACCCGGCGGTAAAAGCCGACCCCAGCATCCTGCCGCCGAACGACAACCCCGACAACGTCCTCAGTTGGACCAGCAAGTAGCCGCCATGCACCGCCGACCGCCATTCCCGCCTGCCCGTCGCGCCGCGCAAGTCGCGCGCGGGTTCACGCTGCTGGAATTGTTGATCGTCATCGGCATCATCGCCGCCCTCGCGGTGCTCACGGTGCCCTCGTTCAAAAACGTGCGCGGCGGCAGCGTCATGGCCGCGGCCAGCCGGCAGTTGCTCGACGACCTCGGGCTGGCGCGGCTCAAGGCCATCACCGAGCGCACCACGGTTTACGTCATTTTCGTCCCGCCGTTTTCCACTGCGGAGATCGCGAGTCTGAGCGCCGTCTCATCGGGGATCAACCCCAACACGCTCCAGAGTTTGTATCACGGCCAGTTGACGACCTACGCGCTCTTCACGAACCGCCGCGTGGGCGCGCAGCCGGGCGCGACGCAGCTCGAGTATCTGACCGAGTGGAAGAGCCTGCCCGAGGGCGTGTTCATTCCGCGCGACAAGTTCGGCTCCACCGCCTACGACATCCAGCTCACGCGCGCCGGCACGAACACCGGCAACTACCTCCACGTCCTGCCGTTCGCCAACAGCGCGTCGTTCCCGTTTCCGACCGAGACCAACGCCATCCTCGCCGGACCGCCTGTCGTTCTGGCCGGCGGCCTGCCTTACATCGCGTTCAACGGCTCGGGTCAGGTCAGCTCCAGCGTGGATGAAGTGATCCCGCTCACCCACGGCAGCGTTTTCCTCAGAAACCCGGCCAACACCATCGACGAAATCGAAACGCCGCCGGGCGAGCACACCAACAACTACACCGCCATCGTGATCAACTGGCTCACCGGCCGCTCCCGCGTGGCGCGCCCCGAATTCTGATGCGCCTCCTGTTTTCCAACTCCGCCGCCTGCCGCCGTGGTTTCACGATGGTCGAGCTGGCGCTGTGCCTGGGGATCATCGGCTTCGCGCTCGTGGCGATCATCGGCGTGCTGCCCACCGGCATGAAGGTGCAGAAGGACAACCGCGAGGAGACGCTCATCAACCAGGACGCCACCTTCATCATGGAAACGCTGCGCGCCGGCGGCCCGAGCGTCCGGACCAATCTGTTCAACTTCTTCGACCAGATCTTCACGAACGGCACGGCCGCCGCCTTCAGCAACGACTACGACATCGTGGGGCTGCTGTGCAATCCCTACACGGCGAACTCGGCGAATGTCCGTGCGCTGGCCGGCGTGCGGGCGGACCAGGGCGCGTCCGCCGGCGCGAAAAATTTCACGTTCGCCTACCAGCTCGATTCGCAGGTGAGCCTCGCGAACACGATGAACAATCTCTGGGAGGTCCGGCTCACCTTCCGCTGGCCGCTGGTGCCCAACGTTCACACCGGCGCGGTGACGAAGACCTTCCGCACCCAGGTGGCCGCGCAACTGGTGACCAACAACGCGCCGCTGTATTTCTTCCAGCAGCAGCAATTTCCCCCGTGATGCACCTCCGCTCGATTCATCGCCGTTGCCGCGCCGCGGGGTTCACCGTGCTGGAAATGCTCGTGGCGGTGACGATCCTGGTGTTCATCATCTTCGGGCTGTGGGCCATGTTCAACCAGACCCAGCGCGCCTTCCGCGCCGGCGCGACGCAGGTGGACGTGCTCGAGGGCGGGCGCGCGGCGATGGAGATCGTCACGCGCGAGCTGGAGCAGCTCACCACCTCGCACCTCGCGACGTTCACCAATTTCTACGTGGCGACCAACTCCGGGTCGGGACTGGTGGTCACGAACATCGTTGACAGCACGGTCTTCAACAACCAGCTCAACGAGGTGTTCGTGCTCACGGGCGACACGCGAAAGTGGAAGGGCGTCGGCTATTTCGTGGATTACGCCAACTCCAACGTGGTGGATTTCAACCTGCGCAGCGCGGGTGTCGGCTCGCTCTACCGTTGGTCCACGAACGTCACCACCCTGAGCACCAGCCCGGCCAGCGCCGGCAACCTCGTCGCGGCCTTCAATGCCCCCGGCGGCCCCCGCTTCCAGCGCGTGATTGATGGCGTGGTGGCCTTTCAGGTGAAGGCCTACAACAGTGGCGGTATTTTGATCACGAATGACGCCGAGTATGCCTACCCGCCGAAGGGGACCATTGCCGCCGCCCGCAGCACCGATGAACTGCCCGCGTGGCTCGAGCTCGAACTCGCCGTGCTCGAACCCGAGGTGCTCGCCCGCGCGCGCGCCCTGCCCACCTCCGCGCTGATGCAGAACTATCTGCAAACGGAGGTCGCGCGCATCCATGTGTTCCGCCAGAAAATTTCCATCCGCAACGCGCCGCGATGAACGCCCCGGTTCATAATTTTAATCCGCCACCGCGCCGCCGGTGCGTCCCGTTCCTTCCCGCGCCTTGGCGCCTTGGTGCCTGGGCGTTGAATTCAACGGCTTCGTCACGGCTTGAGTTCAAGCGCAAACGGAATGGCGAACGCGGCGTGGCGCTGGTCATCACGCTCATCATGCTCTCGATCATCACGGTGCTGGCCGTGGCGTTCCTGGCCGTCACGCGGCGCGAGCGCGCGTCGGTGACGCTGCACGTGGAGCAGACCGGCGCGAAGATGGCCGCGGAGGCCGCGTTCGCGCGCGCGCAGGCCGAGATCATCGCGCGGATGCAGGCCAGCACCAGCATCCTCACTTACGACTACCTCGTCTCCACCAACCAGGACGGCCGCTCGAACACGGTGGCGTTCCCGATCAACGGCCCGGTCGCCGGGCCGGTGGACACGCTCGGGATCGCGGAGCTGACCAACGACGCGCGCGTGCCGGTGTTCATCAACACCAACCGCACCGGGCCGCTCACCTACGACTTCCGCTGGTGGATTGACCTCAATCGCAACCGCACCAACGAGCCGGCGATCAACGGCCTGACCACCGTGCAGGCGGGCGAGCCGGAGTGGCTCGGCATTCTCGAAAATCCGAACCTGCCGCACTCGCGCAACAACAAGTTTCTCTACCGCATCGCGTTCATGGCGCTGCCGGCGACGAAGAGCCTCGACCTCAATTACGTTCACAACCACGCCATGCTCTCAGCGTTCAGTTCGATCCCGAATCCAGAAGATCACTTCCGTCGCAACCACGGATTTGGAAACTGGGAATACAACCTCGGGGCTTTTTTCGCCGACCTGAACACAAACTACTGGCCGGGCTACGTGTATAACACGGGAACCGGCTCCGGTAATTTGGGCGCGCCGTTTCAGAGCGCAGCCGACATTTTGGCCTACCGCTACAAGTCCTTGGTCGCGACGCTGGGACCTTTCCCCTATGCCGCTCCTTTTGGTTCCGACGGAATCGACGAATTTTCTGATGGCCCGCTGACAATTGGGGGCGCCATGCCCACTTCCGATATTGATCCGAATCCATTCGCATTCCCGACTCACTGGCCTGGCAACCAAACGAGTAATAACTTCATCGCCCGCATGGACGAGTTGGTGGACGTGGCCAACGTCGGCCGATACCCGCGCTTCTTCGCCGTGATGTCCAACGCCTCGCTGTCCGCCAACGCCTACGACCGCGCGACCTACTTCCGCATGATCTCGCAGATGGGCTGCGACTCGGACCCCGCGCTGGACCGGCTCGTGCCGATCGGAAATTTCAACAACTACAGCAACATCGTCACCGTGACGAATCTCGACGGCCACGATTACAAGCTGGGCGACTGGGTGCGCGTGCTCGGCACGACCAACGACGGCACCTACCGCGTCACCGCCTCCGGCCCGAACTGGTTCAACTACTACGAGTGGTATCCGGCGGCGAACTACAACCCCACCTTCAATTGGACAGCCTCCGGCGGGGCGCAGCCCTACGTCCGCGTCACACGCAACAACAAGATCAACCTCAACTACAACAACCAGCGCTTCTCGGAGACGAAGTGCGTGCCGTGGACGCCCGAGGAATTTTTCCACGTCGTGGGCGACCGGCTGCTGCGCAGCTACACGAACTTCGGCATCGATGGCATCCCGGTGTATCTCTCCGCCAACAACGGGGCGAACCGCTACACGCCGCGCGTCCACCAGATTCTCCAGATCGCGGCGAACATCTTCGACGCGGGCACGAACAACTCCGTGCTCACGCCCGACTGGCCGACGATCTACCGGCCGGTGTTCCTGTCGGTGGCGAACGGGACGAATTACGACGTGTTTGTGAACGGCTACACGACGAACGTCAGCCCGCTCTTTGATCAGATCAAATATCCGACGAACGCCTATAATCCACGCGACGTGCTGAACTTCGCCCAGCGCGCCGCGCTCACGAGCAACGACATGGTCTTCGGCCATCCCGCGATCGTTGGTGCGAAGAAGGGGTGGCCGAATTTCAACGAGCTGACGATCCTCACCTCGGCCTAGCTCACGCGCAAACTCAGGTTCAACAAGCGCCTGCTCACCGACACGCAGCCCTACGAAATGAACCTGATGTATGTGGCCGGCATTTCCAACAGCATCGCCCTGGAGGTTTGGAATTCCTACTCGAACGCCTTCCCTCGCGCGCTCAGCGTGCAGGGGTATCTGCAAACCATCATGGCGCTGACCAACTCCACCGGCCTGGTCGTGTGGCCCGCGTCGCGCACCCCGGCCAACCTGAACATCACCTCGATCACGAACGTGCCGGCCAACACGTGGGAGGGCGCGGTGGGGATGAACGGGACGAACGGCTTCCGCGTTTTGTTCCAGACGACGAACATGCAGTTCCTCACGAACTCCGTTTACACCAACTTCACGAAGACCTTCATCCCGCTCGGCACCAACGCCATTCCCCGCTATAGCAAATACGAAATCAACCAGGGCTTTTATCCGCCGGACTGGACGCTCGTGATCACCAACCGGCTTCGCTACTACCTTTACGACACGTCGGTCACGCCCAACCAGCTTGTGGACTTCGTGAACATCACCAACGAGGTGCGCCTCAACCTCGCGCAGGCGCTCGGCGGCGGCAGTGGGCTCTTTTCGAGCGGTGCCGGCGGCGGGCAATACTGGGACAACACGCCCGCGCCCCTGAACTACCTCACCACGCCGGGAGTCTGGTCACGCGGCGTTCTCGCACAGATTGCCACATCGTTGAACGCAGGATCCTCGGACTGGAGTCCTGCCGTGAGCGCCACGCCAGACAACAGTCAGGCCACCTCCGCGACAAATTTTCAAAGCTACCTCACGTCTTCCAACACGCAGAAGCTGTCCATGCAGGCGCCGTTCAATCCCTTCATGCAGCTCTACCACAACGCGACCTTTCAGGTGAACGATCCGATGGTGCATTACCTCGGTTCGGACATCACCGATCCCAATCCGACCAGCCGCGTCACCCCCCAGCCGCCGCCCAGCAACATCCGCAAGATTAACGACCGCTACCAGCCGTGGGGCGGAAAACGCGAAGTGATGGGCTCGATTCAATGGAGCACGGCTCCGCCGTATGTTTACGATCTGAGTGTGAAAGACCCGCTCGTCCGCTGGTCCGACGAGTGGGATTTTCCGAACAGCGCGCCCGGCACCTCGACCAACAAGTTCGGCAACGCCGGCTGGATCGGCCGCGTCCACCGCGGCACGCCGTGGCAGACGATTTATCTCAAGTCGCCCGTGGCCGACACCAACGACTGGTATCGCTGGGCCGGCGATGTGGACACGCACCCGACCAACGACTGGAAGCTGGCCGACCTCTTCACCGTGGCGGTGGATGCGAACTCCGTGCGCGCCCAGCTTTCGCTGAACCAGACGAATCTCGCCGCGTGGTCGGCGGCGTTGACCGGCATTGATGTGCTGAGCAGCGCGTCCCCCGGCTACAACAGCACGGCGCTGCTGCCGCCCGTGCTGGCCGATCAATTTATCGCGCCGAGCAGCGCCGAACTGCAGTTCATTTATCAGGGCATCCAGAACGTGCGGACCAACCAGCCGAATCTGGTGTTCACCAACCTCGCGACCCTGCTTACCGCGCCCGAGCTGTCCGTCGCCTCGCCCTACCTCGGCGCGACGCCGAGCGACATGGCGAACTATGCGCTCAACGACGCGGCGGTCGAGCGGCTGCCGCAGCAGTTGCTCTCGCTGCTGAACGTCGAGGACGCGGCGCGCGTGGTGGTCTATTGCTGGGGCCAGTCGCTCAAGCCGGCCGACCGCTCGATCGTCGTCACGCCGGGGCCGAACTTCGGGCTGTGCACCAATTACCAGATCGCCGGCGAGGTCGGCACCAAGGCGGTGCTGCGCTTCGAGAAACGCGTCACCACCACCCCGCCCGCCACCAACATCAACGTGGTGGTTGAGAGCTACCAGGTTTTGCCCACGCCATGAACGCGCGAAATCACCATTCAATCACGGGTAAAACGCAGGCTGGGCAGCGGCAACGTCCTGCCGTAGAGTTCACCATTCAATCAGCGGCCTCGCGTTCGCCCGCGAGTTGCGCTGGAGAGTCGTAGTATGCGTCCACAGGCAAAAATCTGGCTGGTCGTGAGCGTGGCGTTGTTCGCCGCGGCGTGCTGGTTCTGGCACGCCGGCAACGAGCGCCGCGCGCGTGAGCACGCGCCGATCGCCCCGACCAACGCCGCGACCGCCGGTCGCGCGATCCATTACCCGTTCCTTTCCGAGTCCATCACCACGCGCGCCTCGACGACTCGCGCCGAGGCGGCGAAGACGAACCGTTATCCGTATCAGCTGCGCAACACCGCCCAGCCCATCGCCGAGCTCGTGCGCAGCGAGACGGCGATCCTGTTGCAGAACGCGCTCATCGAGACCGCCGCGCGCGAGCGGGTGCAGGTGCCCGGCCATCTCAAGTCGGCCGGCGACGACGGCAATTACATCGTGCAGTCCGTGGGCCGGATCAACGAGGCGTTCCGCCGTGAACTCCGCGCCGTGGGCGCCGAGATCATTTCCTACATTCCGAACAATGCCTACCTCGTGCGCGTGCCGGTCGGCTCCGGCGTGAAACTGGCCGCGCTGCCCGGCGTGCAGTCGGTGCTGCCGTTCGAGCCTTACTACAAGCTCGACCAGCGGCTCGTCGCGCTGGCCGTGAAAGAGCAGCCGCTGCCCGACGGCGCGCGCCTCAACGTGACCACCTTCCCCGGCACGCGCGACGCGGCGCTGAATCTTTTCCAGAAAATTGGCGCGACCGTCGAGCAGGACAGCCGCTCGCCGTTCGGGCCGTTCTTCGTCATCGCGGCGCCGGCGGACTCGCTGGTGTCGCTCGCGCAGTCGGCGGTGGTGCAGGGCCTGGAGGTTCATCACGACAAGGCGCTGATGAACGACCTCTCGCGCACGCGGCTGGCCATCGCGACGAACAGCGATTCGTTCACCTCGAATTATCTCAACCTCACCGGCACGGGCATCTGGGTCGGCCTGAACGACTCGGGCATCGACACCAACCACGCCGACCTCGTGGCCCGCGTGCTCACCGATGTGTTTGACACCGACGGCCACGGCACGCACGTCGCGGGCACGATCGCGAGCAGCGGGCTGCACTCGCCGCCCAATCCCAACGGCGCGGCCACGAACATCATTCCCGGCTCGGCGACGAATCCGCCGATCACGGTCACGTTTCGCGGCATGGCGCCGCTGGCGCAGTTGTTCGGGGTGAGCTTCGCCTTCCCGGATTATTACATCCAGACCAACACGGCGAACTACAACTACAACGTCCTCGGGCACACCAACCCGATGGTGGCGAACAACAGTTGGGGTTACACCGGGGTGAACACCTACGACTCGGCCGCCGCGAGTTACGACGCCGCCGCGCGCGATGGGTTGCCCGAGCAGCCGGGGATGCAGCAGATGCTCTACGTGTTCGCGGCCGGCAACGAGGGCTTCGGCAACGATGACGGCACGGGCTTTTTCTCCGACACCATCAGCTCGCCCGCCACGGCCAAGAATGTCATCACGGTCGGCGCGCTCGAGAACCGCCGGCTCATCACCAACACCGTGGTGGCGACCAACACCTTCCTCACGAACATCACCATCACGACCAACATCGTCGCGACCAACGTCGTTTACGTGACGAACTTTTTCTACGGCACGAACGTCACCACCAACGTGCCGTATCTCGCGATCACGGACAGCTCGAACCAGGTGGCGAGCTTCTCCAGCCGCGGCAACGTGGACCCGGGCCTCGAGGGCCAGTTCGGCCGCTTCAAGCCGGACGTGGTCGCGCCGGGCGTGTTCACGGTGTCCACGCGCGCGAGCGCTTTTTTCCGGCCCAACCTCACGCCGAACAACCAGTTGCTCAACCGGCTCGACCTGCTGCTGTCGAACTCCGCGCCGGCGGATTCCTCCTACCGTTTCGAGAGCGGCACGAGCATGGCCGCGCCGGCGGTGTCGGGCATGCTCGCGCTGATGCAGGAATTTTTCGCCACCAACAGCACCGTGAGCAACTACAGCCCGGCGCTGCTGAAGGCGCTCGTGATCAATGGCGCGCGTTCGATCGGCTCCTACTCGCCGACCTACAGCTTCGCCATGCGCGACGTGCTCAACGACCAGGGCTGGGGTCTGCCCAACCTCACCAACAGCCTGCCCGGCGATCTGGGCGTGCCGACTTCGCGCGTGCAGTTCATGGATCAGAGCGTGACGAACACGCTCGCCACCGGCGAAAGCCATCTCTACTCGGTGGCGTTCGCCGCCGGGGCGAGCAATGCCGCCAATCCCGTGAACTATCCGTTGCGCATCACGCTCGTGTGGACCGATCCGCCCGGCAATCCGAACGCGGCGGCAAAGCTCGTCAACGATCTGGACCTCGTCGTCTCCAATACGGCCAACGGCACGGTTTATTACGGAAACAATTTCAACGCCGGCAGTGACTACACGCAGGCCTCGGGAACCAACGAGCCGCCCGTGCCCGACCTCATCAACAACGTCGAGAACGTTTACATCAGCGGCCCGCTCAGTTCCAATTACGTCATCCTCGTCAAGGGCTCGCGCGTCAACGTCAACGCGCGCACCGACCACACGAACAACACGGTGCAGGATTACGCGCTCGTCATCTCCAGCGATTACCCCGGCGCGACCAACGGGCCGGCGAGCGGGCCGTTCCTGCTCACCGGTCCCGTGGCGAACCCGCCGGTGATCCTCCCGGTCTCGGTGCTCACCAACGGCGTGCCGCGCTTCGGTCAGCGCGTCGGCGCCAACACGCCGCTCATCGGCGGCATGGAGGGCATCACCAACCAGTGGAACTTCTACGTCTTCACGAACGTGATGACGTCGAACAACCCGGCCGGCCTGACCAACGGCACCAACGTCGCCTTCCTGACCTTCCTGCCGCCGAACCTCTCGGGCAGCTCCCACAGCGGGCGTGCGGGCGTGGGCCTGCCGCGCGTCGCGTCGCGCAACCTCGAGGCGGACATTGACCTCTACGTTTCCACCGATCCGAACCTTACGAACCTTTTCCCCGCCGTGCTCGCGCTGGCGCAGAAGTCCACCAACCGCGGCGGGTCCGAGCTGGTCGTCCTGTCCAATGCCGCCCTCGGCGACGTGTATTACATCGGCGTCAAGTCGGAGGACCAGCGGGCGGCGGAGTTTTTCCTGGTCGGCCTGTCCACCGACCAGCCGTTTGCCAACCGCGACAGCAACGGCGTGACGGTGACGTTCCTGCCCGTGCCGCAGCCGATCCCGGACGGTTCGCCGGATCATCCGAGCACGGCGTTTGCCTTCGGCATCAATCCGTATCCGCTGACGATCCAGCGCGTCGTGATCACCAACTCGATGGAGCACGACCTGTATGGCGACCTGTTCGCCGACCTCCTGCATACGGGGACGCAGGGGCCGACCGAGCCCTTCGCCGTGCTTTACGACCACAACCTGTTCAGCAACGACCAGAGCGGGGCCTTCACGTTCATCTTCGACGACAGCGGCCGGGGCGACATGGTCGGCTCGCAGCACACGGACGGGGGCACCGGGGACAGCCTGAACAATTTCGTGGGCGAGGAGGCGCAGGGCGCGTGGATTTACACCGTGTCCGACAACGCGACCAACCACCTCGGGTCCATCAGCAACCTGATCATGTTCATCGAGGAGCGGAAGACCAACACGACCAACCAGGTCATCACGCTCTGCGGCGGCGACATGTTCCTGGATTTCGTGGACGTGCCGCCCAACGCGACCAACCTCACCATCTCGATCATCAACGCGACGGCGCAGTTTGAAATCTACGTCCGCCACGACAACCCGAACACGCCGGGGGCCGACTTCCCGACCCAGCTCATCTTCGACAAGAAGGCGATCGTGAATCCGCCGGGGGGCGCGCTCACGCTCACGCTGGCGGATGTGCCGCCGTTGAGCGCGGGGCGCTACTACGTGATGATCTTCAATCCGAACCCGACGTGCGAGCAGTTCACCGGGCCGATCTACCAGATCGGACTCTCGGGCAACCCCTCTTCGCGCTTCAGCCTCTCGCCGACCAACGGCCCGGTCACACTGAAGGATGACGCGCTGAGTTACTCGACCAACCACGTGAGTATTGACCGGGAGATTTTCTCGGTGGAAGTGGCGCTGCGCGTGGACCACCCGCGCGTCTCGGACCTCGCCTTCCACGTTTTCAGCCCGTTGGGCACGCGCGTGATGCTGTTTGAGAATCGCGGATTGACCGACTCCAACGGCTTGGGCGCGGGCTATCCGATCACCAACGTCGTCCCGGCCACCTCCTCCGGCTCGCGGTTGCCGCAGATCAATGTCATCAACACCGGCGTCAATCAGGGGACGATCCAGATCACCTACGACTTCTTCGTGGTGCCCGACCAGATGACGATCTTCTACGACGGCACGAATATTTTCGACACCGGCTACATCAACGGCGCGGGTCAGTTCAACGTGGATTTTGGTCCGGGCCTCGGGACCAACGTGACCATCATCATGAACCAGTTCACGAACCCGGCCGCCGGCACGCTCTGGCGCTACACCGCCTCGATCGTCACGGGCGTGGGCTACGCGCTATTCACCGAGGACACGAACAAGCACCCGGTGCCGATCAAGTTTGCGGTGCCGCCGTTTGCTCCATCGGGTTTGCTCACGAACCTCGCGACGAACGTTTCCTTCCTGACCAACGGCGTGGCCGGGCTCCAGTTGATCAGCAGCAATTTCTCCGGCGGCACTCTCACCGACGAGACGGGCGCCGGAATCGCCCTCGGTTTCGGTGGCGCGTATGTCATCGGCAACACCACGGCCAGCGGCAACAACGGCACCATCGCCGCCTTCGCCTTCCCCATCACCAACGCCTCCACGCCCGTGTGGTCGAGCAACTGGTCGGGCTTCGGCAGCGATGATTTCCGCGGCCTCGCGCTCACGCCGGACGACGTGTATGTGGCCGGCAGCAGTTTCACGCAGACCACGGACAGCGCGGGCGGCAAGGAGAACAAGGGCGTGGTGGTGAAGTATCTGCCGTCCGGTCCGCCCGGTCCCGGCCCGGGCGGTTCGACGTGGACGGCGCAGACGCCGGCGGCGCCCGGCGCGCTGCCGTATGGCGGCGGCGAAGGGTTGAACGGCAACGCCGCGGCGATCGAAGGTGGCGTGCAGTTCATTTACGCCACGGGCCAGGGACAGGCCAATGGCGGCAACGGCGGCCGCCTCTATCTCTCCAAGCTCGGCACGAATGGAACCGTCGTTTGGACGGCGGACGACTCCGGCATCATGGTCGGCAACGCCTACAGCTCCGGCCGCGCCGTAGCCACCGTGGGGACGAATGTTCTGGTCGCCGGGGTGAATAACGACACGGGCCTGTCGCGGCCGTATCTGCGCAACTACGACCGGAACGGCAACCTGATCTGGGCGCAGATCTCGGGCAGCGCGCAGGGCTATTACAGCGCCCTGACCGTGATGAGCAACTTCATCTACGCCGTCGGCACGCGGACGGACACGGCCACGGCTGACTTCCTGATCGAGAAATGGGACCTGCTCGGCAACCTGCTCTTCTCCGTCAACGTGGATCGCGGCAACGACGCGCTCACCGGCATCGTCGCGCTCGGCAACCGCCTCTACGCCTGCGGCGTGACCGACGGCGGCACGGCCGGCGGTCAGGATTCGGTGGTGCTGGAGTTCGACCCCGGCACGACCAACTTCATTTCCACCAATCTGTTTGGCGGTGCGTTCAACGACTCTGCCGCCGGCATCGCCACCGACGGGACCGACCTTTATGTCGGCGGCACCACATTCAGCTACGGGTCCAACCCCGGAGTGAACAGCGATCTGCTCCTGCTGCGTTACACGCCGAGCAATCTGGTCAACACCGTGACGAACGTCTCCACCAACGTCTCCGCCGGCGTCGGCGGCATCTACCTGCCCGAGGAGTCGCTCGACACCTTCCGCGGCGAAAGCTCGCTCGGCAACTGGCTGCTCGAGGCTTGGGACACGCGCGTGGGCGCGCCGGTCACGAACGGCCTGATCAACTGGAGCCTGCGTTTCATCTACAACTCGCCGTCCGTCGCGTCGGCCGTCACGTTGACGAACTGTGTCACCTACACGAACACCGTCCTGCCGGGTGAAACGAATTATTTCATCGTGAACGTCCCCGGCAACGCGACCGGCGCGACCAACCGGCTCACGGCGTTGACCGGTCCGGGGCTGTTCCTGTTTGCGCATCGCGCCGGCCTGCCGGTTGGCACCAGCCCGCCGGACGACTACGGCCCGCAATTCACCGGGGCGGCGGTCGGGTCGGCGGCCATCACGATGTTCACCAATGGCGCGGTGCCGTTGCTGCCGGGCCAGCGCTATTACCTCGGCGTTTACAACCCCAACGGGGCGGCCAACAATTTCTCCCTCAACGCCTGCATCGGCCAGGACTTCAGCATCGGCCCGAGCGCCTACCACCCGCCTCAGGTGAGTGCGTTCGGGAAGTCCACGACGACCAATCTCGCCGGCGGGTTGGGCATTGATTACTTCCGCTTCGACGTCGCCTCCAACGCCGCGGCCGTCCTCTTCGGCCTCACCGGACTCAATGGCGAGGCCGGCCTCGCCATCCGCCGCGACA
>JACQFS010000235.1 GCA_016199935.1 Verrucomicrobiota bacterium
CACCGGCATGATATTCTCCGGCTTGATCCCGATGTCCGCGAGGAAGCCGAACGACATGACGAAGTAGCCGTTGTGGATCGTGGCATCAATGAACGTGACCACGAAGAGCACGAGGAGGAACGGCACCTTGAGCAGGCTCATCGCCTCGAGCCACGCGAGCTTTTGCGCGCTGCCCTCGCCCGCGCGCTTGGGCGGCGTGTGCGGCAGGGTCAGGCAGAAGCCGGCGAGCAGCAGCGAGGCCCCGCCCGCGACGAGGAACGCGTAACTCTCCGCGTCCGCCAGCGCCTTGCCGGTTTTTCCCTGAAGCAGAAAATACAGCGGCCACGACGCGAGAATCCAGCCGATCGTTCCGCCCATGCGGATGAGGCCGAATTCCTTCTGCGGCTCCTTGAGGTTCGCGAACGCCAGCGAGTTGGTCACCGAAATCGTGGGCACATAGAAAAGCGAGTGGATCAGCAGCAGCGCGAAGAAGACCTCGAAACTTTTCGCGAAGAACAATCCGCCCACGGCCAGCCCGCCGACGAGATGGCTGAACGCCAGAAATTTCTCGGACGCGAAATTCCGGTCGGCGAACTGGTTCGAGAAGAAGATGCCGATGACCGACGCGATGGCGAAGCAACTGCCGATGAGCGCCTGCTGCGTGCCGTTGAAGTTCAGCCCCTCCGGCGCGCCCATGAGATGGAAGATCGGCGGCAGCCACGCGCCCCAGATGAAAAATTCCAGCACCATCATGAGGAACAGTCGGAAGCGATTGGAGGAGTTCATAGGTGTGCGATGCGCGGACGTTAGGGAAACCTCACGGGCGAGGCAAGCGCCGAGGCGGATTGGTCAAAAGGCGCGTTTTCCGCCCAAATCCTATGAAAAAAGAAATCTGTTGCCGCGCGGGAGGGGGGTGCGTAGCGTTTTGCCCACGGGCCAAAACCGCGCCTACCTGCGGCCCGACTTCAGCCGCATATTCAGAACATGAAAAAGACCGCCCCAAAAACGTCCGCCAAAATCGAACCCAAACCCAAATCCAAACCCGCCGCCAGCGCGGCGCAGCCCAAGCGCTCGCTCGTCTCCGCGGCCATGGAGAAGGTCAAGGCGGCGATGCGACCCCGCGCCGCGGCGGCGAAGGCGGAAGCTTCCGCACCGCCGGTCATTCAGCGAGCGGCACCGCCGTCGAAGTCCAAGACGAAAAAGATTTCCACCGCCGCCAAGCCGATCGTCACCGCGGCGTCGAAGCAGGCGGCGGCGCCCAAGGCCCGCGCCGCCGCGAAGGAGGCTCCGGTCGAAGTCCCCTCCATCCTGCTCGAAGGCGACGACGCGCCCGCGCCGAAGGCCAGCGGGCCCGGCCAGCGTTACGCGCTCGGGCCGAGCGCGCCGGTGGAGAAATTCGCGGACAGCCTCGGCGAGTTGCCCACCGCCTACGGCACCGGCCGGCTCACGCTCACCGCGCGTGATCCGCACTGGCTCTACGCCCACTGGGATTTTACGGACGAGCAACTCCGCAAACACAACCGCGCCTCGGCCGACGGCCACCTCGTCGTGCGCGTGCAGCTCGAAGGTTCGAGCGTCCAGCCGTTCAGCGAAGTCCACGTGCATCCCGAGTCGCGCAACTGGTTCATCCACGTCGGCCGCGGCGGCGCGAAGTTTTCCGCCGAGCTCGGTTACCACGACAAAAATAAAAAGGGCGCGTGGAAGTCCCTCGCCAAGTCCCGTCCTACGCTCACGCCGCCCGACTCGCTTTCCGACGACCTGTCGGTGCGCTTCGCGACGATCCCGGTTGAACTTTCCTTCGCGCAACTCCTCGCGCTGCTCAAGCAGGTCGTGCGGGAAAATGTTCCGCTCATCGAGGCGATCCAGCAGTTGCGCGCCCTCGGCTACAAAGGACTGCCGGATGTCGCCGCACTTTCTTCGTCGAAGTGGACGCCCGAGCAGGAACGCGCGATGGCCGAGGTGCTCAGCATGGACAGCGTGCGCCGCGTGTGGATGGGCTCGCTCGAAATCACCGAGCTGCTCCGCCGCCAGTTGCTCAAGGACATGTCGTCGTTGACCGCATCGCAGTTTGGCCTGCCGTCCTCGCTCAATGTGTCGAGCCTGGGGGCCTCGAGCCTCAGCAGCCCCTTCGGCGGCGTGCCGGGCAAGAAAGGATTCTGGTTCATGGTCAACGCCGAGCTGATCATCTACGGCGCGACCGAGCCGGACGCGGCCGTGACGATCGGCGGGCGCAAAATCAAACTCCGCCCCGACGGCACGTTCAGCTACCGCTTCATCCTGCCCGACGGCAGTTACAACCTCCCCGCCGTCGCCACGAGCGCCGACGGCGACGACTCGCGCGTGGCCGACCTCGCGTTCAGCCGCAGCACGAACTACGCGGGCGAAGTCGGGAAACATCCGCAAGACCCGGCGCTCAAGACGCCGCGCGCCGAAAACGTGGCGTGAGCGCGGAGGCTTTTTCCTTCCGCCGCCGCTGCGTTTGCCTTTGACTCATCGCCATGGCGCAAGGCTACCTCGCTCTCGTCCTGCACGGGCACCTGCCGTTTGTCCGGCATCCGGAGCACGAGAAATTTTTTGAGGAGAGCTGGCTGTTCGAGGCGATCACCGAGACCTACGTCCCGCTGCTCCAGGTTTTCGAGGGCTGGCTTCACGACGGGATGCGCCCACGGATCACGCTTTCGCTTTCGCCCACGCTCTGCTCGATGCTCGCCGATCCGCTGCTCGAGGAACGCTACGTGCGCCATCTCAGCAGCCTCATCGAACTCGCGGAAAAAGAAATCCACCGCACGCATTGGGATCGCGCCTACCACGAACTCGCGTGGATGTATCACCACCGGTTCACGACCATCCGCGACACCTACGAGCGTCACGGGCGCAACCTCGTCAGCGCCTTCCGCAAATTGCAGGATCGCGGCATTCTTGAGATCGCGACGGTCGCCGCGACGCACGGCTTCCTGCCGTTGATGGCCGACCAGTCCGAGAGCATCCGCGCGCAGATTCTCACCGCACGCGATCATTACCGCTCGTGCTTCGGCTGCGACCCGCGCGGCATCTGGCTGCCCGAGTGCGGTTATGTTGAAGGCGTGGAAAAGTTTTTGCAGGAGGCAAACATCCGCTGGTTCATCACCGACACGCACGGCGTGCTGCACGCGAAGCCGCGCCCGCGCTACGGGGTGTTTGCGCCGCTCTTCACGCCCAATGGCATCGCCGCCTTCGGCCGCGACCTCGACTCCGCGCGCCAGGTGTGGAGCAAGGAGGAGGGCTACCCCGGCGATCCGCGCTACCGTGATTTCTACCGCGACGTGGGCTTCGACCTCGACTTCGATTACGTGCGGCCCTTCCTGCCGTCGCCCGATCATCGCGGCTTCACGGGCATCAAGTATCACCGCATCAGCGGGCACGAGGGCGTGAAGGAAATTTACCACCGCGAAGAGGCGCTCCGCGTCGCCGATCAGCACGCCGGCCATTTCCTCGGCGCGCGCTGCGGCCAGATTCAACACCTCGCCGGCATCATGGACCGTCCGCCGATCCTGCTCTCGCCCTACGATGCCGAACTGTTCGGCCACTGGTGGTATGAGGGGCCGGAGTTTCTGAATCTCTTCGTCCGCAAGGCGTGCCACGACCAGCAGGTCTTCGAACTGGTCACGCCGCACGACTACCTTTGCAAACAACCCACGCAGCAGGTCGCGCAGCCGAGCACGTCGAGCTGGGGCGAGGAAGGTTACTCGCGCGTCTGGCTCAACGAGCAGAACGAGTGGATTTTCCCGCACCTCCAGGTCGCGCAGGAACGCATGACAGAGCTGGCGCGGCGTTATCCCAATCCCGATCCGCTCACCGCCCGCGCGCTCAAGCAGGCCGCGCGCGAACTGCTCCTTGCGCAGGCGAGCGACTGGCCGTTCATCCTGCGCACCGGCACCAGCCCCGACTACGCGCGCAAACGCGTGAAGGACCATCTGCTCCGCTTCATCGCGCTGCACGGCCAGCTCACCAACACGCAGGTGGACGAGCCGTGGCTCAAGCAGGTCGAGAGCGTGGACAATATTTTCCCCGACGTGGACTGGCGGTATTGGGCGTGAACCCGGCTTGAATCCTTCAACGGTCTACGCGCCGCGGTTCGCGCGCCACAGCAGCACCGCGCCGATCGCCTGGAACAGGAAGTTCGGCAGCCACACGATGAGGTGCGGCGCAAACTGCGGCTTGGTCTCCAGCGCCTGCGCGAGGATGATGAAGCTGTAATAGACCAGCACCAGCAGCAGCGCGATCGCGATGCCGAAACTCGTCTCGCGCCGGTGCGCGCGGATGCCGAGCGGGATGCCCACCAGCGTGAAGCCGATGCTCGCGAAGGAAAAGGAAACCATCCGGTGCAGCGACACCAGCGCCGGCGTCGGGTCCACGTTCGCCTGCTCCAGCTCGCGGATTTTCACGCGCAGTTGGGCGAAGGACATCTCGGAAATTTTCGGCTCGCGCGTCGTGAGGTTCTGCGTCGGGAAGGGAATCGTGCGGTCAATCCACTCGTAGCGCCCGAGTGGTTCGAGCTTGGGCCCCTGATACTGGCCGCCGAGCGGGTCAATGAGCCGCAGCACGATCACGCGATTCGTTTCGTCCACCTGCACCGTGCCGCGTGCGGCGGTGAGATAAAGTTTTGTCACGCCGTTCGTGTCGAGTTCGTTATACATCACGTCGTGCAATTCGTTGCCGGTGATCTTGCCGACGTAGATGACCTTGCCGGGCAGGTCCTTCACGTAGCGTCCCTCCTGCAACAGCATCAGGGGCCGCTCCTTCGCGAGGCGCTCGACCATTTCCTTGTAGGCCACGCGGCACATCGGCGCGAGCTGGAGATTGAACAGCGCCGACAACGCCGCGAGTGCCACGCTCAACAGCAGCACCGGCGACACAAGCGACACGAGGCTCACGCCCGCCGCGCGCACCGCGGTCAATTCCTGATCCGCGCTGAAGCGGCCGAAGGTCAGCAGCGCGGCGGTGAGCATCCCCATCGGCAGCGCGAAGACCCACACGTAGGGGATGAGCAGCACGATGGCCTTCGCCACGAGCCAGAGCGACACGCGGCCGTTGACGAGCAGCGTGAGGATTTCGCGGAGCACATTGCCGAGGAGCAAAATGAACGTGAAGACCATCACGGTCATCAGCAGCGTGGCCAGCACCTGGCCGGCGAGATAACGGTGGAGTGTCTTCACGTTGAACGGCGCGCCAAGTGTTCGGGCGCGACGGGGACGGCGCAAGCGAAATGACGGACGGGTGAAAATTTCACTGGCACGCCGCCGCCGCTCCGCAATGCTTGGGGCGTGACCGTGCCCAAGGCCATCTGCGTTTACAGCTCGTCGAGCAATGCCGTGCCGCTAAGTTTTTTCGCCGCCGCGGAGGAGTTTGGCGAGCTGCTCGCGCGGCGGAAAATTTCCCTCGTCTATGGCGGCGCGACGGTCGGGTTGATGGGCGCGTTGGCGAAGTCAGTTCACCGGCACGGCGGGCACGTCATCGGCGTGATCCCGAGATTCATGCGCGACCGCGAGATCGCCTACGAGGCGGCGGACGAACTGATCCTCACGCACGACCTGCGCGAGCGGAAGGCGATCATGGAGTCGCGCGCAGACGCGTTCGTGGCGCTGCCAGGCGGATTCGGAACGCTGGAGGAGATTCTGGAAATCCTGACGCTGCGCCAACTCCAGTCGCACGCGAAGCCGGTGGGTTTCCTGAACACCGACGGCTTCTACGATCCGCTGCTGCAAATGTTTGAGCGGCTCTACGAGCACAAGTTCACGAAGGCGGAGTATCGGCACCTCTACCACGTGGCCGCGAAACCGGCGGAGATGCTGGAGCATTTGGTGAATCACCGGCCGCCGGCGGCGGTGAGCAAGTGGACGTGAAGGGCAGTCGCTGCACTTCCGTCCCCTTCTTCTATAAACCTTACTCCGTCCGCACGCGCACTTCGATGCCGCGCCGGTCGAGCGTCGTGGCCTCC
>JACQFS010000236.1 GCA_016199935.1 Verrucomicrobiota bacterium
GTGCGCTAGATCGCACCTTTTAAAAACATAAGATGGTTTAGCGATTCAGATGCCATCTTTCATCACCTTATTTTTAGAGCAAATTATTTTTATTGAGGAATTGGCGCATCGCATTTTACTGCCAAGACAGCGCAAGCTGCAACCAAAACCAAAATCAAGACCGCCACGATTCGATGCGCCATCTGCAAACCGATTTGCGCCGCGGTGATGGCATGCGTCTCCGTGATTTCCTGCCGTTGCTGGTTGTAACGTGCGACCGATTGCGCGTCCATGTCCGGCCAAATTTTTCCGTAAGCCAGCGGAAAATCCGGGATCGCCAGTCCCGCGTGCTGATGCCGCATCGTCGCGCCGAGGATGAGTTGCGTGAGGACAAGCAGCGCGAGCGCCGTGAGCAGCCCACGGAAGCGCGCGAACCCGCTCACGCCGCCGTCGGTGGGGCGAGACTCCGTCGAGCCGGATTCGCCGGTTTCCGACACGGCTCGACGGAGTCTCGCCCCACCCGCTTCACGCGTTTCCGACTGCCCCAACCGCCCCCACCATTTCGTCATCGAGAGCGCGAGCGCGCAGGTGAGCACGAGGAAAAGCTGCGCGAGCGTGCCGTGAAAAATCCCCAGTTCGTCCTTGTGCGCCGTCACGCGCAGGCCGCCGAGCACGCCCTGCACAAGCACCGCGCTGAACGCAATCGCCGCCCACCAGCGCACCGGGCGCGGGTCATTCCGCAGCCGCGTGAGGCTGAACACGACCACGAGCGCCGCCGCCGCCGCGAGCGCGACAAACATTCCCTGTGTGCGCACGCCCATCAATCCGAGCGTCGCGACGATCGCGCCGAGGCCGATCCATTTCAGCGCGCCGGAATTTTCCCGCGTCCAGATCCAGCCCGCGAGCACCGCCGTGAGCATCCCCACGAGCGACGCCCACAAGCGGTGGATGTGCTCGTAAAAAATTCCGCCTTTCCATTCCGACACGGGAAACAAAAACATGTGCGAGCCGTAAGTGGTCGGCCAGTCGGGCACCGACATGCCCGCCTCCTTGCTCGTGAGCAAACCGCCGATGGCGATGAGCACGAGCGTCGCCCCCGCCGTCAGGAACGCGACGACGCGCAGGCCGGCGGGAACCGGAGTGGAATTGGAACTGGCTTCAGTCACAGAAAATCAAAAGGCGTCATCGGCATTTCCGATGCGTGCCGCAATCCGTTCCCTCACCCCTGCCCTCTCCCATCCGATGGGAGAGGGGGAATCGGTCCGCAGCCTCGGCGAATGCCGGAAGCGCGCGGTTGTATCGCGGCTGAGTGCGTTTCTCCCTCGCCCATCGGATGGGAGAGGGCCGGGGTGAGGGCATTCGTTCAACGACACATTATGACGGCGAACCAGCGCCCAGTTCGGTGTCCACGCTTCAGCGTGTCGGCCAGCAAGTGACACCCTGAAGGGTGGACACCGAGCCGGCACCAAAAAAAAGAACCCCGACATTGCTGCCGGGGTTCCCAAAATCCATCGGCTTACTTCACCTCGAGTTCGAAGTTCACCACCGCGCCGCCCTTGACCTCGACTTCCTTCTCGGCCGTGCCCGCCTTGCGGTGCTTGATGGCCACGGTGTATTTGCCGTCCGGCACGCCGGCGATCTTGAAGCTGCCGTCCGGCGCGCTGACCGCGAAGTAGGGATGATCCACCACGCTCACGTAGGCGAACATCCACGGATGCACGTCGCACTTGAAGCGCAGGAATTCCTCCGCGTTGTCGAACTGGAAGGTGAGCAGGCCGGGTCCGGGGATGTGGGCCTTGTTCGCCTCGGGGTTGCCCGCCACAGTCGGCGTGGGGTGGACGTTGTGGAGGATCCCGGGGTCGGAATGCTTGAGGTTGATCTTCTGGCCGGTCTGGCAGGCCGAGACATAGGGCATGTATTCGCAGCCCTTCTGGTCAATGACGATCGGGGCCGCGCTCGCGCCGGCGGATTTGCCGCTGACGCCCTTGAGCGTGACGAACACGTCGCCCAGGCCGCCGCCCTGCGACACGTAGAAGTGCGTGGTCGGCTTCTTGTCGGGATGCAGCTTGCCGCAATTCGCGTCGATGGGGAGTTCCTTCTCGGGCGCGGGCGTGCCCTTGAGGGAGATTTTGCCGGTGAGATCGCCGGCGTTGGCGAGCGAGAGCGAGCCAACGAGCGCGGCGGCGGTGAACAGTGTGGTCAGTTTCATGTTTTGTATTTCGATTCCAGTTTTTGGAGCGCGGACGTTATCAATGGCGGCCCGACGCGCAACCTTTTTTCCGGGCGAACCGGGCGGCCGGGATTTGGACGGGGGCAAGGGGTGCGTATTCGAGCCGGGCCCGCGCGCGGCGGCGCACGCGCTCATTTGCCCGGCAGGGTGGTGATGAGGTTGGAGACGGTGAGCGGATTGGTCGCCGCGTTCATCAACGTGGTGACTTCGCCGGTGAGGGAATTGGTGGCGAAGCTGGGCCAGTAGAAGGAAGTGGAGAGCTGGTATTCCATTTCCTTGATGGCCGCGCCGGAGAGCGACCAGCCGAGCGGCAGTTCGACGGGGACGCGCGCCTGGCCCTGGTCGTCGGTGGAGGGCGGGCGCTCGTAGAGGTGAAATTCAAAAACGCGCGGCCCGTAGTCGAGCGCCTCCTGCGACGCGTAGCTGCCGCGCGCGTCGCGCGTGTGGAGCAGCGCGAGCACGGGCGAGAGCGTCTCGCTCATGAAGCGCACAGGACGCACCTTCGGCGACGGGTTGCGGATCGGGTCGTTGTCAATGAGCACGATCACGGGCTTCACGTTGGACCACTTCGCGACGTTGTTGGTGAGCGCCATGTGTTGCTCGATGACCGTGAGCAGATTCATCAGCGTGGTGGCGCCGGAGTTTTCAAAATAGCCGCCGTCCACCACGTGCGTGCCGTCGGGGAAGCGGCCGGCCGGGCTGAAGTAGGTGAAGCGCGCGCTCTGGTGCGCCGCGGTGCTCAGGCGGATCGGGGCGTTGCTGAGTTCGCGCGCGGCGGAGAGCGTGTCGAGGAAATCGCCGTCGTCGACGAGGTGGCCGTTTCGCCAGACGCGCGGCTCGATCTCGAGATCACGGGTGATGATGCGCTGGCCGGTCTCGACGCAGGTGCCGTTGAGCAGGAGGTGAGGCGGCCGGATTTGATCGGCGTTGGTCTGCGCGTAAAGGTCGGCAAGGGTTTCCTCGAGGACATTCATTTTCAATTCCTTCCGCCACGCCGCGGCCCAGGCGTCCTCGAGGGCGCGCGCGCGGTCGAAGCGGCGCACCGGAAACGGCAGCACGAGCTGCAACAAATCCGCGAACGCCAGCTTCGCGACGAGCGCCGCCAAAAAATCATCGTCCAGCAGCCGGCCCGCGGTCGCGCGGTAGTTGTTCGTCACCACGTGCGCCCGCAGCGCGGCGAAGGTGACCTCGCCCAGCGCGCCGCCGGAGACGCCGCTCAACGCGAAGGTGTGCGCGGCGAAGCTGGTGCCCTGCTCGCGCGCGCGGTCCTCCAGTTCGCCAAGCACGATCCCGGTCCAATACGCGGCGCGCACGCCCCCGCCCGCCGCGGCGACGAGGTAGAGCGGGCGGTTGGTGCCGTGCGCGTTTGGGTAAAGCGCGGTGGTGGCGTCATACCAGTCGTTGAGCGCGTCGGTGATGTCCGCCGCGCGCGGGGCCCCGGGCTGCTTCGGGAGCGTGCGGATGTCGTGGCTGTCGTTGAAATAACTGCACGCGAGCAGCCAGCCGATGAGCAGCGTGAAGATGGGCACGCGGTAGCGATGGCCCCAGTAGATGACGAGGCTGCCGAGGTTGATCCAGGTGGCGACGGCGAGCAGCAGCACGGCGGGGGAGCCGAAGGTCTGGCCGAGTTCCACCGGCCAGCGGGTGAGCGCGGCGCCGATGAGGATGGAGATGATCACAGCCACACAGATCACGCCGCGGGTCAGGAATTCCACTTCGCTCCACGCGGCGTAGGCGCGGGGTTTTTCCGTCGCGAGTTCCGCGTGATGCCAGACGCGGTGGTGCACGCGGCGCGCGACCTCGAAGAAAAAATAAAGCCCCAGCGCGATCGCCGCCGCGAGGCCGACGAGCCACCAGCGGCGACCCTCGTTTCCCGGCACGTGCCCGAGCCGCAGAAACGCCACCGCCATGCCGAAGGACGGCAGCGAGCCGCACGTGCAGCGGACGCGGCGCTTCCATTTCTCCAACGTCGCCTCGTCCGGGCCGTCCGCCGGCGGCGGACCGAAGCGGCAGTTGAGGAGGAAACGCGTCCACGCCCAACTCGCGAGGCCGGCGACGGCGAGGCCGAAGAGCATGAACCACGCTTGTCGCGAAAAATACCACCACTCGCCGCCGTGATTGGGCGCGGGCGAAACGGTCTGCCGCACGGTGTCGAGCCCCTGCGGGATGAAGATGAAGAGCAACGGCACGAGCGCGGACGCGAAAAGGCTCGCGCGCGCGGGCGAGAGGAGTTGATACCAGGCGCGCGTGCACGCCCAGGCGGCGCCGCATCGGGCGAGCGCGGCGTCGAGTTTGGTTTTGAACCAATGCCAGCACTGCTTCACGAGGTTTATCATGGCCTTGATCTCCGTCCGGGGGAATTTTGGGTCGCCGGTGTTTTAAGACCGGACCGCCCGCGCGTCAAGGCCGACGGACCTGGGAGCGCCGGCATCCTGCCGGCGAGGCGGGGCGCGAAGTCCTCTCCCTTATCCGTGTAGCCGCGAGCTTTAGCTCGCGTCCCCGTGCAAGCTGAAGCTTGCGGCTACGGGATGCGCGCGCCCGAACTAGTCACAATTCCCGCATCACGCGCACCATCTCCACGGCGGTCTGTGCGGCTTCCGTGCCGCGATTGTGTTTCGCGACGAGGCAGCGCTCCTTCGCCTGCGCTTCATTTTCCACCATCAGCACCTCGTGGATGACGGGCACGCCGGTGGCCACGGCGATGTTCGCGAGCGATTGCGTGATGGCGTCGCAAATGGTCTGCGCGTGGTGCGTCGCGCCGCGCAGGATGACACCGAGGCAAATCACGGCGTCGTGGCGCGAGGCGTTCCCACGCGCGAGCGCCGCGGCGACGACGGGAATCTCAAACGCGCCCGGCACGCGCACGACCTTCACGTCCGCGGCCCGCGCGCGCTTCAACTCCGCGACGGCGGCCCGAACCATGCCGTCCACATAGCGGCGGTTGTAAGTGGAGGCGACAATGGCGAAGCGGGCGCCGTCGGCGCGGGTCTTGGTGGTGCGGAGTTTTTTCAGCATGGGCGTGCGTAATGAGCAATGAGTGATGCGTAAGGAGAGGCCGGCGCGTGGTTCGTGGTTACGGATTACTCCTTACTCGTTTCGTCACAACAAATGCCCCAGCTTCACGCGCTTGGTGAGCAGATATTTTTTGTTGTGCTTGTTGGGCTTCACCCGAATGGGCAGTTGCTCGGTGATTTCGAGACCGTAGCCTTCGAGCCCGACGACTTTCTTCGGGTTGTTCGTGAGCAACCGGATCGTCTTGAGGCCGAGGTCGCAGAGGATTTGCGCGCCGAGTCCGTATTCGCGCAGGTCCATGCCGTAGCCGAGCTTGAGGTTGGCCTCGACGGTGTCGTAACCATTTTCCTGGAGCTTGTAAGCCTGAATCTTCGGGCCGAGCCCGATGCCGCGGCCCTCCTGCCTCATGTAAAGAATCACGCCGAAGCCGGCGTCGCTGACCTGCCGCATGGCCTGGTGAAGCTGCGGACCGCAATCGCACCGGCGAGAACCGAACACATCGCCGGTGAGGCATTCGCTGTGCACGCGCACGAGGACATTTTTCTTTCCAGCGAGGTCGCCCTTCACGAGCGCGACGTGGTGCTGGGCGTCGGTGTGGCTCTTGTAGAGGTAGAGGTCGAACTCGCCGTAATCGGTCGGCATCTTCACGACCTCGATACGCTCGACGAGTTTCTCTCGCGCGCGCCGGTGGGAAATCAGATCGGCGATGGAGCAAATTTTCAGGCGATGCTTTTTCGCGAAGCGCCGCAGCTCGGGCAGGCGCGCCATCGAGCCATCGTCGGACATGATTTCGCAAATGACGCCGATGGGCCGGCAGCCGGCGAGCTTCGTCAAATCCACCGCGGCCTCGGTGTGGCCGGCACGCTGAAGCACGCCGCCGGGCTTGGCGCGCAACGGAAAAATGTGGCCGGGTTGCACGAGATCCTCGGGCACGGCGGTCGGCCGCGCCATGACCTGGACCGTGCGCGCGCGGTCGGCGGCACTGATGCCGGTGCTCACACCCCGCGCGGCATCCACGCTGACTTGGAAATCGGTTTTGAATGTGTCGCGGTTCTGCGTGACCATCTGCTCGACGCCGAGCTGCTTGAGCCGCTCGCCGGTGGTGGGGACGCAGATGAGGCCGCGCCCGTGCTTGGCCATGAAATTCACGGCGGCGGGTGTGGCATGCTCGGCGGCGAGGATGAGGTCGCCCTCGTTCTCGCGGTCCTCGTCGTCCACGACGATCACCATTTTGCCCCGGCGCAGATCGGCGACGGCGGATTCGATGCTGTCGAACTTGCTCTTCATCGGCGCGGCGAATGTAAGCGGCGCACGCCGCCGTGCCACGACAATTTTCCCTCGCCAAGCGGTGCGCCGTTCGTTTCACTCCGCCAAACCAAAAGACAAGGCCGTCATGAAATCGAAAACTTTCCTCCTCGCCGTCTGCGCCCTCGCCCTCGCCGCCACGCCCGCGCTCGCCCAGTTCGGCGGCGGCGGACGCGGCGGCCCGAGCGGCCCGCGCCTGGGCGGCGCGCTCTCGCGATTGTTCGGCGACAACAACGCTTTCTCCGCTGCGACCGTCATGGCCACCAAGGGCGGCGGCACACCCGACGCGTCCGTGCCCGGCAAGCTGGTGTTCGACGACGGCAGGACGCGCTTCGAGCTCGACATCACGAAGGTCGAGGGCAGCCAGATGCCGCCGGGCGCGGGCGAGCAGTTGAAGGCGATGGGCATGGCCGAACTCGTCCTCATCGCGCGGCCGGAGAAAAAACTTTCCTACGTCGTCTATCCCGGTCTCCAGGCCTACGCCGAGACGGTGCTCAAGGACGAGCAGAGCGCCGAGGTCGCCAAGAAGTTCAAGGTCGAGACCACCAAGCTCGGTGAGGAAAAGATGGACGGCCAGGCCTGCATCAAGAACAAGGTGGTCGTCACGGACGACAAGGGCACCGCCCACGAGTCAACCACGTGGAACGCCACGGCGCTGAAAGGTTTCCCCATCCGCATCGAGACCACGCAGGACGGCTCGGCCGTCATCCTCACCTTCACGGACATCAAGCTCGCCAAACCCGACGCCGCGCAGTTTGACCCGCCCGCGGCCTTCACGAAATACGACAGCGTGCAGCGCATGATGACGACCGAGATGATGAAGAAGCTCGGCGGTGGCGGCGTGCCCAAGTAAGAGGCTGAACGCGCCGGAGCGCGGCGTTCACGCCGCTTCATCGTTCGGACGGCGCAGGCTCTCGTTCCGTCCGTGTCCTTCGTTTGATTTGCCTTCGCGCCCGCTCGGGAGGAAACTCCCGGCCGCGTGATTTCCCTCCGGCAACAGATTCCCCTGCTTGTGCTGGCCGGCCGGCTCGCCGCCACGGTCTGCGCCGCAACGGCCTTCAACTCCAGCCCCGCGCGCGCCGAGTTCGCCCTTCGCGACGGCGACACCGTGGTGTTTCTCGGCGACAGCATCACGGCCGCGCGCCGCTACGACCGCGTGATCGAGAATTACACGCTGCTGCGTTTTCCACAGCGCCGCGTGCAGTTTCACAACGCCGGCAAAGGCGGCGACACGATGGCCGGCGGGCTCGCGCGGCTGGAGCGCGACGTGTTCGCGCGCGGCGCGACGGTCGCCGTCGTGACCTTCGGCGTGAACGACATCGGCTGGGGCATGCACGCCGACGCGGAGCACAAACAGCGTTACCTCGATTCGGTGCGCGGCCTCGTGGCGGAATGTAAAAAGCGGAAGGTGCGCGTGTTCATCTGCTCCGCGCCCGTCACCGCCGAGGATCCGGAAAAGAGCGAGGAGAGCTTCCTTCAGAAAATGTGCGACGAAGGGTTGGCCCTCGCGCGCGCGGCGGGCGCCGAGACGATTGATGTGCAGCGCGCGATGCGCGCGGTGCAGCGCCGTGTCCGCGACCTCAACCAAAACGTCAAGGACACGGCGAAGAAGGATTCGCTGCACGTCGCCGATGGCATCCACCTGAGCGACCTCGGCCAACTCGCGATGGCCGTCGCCATTTTGAAGGGGCTCGGCGCGCCGGCAGAGGTGTCGTCCGTGACCGTGGATGCGAAGGCCGCCACGGTGCTCGCGCACGACGGCTGCGAAATTTCCAACCTGCGCGCCACCGACGGCACGCTGGCGTTCGACCGGCTCGACGCGGGCTGGCCGATCAACTTCGGCGCGCTTGGCGCGCTGAACTTTCGTTACGTGCCGATCCCCGCGGAGCTCAACGGCTACCGGCTCGCGGTCACCAACCTGCCGCCGGGCCGCCACGAGGTGTTGGCCAACGGCCGCGGCCTCGGCGCGTTCGACGCGCGTGCGCTCGCGCGGGGGCTGAACATTTCCTCGCTCACCACCAACGCGTGGGAACCCGGCGGCCCGTGGGACGCGCAGGCCACCGCTTTGAAAATGGTCACCGACGCCCGTTACGAGATCACCGGCGCGCAGTCGTATGCCGGCCTGTTCCTCACGAATCACCCGCGCGCCGGCGAGCTGCGCGCGGAGTCGCAAGCCGTGGTGGAAAAACTCGATGCCTTCCAGCGCTCCGTGGCGAAACCGGTTCCGATCCACTTCGTCATCCGACGCGCGCCGAAAAAGGAGTGAACGAGGGAGCGGAGAGATTCTGCCGGCAACGCGGGTGGAATCACCTCGGTGCCACCGCCGGGGCCGGAGTTTCCGGCGAAGGCGCGGCGGCGGTTGCGTTGGTCACCGCCGCTTCGGGGAAGGCCGCGCCGTTGCGGATCCACGCGATGACCTTGCCGAGTTCCTCGGGCGACATGGCCTGCTTGCCCTTGGGCGGCATCACGTCGTCGTCATCGGCCGGCAGCAGCAGGAGCCGGATGAGATTGCTCTCCATCGGCTTGCCCGAGACGATCGCCGCCTTCTTGCTGTCGCCGCCCTTGAATGCGATTTCCTTCTGGTCGAGCCGGAACTCGCCGCGCTGCTTTTCCGGGCCGTGGCACGAGTAGCACTTGGCCTGGAAGACCGGGCGGATTTGCTCGACGAAAATCTTCTCCTGCTCGTTCTTAGCGTCGGCCGTCGGTTCGCCGCTCGTGTCCATGAGATCCATGTCCGCGAGGATTTTCTTGAGCGAATCCGGCACGCCCTCGAACAGGTAGTTCGAACCGTGCGTCAGGTTGCCGCCCTGGTGACCGGCGATGATGAGCACCGCGATGTTGCCGACGAGCAGCACGCGATAAATGGCGGTGAGCGATTTCTTCGCGCGCGTGTTCACCGCGAACAGGAGGAGGAAAAAACCGATGATCGTGACGGCCGTGACTGCCACGCCGAAGACCCGGTGCGTGGAGAGCAGCCTCGACTCATACTCGCCGCCGGTCGCGCGGAAGAAGCCCAACGCCGCCGCGATGATCGCCGTGATCGCCGCCAGCCCCATCACGAGCACGGTGATCTTGCGGACCTCGGGGCTTTTGTTTTTCAGCGTGATCAGCTCGATGATGAACGCCAGCGTGACGAACCCGATGGGGTAATGCAGGACGACCGAATGAAACGGCGCGAGAAACTTCCGCAAATCAAACTCGTGCGTCTTCGCCGCGGCGACCGAGGGCTCGACCGCGTTCGTCACGGCCGCCGCCGCCGCGACCGCCAGCGGCAGCAGGACGAACAGCGCGGTCAGCAGCAGGAGCCACTGCGCGGCCCGGCCCTTCGGTTGATGCTTCGCGATCATGAACTTGTTCAATTTCGGTGCGTTGGACGCACGACTGATGCCAGAGCCGCAAAGTTTTTTCAAACGCCGCGCGCGGATTATTTTTCGCAAAACCGTCCGGGCAAAGGCTTGGACTCCGCGCCGCGCCGCCGTATAAACCGGCCATGCACTCCCGGCTGAATGCGATCCGCGCCTCGCGGTGCCTGGCTATTCTTCTGACGCTGGCCGGCCCCGTGTGTTTCGCTCCGACCCCCGCGCACGCCTTCACCGAGACGAACAACTACCCGAAGCCCGAGTGGATTTCCGCGGCGCAATCGGTCACCGGCACCCCCGGCTTCTTCCACCACACTTTCACCAACGCGCCGGGAAATCTGAAGGCCATCCTGCTCGTCGCCGGTGATGGAAAAATTTCAGTCGAACTCAACGGCCAACCCGTCGCCGACGCCGAAGGCCGCGAACGCGCCGCCGGCTTCGACGTCACGCCGCACGTGCGCGCCGGCGAAAACACGGTGCGGGTCATTCAGCAAAGTGCCGCGACGCAAAACCGGCTCGGCTTCGTCCTCGAACTCTCCTCGCCGCAGGGCCGCATTCACTGGATTGTTTCCGACACGAACTGGCTCGCGTCCGCCAACGGGAAAAGCTGGACGCGCGTCGCGAGCCACGGCCTCACCAGCGCGGACGCGGCGGCCGATCCGTTCGATCCCAAGCGCGCCTTCGACGCCTACAACAGTTGGCAACTCGCCAAGGGCGCGAACGCCGCCACGCCCGCCGAGTCGCTCACCATGCCCCCCGGTTTCAAGGCCGAGCTGCTCCGCTCCGCGCAACCCGGCGAAGACTCATGGATCGCGCTGGCCTTCGATCCGCAAGGCCACCTCACCATCGCGAAGGAGAAGCGCGGTTTGCTCCGCTTCACGCTCGGCAGGTCGGCGGTGGAGAAGGTCGAAGTCATCAACGACACGCTCCTCGAATGTCGCGGCCTGCTCTACGCCCACGGCGCGCTCTACGCCTCCGCGAATGGCTCGCACGTCCTCCTCCGCCTGCGCGACCCGAAGCACGACGGCGTGTTCGACGACGCGCAGGAGTTGCTCCACACCGACGGCGGCACCGGCCACGGGCGCAACCACGTGAAGCTCGGCCCCTACGGGAAAATTTATCTCATCCACGGTGACGACGTGACGCTCACTCCGAAAGCCACGTCGCATTGCCCGCCGAATTTTTTCGCCCCCGACCAGCTCATCCCCGCCGCGTGGGACGAATCGCCCGCGCGCCTCGCGCAACGCCTCCCGCTCGGCCACCTGCTCCGCGCGGACGCGGACGGAACGAATTGGGAAATGCTCTGCGGCGGCCTGCGCAACCCGCTCGACGTGGCGTTCAACGAGGACGGCGAGGCCTTCACCTACGACGCCGACAACGAGCGCGACATCGGCGCGCCGTGGTATAAGCCCACGCGCGTGCTGCACCTCGTGAGCGGCGGCGATTACGGCTGGCGTCGGAGCACGGCCACGTTTCCGGAGTTCCGGCCCGACTGCCTGCCGCCCGTGGTGAACATCGGCGTCGGCTCGCCCACGGGAATCGAGTTCGGCACGCGCGCGAAATTTCCCGACCGCTGGCGGCGCGGGCTGTTCATCAGCGATTGGGCTTACGGCCGCATCCTCGCCGTCCACATGAAGCCGGCGGGCGCGAGCTACACCGGCACGAGCGAGACGTTCGTGAGCGGCCGTCCGCTCAACGTCACCGACCTCGCCTTCGGTCCCGACGGCGCGATGTATTTCGTGACCGGCGGCCGGCGGACGCAATCGGGGCTGTATCGCGTGAGCTCCGTCGGACCAATGGAGAAGGAGCCGGAAAAAAATGCGGCGGAACTCGCGGAGGAAAATAAGTGCGCTGAACTGCGCAAGCTGCGGCACCAACTGGAAGCATCGCACCGGCCGCCCAAGCCGGACGAAACCAGGCTGACCGTTGCGGACATCTGGCCGCATCTGAGCCACGCCGATCCGTGGATTCGCCACGCCGCGCGCGTCGCTCTGGAGCGGAAATCATTCGAGACGTGGCAACGAAAAATCTTGCGACCGGGCATGATCGGCGGCGGCAATTCTCCCCTTCCCGTCACTGCGTTGCTGGCAGCCGTGCATGCTGACGCGCCGTGGCCGGAGCCGAATTTTTCTCACCCTTACGATGCGTCGCTCACGGACCCGCTTTCACTAAACTTCTTCGCGCGCGAACTCCGGCA
>JACQFS010000237.1 GCA_016199935.1 Verrucomicrobiota bacterium
CCGCGTTGGCCGCCGTCGGCACCAGACCCAGGTTCGCGTCCGATCCGATGTTCACCTTGCCGCTGTTGATCACCAGGTTCGAATAGGTGTTCGCCCCCGACAGCAGCAGCACGCTGCCCGCCGTGGTCGCCGACACCGTCAGGCCGCTGACCCCGACGGGACCGTTGGTGATCGCGGATCCGATGCCCACCGTGATCGGCGCGGCCGAGGCGAGGGTCACAATCGCCTCGGTGTTGGAGAACATCAGCGCGCCGTTGGTGATCGAGGACGCGCCCGTGAAGAGCAGCGCCCCGCTGTTGTTGGTGAGCGTGAAGCCGGCGAGATCCAGGGTGCCGGCGGTCATGCGCAGGGCGTTGAGTCCCTGGCTGGCGGTCAGCGCGCCGCCCGCGGTCGTGAAGTTGGTGGTGCTGCTGGGCACCCCGCCGGTGGTGGCGTTGTTGATCGATCCAGATTCATACTCGCCGGCCGCCAGCGGGCGCAATCCGTTGACGTCATAGGTCACGAGGCTGTTGCCGCTGCCGGTGGCAGACAGGTCGCCGACCATCCACGGAATGATGCTGATGGTCGTCGTGCCCGCCGCGCCGCCGCCGCCAAAATTGTTGGTCGTCGGCGTGCCGCCAAACAGAATCCGCGAGCTGTCCGCGCCCGTTCCGCCCAGATTGACGCCGCGCACCAGCACGACCGGATTGGCACCCGTCGCCGCGCCAATGCCACCGGCCAGACGCATCAGCGCATTGGTCACCGACAACTCAACCTGCCGCGTGGCCGCGGGGGTCAGGGTGATGGTGCCCATGCCGAAGAAATTGGTGACGGTTCCAACCGCCTCCGTCGTCGTCGCGGCGTTATCCGAGCCGTTGAGCCGCAGTTCGCCACCGCTGAAGAACCCGATGACCGAGCCGCCGTCCCCGAGACGGTTCGGGTTGGCGGTGGTGTCCGCGGTCGAGCCCAGGGTCAGCACCCCGTTGCTGTTGATCAGGAACGATGTCACGCTCTGCATCGTGGCCGAGTTGCCCTGCACCGCCAGCGTGCCGCCGTTGATCGTCACGGTGCCCGAGTTGCTGTTGATGCCGCTGAGCAGCAGCGTGCCCGCCCCCGCCTTGGTCAGCGCGCCGGCACCGGTCAAGGGCACGGAGTCGGTCAGCGTGCTGCCCGAGGTGATGTCCAACGTCCCCGCGCCGCTCAGCACGAGGCCGCGGTTGGTCAGTGAGTCGGACGGCCCGTTCCACGCCAGAGTGCCACCGTTGAAAATGAAGTTGTTGGTCACCGACGCGGGCGAGGCACCCAGCGCATTGTCGTTGGTGATCGCCAACCGGCCCGCCGTGAGGAGGGTCGGCCCCTGATAGGTATTGGCGCCGGTCAGCAACAGGGTGCCCGCGCCAGCCTTGGCGAAGGTGTTCGTGTTCGCACCGGCGATGACGCCCCCGTAGGTCAAGGTGTTGCCGGCCGCTGCCGACAGCGTGGCGCCGCCCGGCAGAATCGCGATGCCACGGTTGGCGTTGAGCGCCATGTCTGCCGTCACGTTGAGCGTGCCGTTGGCCAGGTTCAACGAACCGGCGGTCGGCGCGCCGGGCGCGACACCGAGATTGAAATCATTCGCGATGTTGACCGTGCTGCCGTTGATCGTCACCACGCCACTCAACCCGCTGTTGTTTCCCCCGAGCGTCAGCGTGCTTGCCGTGCCGCTGGAGTTGACGGTGAGACCGCCGGTGCCGGTCAGCTTCGTGTTGAGGGTTCCGGTCACGGCCGCGCCATGGCTCAAGTGGATGACGGCCTCATTCGCTCCGAAGGCCACCGTGCCGTTTTGAATGGTCGCGTTGATGGTGAACATCAGCGCCCCGCTGCCCAGGGTGAGTGTGGAGTTCGTGCCGCCCAAGTCCACCGTGCCACCAGTCAGACGGAGCGAGTTGACGGTCGCGCTGCCGTTGGTGAAGAATTCACCCGCGCTGTTGTAGTTGCGCGAACTGGACGTGCCCGACATCGGCGTCAGATCGTATTCGGTGGAGGTGTTCAACGGACGGATGCCGCTGGCGGCCGAATAGGTCACGAAGTTTGTCCCGGATCCACCGGAGGCCGTGTCACCCGTGACCCACGGCACGATGCTGATGGTCTTGCTGTCCGTCGCCCCGCCGCCACCGATGGTTGCGGGGGGAGTGTTCGTGACGAAGAAGCGCGCCGTGTTGTTCCCGTTGCTCCCCAGTCCGGTGCCGCGAACCAGCAGCGTCGAAAAGTTGTTGCGCGTCAGTGCGTCGGTCGCCAGTTCCACCTGATCACCAGTTGCCGGCGCCAGGGTGATCGTGTTCAAGCCGCCGCCGAAGATGAAGTCCGCCCCGATGTTCTCGCGGTTGACGCCCGCGACGAGCGAACCGTTCAGAATCAGGGTCGCCCGGTTGAGGGTCAGCGGTTGGACGTCCTTCACCCGGTTCAGCCACGTGGTGTCCGTATTCGCGCCGATGGTCAGGGTGGTGCCGTTGTTCAACGTCACCGACGATGTGCCCGACAGCCGGCCGTTGGCCCCGTTGACGGTCAGCGCGCCGTTGTTCACCACGGTCGCCCCGGTGTAGCCGGCGTCCGCCGTCACGGTCGCGGTGCCGAGGTTGATGGTCAGCGAGCCAACGAAATTGTTGCTGTTCGCCAGGTTCAACGGGCCCGCTCCGTTTTTCACCAGGCTGCCGGTGCCGAGGATCGGTCCCGCCAAGGTGAGCGTCGCGTTTCCGGCGGCCCCCGGCTGCTGAACGTCCAGTGTCAGCACCGACCCGCCGGAAAGGGTGTTCGTGCCCGAGAGCGTCGTGGTCACGCCGCTGGCGATTGCCGACAGAGTCGCGCTCTGCAACACCGTCAGCGGATTGGTCAGGTTGACCGAGCCAAATTTCGTGTCCACGATCAGGTTGCCGCCGTTGAGTTGGATCGTCGCGCCGCCGGCGGGATTGAATCCGTTGGTGCTGACGTTCGCATTGAGCACGAGGCTGCCCGCCTGGATGTCGAAGATCGAAGTTCCACCCATGACGTTGGCGACGGCGGTCTGATCGAGGATCAAGCGCCCGCTGCCGAGCTTGCTCAGCGTCACCGCCGTTCCGCCGTCGTTCAACCGGCCCAACGACACGTTCGGCGTGGCAGTCAGGGTATCCGTTCCGCCGCTGAACGTGGTGTTGCTGAAGACGAGCGTCTTGCCCGCCAGGCCGCTGACGGTCAAGTTGGCGCTCGCGCCGGGGTTCAGGCTGTTGAATCCGGCCGCGGTGAAGTTCGCGCCTTGGAGGTCGATGGTCGAAGTCATCGCCGCCGTGAGGTTTACCGCGTTGCCGAGATTGATGACGTTGTTGCTGCCGGTCTCCGACGTGAACAGCGCCGTGGTCGGCACGACCGTGAACCCCGCCGCACCCACCAACTGGTAGCTCAACACCACCGAGTTGCCGCCCGTGCCCTGACCGAAGTCGAGCCGCACGTCATGCAGGCCCGCCGAAAGGTTGACGGTGTTGGTGGATGAACCGTTGCCGGTGCGGTCATTGACGAGCACTCCATCTATATACATACGGTGCCCGTCGTCCGTCGCCACGAGGAACGTGGTCGGCCCCGCGTTGGTGATGAACAGCTTGCCGACGAACTGAATCCCGTAGTTGTTCGTGGTCGGCGCGCCCGGCAGCACCGCCAGCAGATCGTTGAAATTGAGGTTCGCGTAGGTCCGCACGTCCACCGGCGCGGCCCCGAGAATGGGCGCGGAGCCGTAGTTGTTAGCCGTGGGAGCGCCGGCCGTGCCATTGGTGAAATACCGCCCGGTCAAACCGTTGGTCGCCACCGAGGCCACCGGGTTCATGCTCAGCGTGCCTCCCGCCAGCGTAATCGCTCCCGTGCCGAAACCGTTCGTCGCCACCGTCGCAACCACGCCGCCGCCCAACCCGCTATATACATTACCACGCAGCGTGCCGTTGCTGACCGTCACACTCCCTGAAGAGGTGTTGTGGCCATTGATGGTCACGGTGCCGGCGCCGTCCTTCGTCAGCGTGCCGGTGCCGAGGCCAATCGAATTGGAAATGAGGATGCTGCCCGCGCCGCCGACCGTGAGGTTTTGCGTGCCGCTGTTCGTGATGGAGATCGGTGAACCGAAAAGCGTCAGCGTGCCCGCGTCGGAGTTGATCCGCGCATCACTCCCGAGTGTCACCAAACCGGAGGCGTTGTTGTTGCCGCTGATGTTGCGCAGCGCGCCCGTCCCCGCCGTCGCGCCATCGCCGCTCAACGTGAGCGGCGTGGTGATCGTGGCGAGGGTGCCTTGCAATTCCAAACCGCCGCCGTTCACCGTGACGCCGCTTGAGTTGTTGATCGCGGTCGCATTTTGAATGTTCAACGCACCCGCGTTGACAACGGTCGAGGCGGTGTAGTTGTCCGCGGCGGTTAAGGTCAAACGGCCGGTGCCGTCCTTGATCAAGGAACCACCGGCGCTGGTATTGATGCCGGTAGTGCCAATAGTCGTGTCGCCGGAACCGCCAATCCGCAAAATGGCCCCAGTCCCGGTAATGCCGCCGGTCAGTGTCAAGGTGCTCGCGTCAGAATTGATCCGGGAATCTGAGAGGAGCGTGATCGCACCCGCGTAGCTGTTCGCGCCGCTGATATTTCGCAACGCGCCGTCGGCCGAAACGCCCGTGCCCGTGAGTGAAAGTGGAATTGAACCGATGGCAACGCCACCGCCCTGCAATTGCAACGCCGCACCGCTGCCGGAAACCGTGACCCCGCTCGACGTCCCGAGCGCACTGGAATTCTGGGCGTTCACAACACCCAAGCTGATCAGGGTCGCACCGGTGTAATTACCAGCGGCACTGATGAACAGTGTGCCCGAGCCGTCCTTGGTCAGGGATCCGCCGGTGCTGGTGTTGATGCCGGCGCTAATCGTCGTGTTACCCGAACCGCCAACGGTGAGCGCCTGACCCGTGCCGGTGATGCTGCCGCTCAACGCCAGCGATCCGGCATCCGAGTTAATGCGCGACGCACTGCCCAGCGTAATCGCCCCGGCGTAGGTATTTGCTCCGGAGATGTTCCGCAGCGCGCCGCCCGAGGAGATGCCGTCACCGTTCAACGTCAGCGCCACCGCTCCCTGCGTCGCAATGCCGCCTTCCAACTCCAACGCCGCACCCGCCGCTGTGACGCTCACGCTTCCGCTCCCGGTCGCGTTGTCGTTGCGAAGGTTGATCACGCCGGCGTTGATGACCAGCGATCCAGCGAACGTGTTCGCGCCCGCGAGCACAAATTTGCTGGCGCCGTTCTTAATCAGACCGAAGGGACTGATGCTGTTACCGATGATGCCTGCATTCGTAACGATGCCGGCGCCGTCGCCGCCGAGAATCAAATCGCTGCCGAGATCGATCGCGTTCGAGATGATGATTCCACCCGCGCCGTTTTGCAGAAGCATCGCCGACACGACGTTGACCGGGTCGTTGGTGAAACGAAGCGCGTTGCCGTTCAGCACCACTCCGTCCACGCCGTTGTTAAGTTCAAGACGATGGATCAAATAGGTGTTCACCGCCTCGCCCGTGGTGGAGAGATCGTTGGTGGTAAAGTAGGGAACCGACCCGTAGAGTTGGATCACGTTGGTCTGATAGACACCGGTGGCGTCGGGCGCGTTCGTCCAGTTGCCCGTGGTGCTCCACAAGCCGGTGGAGCCGTCAATCCAGTCGTTCGTGGTCTGGGCGTTTGCGCCGCGCGCGAGGAGGAACAGCGCCGCGGCGCACAGGGATCCGAGGAGGAGGGAATAGGTCTTCATGGGAACAGCAAGGATTGGAATGGAACGGCCCCGAATGGTTTGGTCGGGGCACCGATGGGTTTTGTCGGCAAACTTACTCACACGTCGTGCAAAGGGTGAGATTATTTACGGATTTTTTGGCCCACGTTTCAACTACAAACTCAGACTATTTGGCGCGAGTTATTCACCGCGCGCAGGTTTTGCGCGGTATCTTTCAAAACGCCAGCGAATCCACCGATTCCTGCCCCGCCTCCGCGTCTGGGTGCGCTCATAATCGGATCACCTGGATGAGCCCGGATCGCTCGGGAGTTCACTTGGGGAACACCATCCGCCCCCACAACTGCGGCGTGAGCACCGCCTCGCTTGGCACATCCGCCGTGATGCCGGTCGCCTTGTTGCTCCAATAGATTCTTTGCAACGTCTGTCCGCCGCTCCCGCGCAGCACGCCGACGTCGCCGCGAAAATTTGCGCCCGCCTCCGCGCGCAGGCCGAGTGCCGCGAGCGGAATCGCGAACTCGAAATTCCCGTCCGCGTCCGCGAGCGTCACCGAGCGGCTCACGTCCTCCACGCGGTCGAAATAAATCGTGCGCCACGGCGACGCGAACGGCACACGATCCCGCTCGCGCGTGCCGGCGATCACGGCTCGATAGATAAGCGCGCGCGGCTTGCCCTCGACCTGCGTCACGAGCAGGCGCAAATCTCCCGCGACCGGCGACGTGCGTTTCGGATCCGCGTTCGCGTCCGTGCCGAGCATTAGGTCGAGCGCGCCGCCGGTTTTGAAAAGCGCGTTCGGAAGCTCGCCGGAATTTTTCAAAAGAATTTGGTCACCCGTGCGGAACGCGGCGAAAAGTTTTCCCTCGGCCACGCACAATGCCGCCGACACGTCGTAGGGTTTGCTGTCCGAGTTGAACCACGCCTTCACGCCACGCTTGTCGATCACCGCCCACTGCGCGCCGCTCCAGTCGTCGAGTTTTCCGTCCACCTTCGGCGCGCGATCGCGGAGCGCGACGACGAGCGTCTCGGTGCCGGAATTTTTCTGACGCGCGAGTTCGCTTTGCAGCATCCACTCGTTCGCCGCTTTCAACTCGCTCTCGCCCACGCGCACTTCGCTCTCGGGAAGACGGCGCAGCGTTTCCAAACCGTCCACGCGCACGAGACTCGAACGGCTCCCGTCGCACAGAAAAATTACGCCGTCGGAAGTCTGCGTGATCGTCGGCCAGAAATTTTCGTCGTGCGCCGTGAGCTCGTTGAGTTTCATCCCGCGCGTCGCGACCGGCATGGACCACGGCTTGCCCTGGCGCGAATCCTGAAACAGCGTGCGCACGAAAAGTCCGTCCGCAGTGAAGAGATACATCGGCCCCATGTTGCCGTTCACGCACCACAGCGGCCCGGCGTCACTGCCGCGCGGCTCGATGAATCCTCCGAGCAAGCGCGTCGCGCCGATGAGCATCCCCGGCCGGTCCGGCGCGGGCGATTCGTGCGACGCGTGCAGGCCGGGCCACACGTTCGGATACGACCACCGCGCCTCGCCCTTGAACACGCCGCACACTGACGCCGGCGCGAACGGCGCGACGCCGAGCGTCACCACCGTCCAGCCGTTCGTCGCGACGAGCGCCTGATCGCCGCCGCTGCTTTGCGGGGCCGCCACGCCGCGCGCAAGCACCTCGCCCTTCGCAAAATCATACAGCGGCACGCCGGCCTCGGTGAATTTCACCGGCGCGAAGCGCACCGTGCGGTCCGTCACGCGGCTCGCGACGAACGCAAGGTCCGGCATCACCGTGATTCCGCTCACGCCTTCCTTGAAAATCTTCACCTCGCCCGGCTGCGCGCGCCCGTCGCCGTTCAAGTCGCTCCAAAAAAACGCGGCCTGATTCTGCCAGTAGTCGCCGCGCAGGTTCACGCCGCCGGGCCAGCGCGATTTGAACTCGTCACCCTTCAACACGTCCCAATCGTTCGCGCGACCGAAGCCCGC
>JACQFS010000016.1 GCA_016199935.1 Verrucomicrobiota bacterium
ATCCTGCTCGCGGCGTTCGTCGCCGTGACGTTCGTGCCGGCCATCCGCGCGGTGGCCGATGAACCGATCATGTCGCCGCGCGCAAAAGCCAGTCAGGTCATCCATGTCAGCGGGACCACGGCGGACATGCTCGACCGCAACGTGGCCCTCGGTTCGCCGGCGGGCCGGGCCTTCGCCCACTCGCTGCGCACCGTGCCCGGCACGACCGAAGACCGGCTCAACCGCGACGTGGGCGCCACCATGCCCAAAGTGCGCGACCTGCTCGGCACGCCCACCAAGGAGTTTCAAGTCGCGCCGGTGAAGTAAGCTTGCGCGGATCGTTTGAAACGAATTACCTGACGCACGGACGGCGGGGCCAACCGCCGTCCGTATTTTAACCATGAATCCCACGCAACCCACCGGCGACGACGCCAAGCTTCAGAAAACTCTCGGCGAGTGGAAGGTCAATGCCACCCTGCCGCCACGCTTTCAGGAGGAAGTCTGGCGGCGCATCGCGGCCAGCGAAGCCAAGGCCAGCGCGCCGGGTGTCCGGCAAAGTCTGGCCGCTGCGATCCGAATCCTGTTTGCGCGACCGGCGTTTGCCGCGGCCTGCGTGGCGGTGTTCACGGCGGCGGGATTTTCCGCCGGGTGGGCACAGGCCCACGAACAGGTGGCGCTCATTGATGCCTCCCTCAGCCACCGTTACGTCCAGTCGGTGGACCCGTATCAATCGCCCCGCCCCTGACGCATGAAGCGGGCCGCGGTCATCTTGCTGCTCAGCACGGCCGTCGGCGTGTTCGTGTATTGCGGCACCTACTACACCGGCACGGAATCGCGACGCTCGCTGCTGGAGAGCGGCGAGCCGGAACTCGCGTGGCTCAGGCGGGTGACGCCGGAAATCGAACAGGCCATCGCCGCCGCCGCCAAGCTGCGCGGCGAGTGCCAGCGCGACATGCTGCAACACTTCTTCGAGGTCAGCCAGACGATGCCGGCCGCGCAAGGCCGCCGTTACCTCGACTGGGTTCAACGGCGGACCTTCCTGACGGTTGAGCGTGAGACCAGCCAGCGGTAGTCCGTGCCCAACCATGAACACGGCCAGCGAGGATGAGCAGGACCGGCGGGACATGGCCCGGCTGGCGGGCGGCCACGGCGCGGCGTTGAACGAACTGATGGCGCGGCACGCGCCCCGGCTCTTCGGCTACCTTAACCGCGTGCTCCACGACGAGGACGAGGCCGCCGACCTGGCGCAGGAAACTTTCCTCCGCGTCCATCAGCATCGCGGCAATTTCAGAAGCGACGGGAAGTTCTCGACCTGGCTCTACACCATCGCCACGAACCTCGCCCGCGACCGGCAGCGTTCGGCAACGCGGCATCCACAGGTTTCCTTGGAGAGCGAGAATCCAGCCACGGGCGATGATTTCCGCGAGAGCCTGCCAGAGTCGCGCCCCTCGCCGGTGGAATCCCTCCAAAGCGAGGAGCGTGGTGAACTCGTGCGCCGCGCGGTCGCCGCCTTGCCCGAAGACCTCCGCACCCCGCTCATCCTCGCGGCCTACGAGGACCGGTCGCAGGTGGAAATCGCCGTGATTCTGGATTGCTCGCCCAAGGCCGTGGAGATGCGGATTTACCGAGCCCGACAACAACTGCGCACGAGCTTGGGCAAGATGCTGGAACTCGTCTGAAGGGGGCCGTTTCAAGCCGTCGCGACCATCGGCTCTTCCACCATTTCATCCCGCGGCGTCGAGCAGCGGGGCGACCTGTTGCCAGACGGCTTCGGGTGGGTCGGACAGCAGTTCGTCATTCCAATTGGAAAACGACGGCGACAAAAATGTCGCCGCTCCCCGCGGAATCGCAATTCATCGGAATTCCGCCTTCATAATTCATCCCTCATCCTTCATACCTTCCGCGTGAGCCTCCGCGCCACCGCCACCACCATCGCCGCCCGCCTTCAGCAGGCCGGGCACGCGGCGTTCTTTGTCGGCGGCTCCGTGCGCGACCAGTTGCTCGGCAAGGAGCCGCATGATTTCGACATCGCCACCGGCGCGAAGCCGGACGAAATCGAGGCGCTGTTCCGCAAAACCATTCCGGTCGGGAAAAAATTCGGCGTCATCATCGTGCGCGAGGGCGGGCATGAGTTCCAGGTCGCCACGTTCCGCGCCGAGGCGGACTACCGCGACGGCCGCCGGCCGGAGCACGTGGAGTTCACCGACGCCGTCGAAGACGCGCGCCGGCGCGACTTCACCATCAACGGCCTCTTCCTCGAACCCGTCACCGGGAAGCTGCACGACTGGGTCGGTGGCGAGGCGGACCTGAAGGCGCGCGTCATCCGCACCATCGGCGCGCCGGCGGAGCGGTTCGCGGAGGATTACCTGCGGCTGCTGCGCGCGGTGCGGCTGGCTGCGCAGCTTGGTTTTGAAATCGAGGCGGAAACTTTTGCCGCGCTCCAGGCGCACGCGGAGAAAATCTCCGGCACCGCCGCTGAGCGGGTGCGCGAGGAGTTGATGAAGCTGTTCCGTCCGCCGCACGCCGCGCGCGGGCTGCGGCTCTTGCGCGCGAGCGGCCTGCTGCGGCACGTGCTGCCCGAGGTCGAGGCGACCGTGGGCTGCGAGCAGTCGGCGGATCATCACCCGGAGGGGACGGTGTTCGAGCACCTGTGCCTGATGCTGGAGCAACTGCCGGCGGACGCGGGCGAAGAATTGCCGTGGGCCGTGTTGATGCACGACATCGCCAAGCCGCTGACGGCCTCGCGCGACGCGGCGACGGGCGCGATTCATTTCTATGGTCACGAGAAGATCGGCGCGGAGCTGGCGGAAACCATTTTGCGCCGGCTGAAATTTCCGCGTCAGCAGATCGAGGACATCTGCGCCGCGGTGCTGCATCACATGCAGTTCAAGGACGTGCTCCAGATGCGAAAGGCCACGCTGCGCCGGATGATCCTGCGTGAGACGTTCCCGCTGGAGATGGCGCTGCATCGCGCGGATTGCCTCGGCTCGCACCGGCGGCTGGACCATTACGAGTTTGTGAAAGCGCAGGCCGAGGAATTGGCGCGGCAGCCGCAGCTCAAGCCGCCGCTGCTCAACGGCGCGGACCTGATGGCGCTGGGCGTCGCCCCCGGCCCGCGCATGGGCGAGCTGCTGCACGAACTGCGCGACCGCCAGCTCGCGGAGGAGTTGAAGACGGCGGAGGAGGCGAAGGAGTGGGTGAAACAAAAGCTCGCGGCGGAATGACGCATTTGTCTGCCTTTTGGATCGGCGCGCTCGCATTTGAACCATTCATGGCCGTCTTTTCTGCTGCAATTTGGAAAGCGGGTGTTACTTTTTGCGCTCGTTGCCGGGGCAACTCACGATGGACAAACTGCTGCTAATTGACGACGAGGAGGACGTTCAATATTCCTTCCAGCGAATCTTTGATTCGCCCGAGATCCACCTCACCACCGCCGCCAGCGGCGAGGAAGGGCTCAAGCTCATCCCCAAGGTGAAGCCCGACCTCGTCATCATGGACGTGCGCATGGGCGGCATCACCGGGCTCGAGACGCTCCGCCGTCTGCGCGAAACGAACGCCAAGCTGCCGGTGATCATGATGACCGCCTACGGCACCACGCAGACGGCCATCGAGGCGATGAAGCTCGGCGCCTACGATTATCTGCTCAAGCCCTTCGACGTGCCGAAGCTCAAGGAGATCGTCTTCGGCGCGCTCAAGGCCGCGCGCGACATGCGCGAGGTGGTGAGCTACGAGCCGTTGCTCGACTCGGAGGATTACGACCTCGGCATCGTCGGCCGCAGCGAGCCGATGCAGAGCGTTTACAAGCTCATCGGCCAGCTCGCCACGAGCGACGCGACGGCGCTCATCACGGGCGAAAGCGGCACCGGCAAGGAGCTGGTCGCGCGCGCGATCTACAACCACAGCCAGCGCGCGGAGCAGCCGTTCATCGCGATCAACTGCGCGGCCATCCCGGAGAATCTGCTGGAGAGTGAATTGTTCGGCCACGAGCGCGGGGCCTTCACCGGCGCGGCGGAGCGGCGCATCGGGAAGTTCGAGCAGTGCAACTTCGGCACCATCTTCCTCGACGAGATCGGCGACATGAGCCTGACGACGCAGACGAAAATTTTGCGCGTGCTGCAGTCGGGCACCTTCGAGCGCGTCGGCGGCAACACGCCCATCCAGGTGGACGTGCGCATCATCGCCGCGACGAACAAACCGCTCGAAGCCGCCGTGGCGAAGAAGGAGTTCCGCGAGGATTTGTTCTACCGGCTCAACGTGGTGCGCATCCAGATGCCGCCGCTGCGCGAGCGTCGCGATGACATCAAGCTGCTGGCCGGATATTTTCTGCGCAAGTTCGCGCGCACGCACAAGCAGAAGGCCAAGTCCATTTCCAAGGACGCGCTCGCCGCGCTCGAGGCGCACGTGTGGCCGGGCAACGTGCGCGAATTGGAGAACGTCATCCAGCGCGCGCATGTCGTCGCCAAGTCGGACGTGGTCCTGATGAGCGAGTTGCCGCCGGAAGTGATGGCCGGTTCGTTCCCCGCGAAGGGCGCGACAAAAACGGTGGCGGGTGCGGCCACTTCGCCGACCGCCGCGGGCGTGCCGCTCGACGTGAAGACGCTCGGGCAGACGCTCTTCCGCTGGGCGCGCAACGATCCGAAGTTGAAGATCATCCCGGCCGTCGAGCGCGAGTTGGTGATCCAGGCGCTGGCCGAGTGCCACGGCAACCAGGTGCAGGCCGCCAAACTTCTGGGCATCACGCGGGCCACACTGCGCAAGCGCGTCCAGAAATTTGGCATCAAGAAGGAACTCACCATCGAGTGAGCGGTCGCCGGCCGGCACCGGACTTGGCTCGTTAGGAAAACTGTCGGCAAGATGGTGCGGCGCGTTTGGTGTCCACCCTTCAGGGTTTCGGGTGCGGCGGCACGCTAAAGCGTGGACACCAAACGCCGCGCTCCGGCCGGTTGCCATCGGGGCGAATTGAAGATTGCTTTCACCCCCGCCATTCATACGATGACGCGCTCAAATGCGGGGTTCAGAACAAAAATTTGAAGAACTTGGCCACCGTCCTGCGACGGTGAAGGCCGGGGGCCGGGCCGATTGGCCGGGGCGCCCGACGACGCTATGATTTCGCAACGGATTCGCGGCCTCAACACGCTGTTCGTGCTCGCCCAGCTCACGCTGGTGCTGCTGGTTTACTGGCTGCATTTCCTCATCGTCGAGACGGTCGTCACCCCGGCGGCGAACCTCAAGAACTACGAGCTGTATTGTATCGTCATCTACGTCGCGCTGCTGATCGAGTCGGTGCGGCGGCTCAACCGGCAGGCAAATTTTCTCCAGAAGAGCCGCATCATCAACCACCGCACCGCGCTCCAGCAGACCGGTTTCGTCGCCGCCATCGTCATCATCTTCCTCGTCGCCACCAAGGACGCGGTGATGTCGCGCACGTTCCTGTTCAGCTTCCTGCCGGTGCTCTACATGACGCTCTTCCTGACGAGCCAGTATCTGCCGAACGCGCTGGCGCAGGTCACCTTCCGCGGCATCCGGCAGGAGCGCACGCTGTTGATCGGCTCGGCGATGAAGATCGAGGCGCTCTCGCGCTGGCTCGACCGCAAGGCGACGCTCGGCATCCAGACCATCGGCTTCCTTTCGGACGAGGAGGGCGTGGAACAGGTGAAGGGCCTGCGCTGGCTCGGCGGCATGGAGGATTTGGAATACGTGGTGCGGGAGCACGACGTGACGCAGGTGATCCTCGTGGAGCTGCCGATGTTTCCACACGTGCTGCAGTCAGTGACGAACATCTGCGAACTGCTCGGCGTGCGGCTCATCGTCCACAGCGACCTCGACTCGAAGTTCCGGCATCCGATCACGTGGTTCGAGGACGACGGCCTGCTGTTCATCGGGCTGCGCGAGGAGCCGCTGGAGAATCCGTTCAACCGATTCCTCAAGCGCGTGGCGGACGTCGCGGTGGCGACGCCGGTGATCCTGTTCGTGCTGCCGTTCACCAGTGTCGTGGTGTGGCTCTGCCAGCGCGCGCAATCGCCGGGGCCGCTGTTCATCCTCCAGCCGCGCGCGGGTTTCCAGAACCGCTCCTTCAACATTTTGAAATACCGCACGATGCACGTGAACATCGAAGCGGCGAGGCAGGCGACCAAGGGCGACCCGCGCATCTACCCGGCGGGCCGGTATCTGCGCAAGTTCAGCCTCGATGAACTGCCGCAGTTCTGGAACGTGCTCAAGGGCGACATGAGCGTGGTCGGCCCGCGCCCGCATCTCCAGGAGCACAACCAGGAATTCGCCGCAATCATGAGCAACTACCACATCCGCGCTTTCGTGAAGCCCGGCATCACCGGCCTGGCGCAGGTGCGCGGCTACCGCGGCGAGGCGACGAGCGCGGACGTGCTCATCAAGCGCATCCAGTTCGACATCTACTACCTGGAGAACTGGTCCATCAGCGTGGACCTCGCGATCATGCTCCAGACCGGCTGGCACATGGCCTTCCCGCCGAAGACCGCCTACTGAGCGCAGGAAAAATTTCCTCCGCCGTCACTTCTTCACCGTCGCGTTCACATCCGTCTGCACGCGCTCGCCGAGCGTCACGCGTCCGCGGATTTGCGCGGCGGCGGCATCGTCGGCCGGCACCGTGAGCGTGCCGTCGAAGACGACCTCGTCGTTGAACGTGCGGCTCGTGCCGACGGCGCGGAACGGAAAGCCGCCCTTGGCCGCGGCGCGCGGCGCCGAGTAACGGTCCACCGGCACCTCGCCCAGCAGCCCGGAGTAAACCGACCCGTCCGCGTCCACGATGCGCAACGCGCGGCCCTGGTTCTCCACGGTGAACGTGGTGAGCACCGTCGGCGTCGGCGGCGAGTTGAAATTGCGGCGGAGCTGGGTGCGATTGGTCGCCTGCGTGAACTGCTGCCGGATCTGCAGCGCCTCCGCGGCCAGCGGCTGATCCACCGCGGCGCGCGCCTCGCGCACCGTCGGCTCGATTGGAATCGGCGCGGCCAGCATCGCCGCCGGCGCGGGCTTGGGCGCGCTGGCGACGGGCTTTTCAAAACTCGCGGCCTTGTCTGCATCGGCGGTTGGATTTGCGACCGCGAGCTTCAGGTTCGACGCCCTGCCCTTCACCGTCACTCCGGACTCGGGGGCCGCGACCTCTTTCGCTTTGAAAGTTGTCGCGCCGCTGTTCATCGCGAGGGCGACGGACGAAGTGGACGCCGGCTGGTTCACGGGCGGCGCGGGTGCAGCCGGCGTCCTCGCCACCGCGACGGTCGCGGGCCGTGATTCGGGCGTGGCGATCGCGCGCTTCGCGGCCTTGGCGATGGTTGGGGCCGGCGTCGCAGCGGGCGCGGGTGCGGCGACCAACTCCTTCGCCGGCGCGATCTCGGACTTGGCCATCGCCTTGGCGAGGATCGCGCGCTCCGCCTC
>JACQFS010000017.1 GCA_016199935.1 Verrucomicrobiota bacterium
ATCCGTTGCGAACGTGAAACGCGCCAGCCGCTTGATGAGCCGCAGGGGATCGCTGCCTTCTTCGCCGGTGTTCTGAAAAATGCACGTCACGCCCGCAGTGTGCATCGCGTCGAGAAACTCCTTCCGCTCGCGCGCATCGGTGGCCCAGCGCGTCATGGACATTTCCTCGCGCAAGTCCGTCAGTTCCGCCTCGCTCGCGCCCGACTCGACGGCGGCCGCAAACTTCTCCCCGTCCACCGCCGCGCGCGGCGCGAAGCCGTAGCTCTCGAACACGAGCGACTCCGCGTGCAGCCGCAGGCCGTGCTCCAATTGTTTCGCCGTCGGCTTGAGCACGCCGAGCGCAACCTCGCGGGCCTTGTTGATCTTCTCGTTGTCCGTCGCGAACGGTTGCTTTGCCTCGGCGGCACGGATGTGGAGGTTGAATGTGCCGGCGGCACCAAGCAGCGGCAACGCGGCGCACGCTTTGACAAAATCACGGCGAGATTGGCGGGGAAACATGGCCGCATCGTCGGGAAGCGCGGAGGGGCCGTCAAGTTTGGCGATGGCCGACGACAACAAACGTGCGGGGAAAACCATTTTTGTTCATTGGCGGGCACCGGAGTTTCCGTCATACCTCTGCCGTCACCACCAGACCATGAAGCCCGCGAAGACGCCCGCCACGTTCACCCGGCGCGATTTTTTCAAAACCAGCTCGACCCTCGCACTCGCCGGTGCCGCCGGCTGCGCCTCTGAGCCGGTCAAGCCCACCAGCGCCAAGCCAAACCTCATCTCCCGCGAGAGCGCCCGCGAAGGGTCGCTCGACTGGCAGCTCACCCGCGTGCGCCTCGACAAGGCCGCCGGCTTCCGTGCCTCGAACATCGAGGGCTATTGCTCGCGCCAGTCCGTGCTCGCCGGCGAGTCGCTCGACATTTTCGTCAGCGCCAATCCACCGGCGAAATTCACCATCGAAATTTTCCGCACCGGCTACTACGGCGGACGCGGCGCGCGATTGATGACCGTGCTCGGCCCGCTGAACGGAAAGAAGCAGCCCGACCCGGAGATCGGCCCCAAGCGATTGCGCGAATGCAAATGGGAGCGGAGCGTGACCATCAAGATTCCCGCCGACTGGCCGAGCGGCGTCTATCTCGGCCGGCTCACGACCATTTCCGAGGCCACCGACAAGCCTTACTGGCAGAACTACGTCGTCTTCATCGTCCGCGACACGCGCAAGGCCGACATTCTCTTCCAATGCAGCGACAACACCTGGCAGGCCTACAACAAATGGCCCGACAGTTACTCGCTCTACACCGACCCGCGCGGCGCGCACGCGCGCGACGTGGCGGTGAGCTTCGACCGGCCCTACGCGAAGTATGCGCAGATTTACGAGAACCCGCAGTCGCTTGGTAGCGGTGAGTGGCTCTGCTTCGAGTTCCCCGCCGCTTACTGGCTGGAGCAGCAGGGCTACGACGTGACCTATTGCTCGAACAGTGACTGTCTCGACGCCTCGCAGATCACGCGCTGCAAAACGTTCCTCAGCGTCGGCCACGACGAATATTGGGATGTGCGGCAATATCACGCGGTCAAAGGCGCCATCGAAGCCGGCGTGAATGTGCTGTGGCTCTCGGGCAATTCCGTCTTCGGCGTCAGCACGTTCTCGAACTCCACCAGCGGCGCGGCCAATCGCATCATCACGCGCGAGGGCCACTTCGCCGGCCTCACCGATGAGGAAGTCGCGCAGGAGGAACGCGTCTTCACCAAAGAATACAAACGCGTCGGCCCCGACGAGAGCCTCATTATGGGCGCGCGGAGCATCGTGCCCTTCAACGGCGGCGGCGACTGGGCCTGCACGAAGCCCGGCCACTGGATTTTCGAGGGCACTGGCATGAAGAAGGGAGATTCGATTCCCGGCCTCGTCGGCTGGGAACATCACGGCGCGCCCGCGAAAATTCCCGGCAATGAAGTCGTGGCCGAAGGACTCGTCTGGGCCGGCGGCGTGAAGCCTGCGCATTGGACCTCCACGATTTTCCCTGGCCCGAAAAAGAATTTCGTCTTCAACGCCGCCACGATTTTCTGGGCGCAGGGCTTGGGCGACCCGCCCGGCCACATGCTCCCGTGGTCGCACTGGTCACGCCCGCACGGCCCCGACGAACGCGTGCAGCGCATCACGGACAATCTGCTGAAGCGCGCCATCGCCTGAATCAAACGGACATTCCAAATGAGCACACACATCAACCGCCGGACAATGTTGCGCCGCACGGCGGGCGCATTCGCCTTCGGAGTTTTCGCTCCCCGCATCGCCTCCTCTGCGCCGCGCCCGGGAAGTTCCATCGGCTATGTCGCGGGCGAACCGCTCGTGGAAGACATAGGCGCGAAGATTCTCGCCGACGGCGGCAACGCTTTCGATGCGCTCGTCGCCACTGCGCTCGCGGGCGCGATTAGGCAGCCGCACCAGACCGGCGTCGGCGGCTTTGCGGCGCACGCAATGATTGCCCACGACGGCGGCAGACGAATCACGTCGCTCGACGCCAACACCACCGCGCCAGCCGCGATGCGCGATGACATCTTCAAGCCCGGTGCCGATGGCAAAGTGCCGGGACGCAAAAACGAATTCGGCTGGCTGGCCACCGGCGTGCCGGGACTCATCGCGGGACTGCATCTCGTCGTGCAAAAGTTCGGCTCGCGCCCGTTCAGCGCCGCCCTCCAGCCTTCGATCAAACTGTTGCGCGATGGCTTCCCCATCGCGGCAAATGCCGCGACAGCCATCAAGGGTGCCGCCGCGCAGATGGAGAACGACCCAGGCTCGCGCAAAATCTATTTCCCCGACGGCAAGCCGCTCGCCGCCGGTGCGACTTATCGGAATCCCGAGCTGGCCGAGTTGCTTGAAACGCTCGCGCAGGCGAACTCGGTGGAGCCGTTCTACCGCGGCGACATCGCGCAACGCATCGCGGAGGCTTTTCAGAAAAATGGCGGGCTGGTCACGACCAAAGACCTCGCCGCGCATCGGCCGCGTCTCGTTGAGCCGCTCGCGCTCAAGTGGGGCGACCGGACCATCCACACCGTGCCGCTCACCTGCGGCGGGCTGACCACGTTGCAGATGCTCGCGATCCTCAAGGCGATGGGCTGGGAGAAAATGCCCGCCGGCCTCACGCGCACGCACGCGCAACTCGAAGCAATGCGCCTCGCGTGGCGCGACCGGCTCACGCTTCTCGGCGATCCGGAGTTCGTGAAAGTGCCGCAGGCGAAACTGCTCTCGGAAGATTACGCCCGCGAGTGCGCGGAGAAAATTCAGGCGACGGTGAAGGCGGGAAAAATCCTCACGCACGCCATCTCGCCGCAGGACCACGGCGGCACCTTGAGTTTCAGCGCCGTGGACAAGTCGGGCAATTTCATCGCCCTCACGCTCACGCACGGCAACGGCTTCGGCGCGCGCGTCGCGGTGCCCGGCCTCGGCCTCACGCTCGGCCACGGCATGTCGCGCTTCGATCCGCACCCCGCCCATCCGAACGCGCCCGGCCCCGGCAAGAAGCCGCTCCACAATATGGTCCCCGCGCTCATCACGCGCGGCGGACGGCCCGTCATCGCCGTCGGCGGACGCGGCGGGCGCAAGATTCCCAACTCGATCTTCGAATTCCTCACGCAGTCCGTCGTGCTCGGCAAATCGCTCGACGCCGCGATGGACGCCCCGCGCGTCCACACCGAGGGCAATGCGACGCTGGAGTTTCAGAAAGAATGGCCCGTGGGCGAGACCGAGGCGCTTAAAGAGTTCGGCTACGCCGTGAAGACCGGCACCGCGGCGACGTTGAGCGCCGTCGCCATCGAGGACGGCGTGATGCGCGCGGCGATGAGATGAATTCAAATGCGCGCCCTGCTGGCACATTCCCAATCGCCCTCACCCCGGCCCTCTCCCGGAGGGAGAGGGAGAATCTTCGCCAGTCGTTCGCAGTGGGTGTACGCCCCGGTTGCAGAAAGACAGGATGCGTTTCTCCCACTCCCTCCGGGAGAGGGCTGGGGTGAGGGCGCAGTGTGGTTGTGTCGCCGCAGTCCGTTTGATTTGCGCGCGCCATTCGTATGAAAACCGACTCCCCCATCACCCGCGAAAACCGCCGCACGGGCGCGCGCGACTGGCAGCTCACGCGCGCGCGGCTCGACAAGTCCGCCGGCTTCCGCTCGCCGCTCATCGAGGGCTATTGCTCCAAGCAATCCGTCGCCGCCGGCGAGTCGCTCGACATCATGGTGAGCACGAGCGTGCCGGCTCGCTTCACCATCGAGATTTTCCGCACCGGCTACTACGGCGGACGCGGCGCGCGGTTGATGACGAAGCTCGGACCGTTTCAGGGGACGAAGCAGCCCGACCCGCCCGTCGGCAAAAAGCGCCTGCGCGAATGCAAATGGTCGCCCTGCACAACGCTGAAGATTCCCGCCGACTGGCCGAGCGGCGTTTATCTCGGCCGCCTGAGCACCGTGTGGGAGAAGCGCACGGACAAGGACACTTACTGGCAGAGCTACTTCGTCTTCATCGTGCGCGACGACCGGCCGGCGGACATTTTGTTCCAGTGCAGCGACAACACCTGGCAGGCCTACAACCGCTGGCCCGACGAGTATTCGCTCTACGACGCCGACAGCGCGCCCGGCTGGGTGAGCGGCCCGAACACCGACGTGAGCTTCGACCGGCCTTACGGGAAGTATCGCCAGATTTACGACAACCCGCAGAGCATCGGCAGCGGCGAGTGGCTGTGCTGGGAATTTCCGCTCGCCTATTGGCTGGAGCAGCACGGCTACGACGTGAGCTACTGCTCGCAGTCGGACTTCCTCACGCCCGAGCGCGCGCTCAAGTGCAAAACCTTTCTCAGCGTCGGCCACGACGAATACTGGGACGTGCGCGCGTATCACGCCGCGATGAAGCTGCGCGACGCCGGCGTGAACCTGATGTTCCTTTCCGGAAATGCCGTGTGCTGGGTCACGCCGTTCCGTGCATCGTCCGACGGCCGACCCAACCGCATCATCACCCGCGCCGCGCCCTACGGCGGACTCGACCGGCACCGGAAAAAATCCGAGGACAAGGAGAAGTTTCCATTCACCGGCCCCGACGAAGGTTTGCTCATGGGCGCGGTGAACGTGATTCCGGTGAACGGCGGTGGCGATTGGTTTTGCGCGAAGCCGGAGCACTGGATGTTCGCCGGCACTGGCATGAAAAAGGGCGACCGCATTCCCGGCCTTGTCGGCTGGGAGTATCACGGCGACCCGGCGAAAATTCCCGGCCTCGAAGTCGTGGCCGAAGGCACCGCCTGGAAAAGCGGCGCGGTGGCGCAACACTGGACGGCGACGATCTATCCCGGTCCGAAGAAGAATTTCGTCTTCAACGCCGCGACCATCTTCTGGTCACAAGGCCTGAGCAAACCTCCCGGCCACATGCTCCCGTGGTCACACTGGAACCGTCCCCACGGCCCCGACCTGCGCGTGCAGAAGATCACGGAGAATCTGCTGAAGCGGGCGGTGCCGTGAGCGGGGCGCGGCGTTCATGCCGCTTCAACGTGAATCACCGTTTGGTGTCCTCAGGCCGCGAGACCTCAGTGCGGTGAAGCGGCATATATGCCGCGCTCCAATTCACGGCGCGTTCGTCTGCCGCTGCTGGAGCCAGAGCAGCGCGTTGTATTCGCCATAGAGTTTCCCGCGGTCGAAGTAGGAGATGATCTCCGCCTCGCTGCCGGACCGGATCAGTTGCATCGTGTCCGCCGCAGTCGCCTGCTTGATAGCCTGCCGACGCGCGTCGAGTTGGGCCAACCGCGCCGGACCGTCAATGAACGCGGGACTTGCGTTGCTAAGGAAGCGACGCTCGATGGCCATGGCGACGAGTTCTTGGATGAGCGTCGGGCTGCTGCTGTCATTCAACTGCCGGCCGATCTGGATGCCGGTCATCGCCAAGCCGTCGGCGGTCGCGGTATCGCCCGCGGTGCGGTATTGCTGCTCTAGTGCCACGAGACTTTTGCCAAGCCCGTTCAGCTCCGACAATTGTGGCAGCAGCGCGCCCGTCATCGCGACAGCCTTCGCCTCCGCCGGCGACCAACCCGCGCCGAGATACGCCTCCTCCGCGCTCTGCACCGACTCGCGCACGAAGTCGTTGTAGTGGCGGGGGCCGAGCGCAGCAGTGAGTTCGTTGACCGCCTCGCGCGGTTGGTCGGCCTTGAAATACTCGCGCGCGGAGAGCAGCGCAGGCAGCGAATTGTCGGACGCGCTCTGCTTGAAAGCTTCGAGCCACTTGCGACGCTCCTCCGGCGAAAGCGCGATGCTGTTGGAATTGGCCGTGAGCATGGCGAACTGCACGCGCGGGTCGTTCGGGAATTTCTCCGCCGCCTCGCGCAGCAG
>JACQFS010000250.1 GCA_016199935.1 Verrucomicrobiota bacterium
CTCGCAACGCATCCCAAGACCGACACCGCCGTGCCCATCGCCAGCCAATACCTCCGTTTCGGCAGCAGCCCGCGCGGCGCGCAATGTCTCGTGCTCGGCGCCAAAGTCCGTGCGCTCACGCAGGGCCGCTTCAACGTCAGCTTCGAGGACATCCACGCCGTCGCCGCGCCCGCGCTGCGCCACCGGCTCATCCTGAACTTCGAGGCCGAGGCCGAGGGCATCACGACCGACCACGTCGTGACGCAGGTGTTGAAGGACGTGGCGAAAAATGCCGAGCCGGTAAAAGCATGAGTCCGTCACTTCTCTCATGCTTCACGCCCTTACCAAGATTGTAGACCGAGAAATGCAGTTGTTTGTCGAACTGCGGAATCACTATCCGCACTTCTTCCCGCCCTCAAAATACCTTCACCCAATCCCCTTCTTTGGCGACATTCGTCAGGCTGAAGTGTTGACTGTCGCGTTGAACCCGTCGCACGCCGAGTTTTCAGAGGAGAGATACTGGCATACCCCGCACAGTGCTTCGCAACTGACCACGCGGTTGATCCACTACTTCGACTTGCCGGACCCGGCACCGCATCGTTGGTTCGATCCGTTGGAGAAAGGGTTGCTATGCATTGGTAGCTCTTACGACACGAACACAGCTCATGTGGATGTGTGTCCATATCCAACGTGGAGGCCAAGGGAGATGCAACCTGATGACCGGCCAGCGTTGCACTTGTTTCTACAAGCGCATGTTCATCGGTTATCGGGAGTGCTGTCACTCTGCACCCGCGTCAAGTTCGTGTTGCTCGTTGATTACCCGGGCGTCGTTGTCGGGGCCGGCCAGGCTATGAGTAGATGGGTAACGAACACCGAAAACTTCGGTCACCGCCCTCCCTTCCTGAAGCTTTCCTATCAGAATTGTTCTGACTGGCTTTTCGATCATCGAAAGGAACTGCGCGAGTTTTTGTCTAGGGCGAATACGTTGAATACCGACAACCATGCCTGATGCGTTTCACCACAGCTCGCGGATGGCGCGAGTGACCTTGACGAGTGCGACCGTGACCGTCTCAAAACTTGCAATTCACTTCCCGCCCCGTAAGCTGACTGCATGAAACTGACCGTGACGAACGACAAGCAGGCCAAAGCCCGGCGCCAACTGCCGCGGTTGCGGGGCCGCCCGGACAGTTTCACCCTCCGGCAGTTGGACGAGGCGATGAAGTGGCTGCGCGAAACCAAACGCGAACGAAAGCTGACTCATGCCCCGCTCCCGGCCAGCTAACGCCGTCTTCCTCAACGTCCCCTTCGATGCGGACTACCGCCCGCTCTTCGAGGCGCTGGTTTTCTGCGTGATAGATTGTGGCTACGAGCCGCGTTGCGCGCTCGAAGCGTCGGATGGTAGCCATGTGCGCGTCGAGAAAATCACCCGCATCATCGCTGGCTGCGACTTTGGCGTGCATGACATTTCGCGGACGGAACCGGACAAGAAATCCGGCCTGCCGCGTTTCAACATGCCGTTCGAACTGGGGCTGTTCCTTGGTGCGAAACGCTTTGGCAGCGGACGGCAAAAGCGCAAATCCACGCTCGTCCTTGACCGCGAGCGCTACCGATTTCAACGCTACCTCTCCGACATCGCCGGTCAGGACATAAAAGCGCACGGCGGCAAGCCGGCCAAGCTCATCCAGGCGGTGCGCGATTGGTTGCGCGACGCGGAGCCGCACCGCCAGATGCCGTCGAGCACGGTCATCGCCGGACGCTATCAAAAATTTCAGCGCGACAAGCCGGGCCTGTGCCGGAAACTCCGCCTCAACCCGGACGAGCTGACGTTCAACGACTACACTTGGGTCATCCGCCGCTGGCTGGAGGACAACGCCTGAGAGACATGGGCCAATCCCTCCTCACCCCCGACCTCCTGCACCGCCTGGAGCAGTTCCAACTGCTCGCCGCGCGGCGCGCGAAGAGTTCCGCCCGGGGCGAGCGCCGCAGCCGCGCGCGCGGCCAGTCCGTCGAGTTCGCCGACTACCGCAACTACGTCTCCGGCGACGACCTGCGTTACCTCGACTGGAATCTCTACGGCCGCCTCGACCGCTTTTTCCTCAAGCTCTACGAGGAGGAGCGCGAACTGCCCGTCCGCATCTTCCTCGACGCCTCCGAGTCCATGAACTTCGGCGAGCCGCGCAAGTTCGACTTCGCCCGCCAGATTGCCGCCGCCATCGGCTACGTCGCCCTCTGCGGCTTCGACCGCGTGAGCGTCGTGCCTTTTCCTGACAACCCGGCTGTAACGGCGGCGCGCGGAGCATTGCGCGCCGTGCGTGGGAAAAAATCCTCGCTCCAATTTTTCCAAAACCTCCACGCCCTCACCGCCGGCGGTCCCGCGAACCTCAACGAAGCCCTCCGCCGCGGCGCGCTCGAAGCCCGTCGGGCCGGCGTCGCCGTGGTGCTCAGTGATTTCCTCGACCCCGCCGGTTACGAATCCGGCCTGAACGCGCTCGTCGCCCGCGGCTTCCAGGTCAACGCCATCCAAATCCTCGCGCCCGACGAACTCGCGCCGACGAACTTCGGCGACCTCCGGCTCGTGGACGCCGAGACCGGCGCGCAGCAGGAAGTGACCTTCGGCAAGTTCCGCCTCAAGTCGTATCGGCAGACGGTCGAGAATTTCATCCAGCGCCTGCGCGAGTTCAGCGCCAGCCGCGGCGCGCATTTCTTCAGCGTGAGTTCGGACACGAAACTGGAGGACCTGCTGCTGAAACAACTGCGCGAAGCGGAGGTGTGGAAATGAAGGCGCGGATGTTTACCGCGGAGACACGGAGGCACGGAGATAAAATTCTTCTCCGTGTCTCCGTGTCTCCGTGGTTAAACAATTTGTTCGGAGGAAGCCCGTGAGTTTCCTCGCGCCCGCCGCCCTCATCTTCGCCGCCACGCTGCCGGTCGTGGTGATCTTCTACCTGCTCAAGCGCAAGCGCGTGGTGCGGCTCGTGTCGAGCACGCTGCTCTGGCAGAAATTTCTCGCCGAGACGCAGGCCAATGCGCCGTTTCAGAAATTGCGCCACAACTGGCTGCTCATCCTCCAGCTTCTGCTGCTCGCGCTCGTCGTCTTCGCGCTCGCGCGGCCGTTCCTCGGCGGAATGCGGAAGCCGAGTCAGTTGCGCGTGCTCATCCTCGACGGCTCCGCCTCGATGCAGGCCACGGACGAAAAGCCCACGCGCTTCGACCGCGCGCGCAGCGAGGCGCTCAAGTGGGTGGACGGCCTGACGAACAGCCCCGGCGGCGGTTCGTCGGACCAGATGGTCGTGCTGCTCGCCGGCGCGAACACCGAGGTGAAGCAGTCCGCCACGAGCGACAAGCAGGCGCTCCGCCGCGCGCTCGCGAGTTGCGCCGCCGCCGACGCGCCGACGCGGCTCACCGAGGCGCTCAAGCTCGCCGAGACGCTCGTGCAGAATCAGGCCAACGCCGAAATCCATCTCTTCAGCGACGGGGCCGCACCGGAGTTGGGCGAGTTTGAAAACAAAAATCTCCCGCTCACCTACCACCGCATCGGCGTGCGCTGCGAGAACTTCGCCATCGTCACCGCCGACGTGCGCGCGAATCCCGACGACGCCACGCAGCGCGCCGTGTTCGTCACCGTCGCCAATTTTTCCACCAACGCGCAGAGCACCGAACTCGAACTGCGCTTCGACGAGCAGATCGTCGAGGTGCGTCCGCTCAAGCTCGAGGCGAAGCAGTCCACGCCGCTCGTTTTCGCCGTGAACCAGCCGCGCGACGGCACCTTCCGCCTCCACCTCACCGCGACCGACGATCTCGCGGCGGACAACGACGCCGCGCTCGTCAGCCTCCTGCCGCAGCCGGTGAAGGTGCTGCTCGTGTCGCGCGGCAATCGCTTTCTGGAGAAGGCCCTGCGCGCCGCCGGCAACGTCCAGCTCTCCACCGCCGCCTCGCTCACCGATTCGGCGAAGGCGTTTGACCTCGTGGTGCTCGACGACGTGCAGCCCGTCGAGTGGCCGGAGGCCAACGTCCTCGCCATCCACGTCGCGAACACGAACTGGTTCGGCGCGTGGCAGCGCGTCGAATCGCCCGGCATTGTGGATTGGAAAAACACGCACCCGGTCCTCCGCGCCGTCAGCCTCGACAACGTGCAGGTCGCCGAGGCGCTCGCCGTGAAGCCGCCGCCGTGGGCCGTGGCGCTGGTGGATTCGCCGTCCACGCCGCTCGTGCTCGCGGGCGAGCGCGGCCAGCAGCGCATCGTGTGGGTCGCGTTCGACACGCTGCAAAGCACGTGGCCGTTGCGCGTGTCGTTCCCCATTTTCGTCGCCAACGCCGTGCAATGGCTCGACCCCGCCGCCGCGCGCAACAGCCGCCTCAACCTCCGCGCCGGCGAGCCGTTCCGCCTCACGCTCACCGAGCCGGCAAAATCGCTCACGCTCACGACGCCCGACGGCGCGACGCGCACGCTCACGCCATCCGGCGAAGGCCGCGAACTTTTATTCGCCGAAACCACGCGCCACGGAGTCTATCGCGTGACGGCCGGCACGAACGACGTGCGCTTCGCCGTGAACCTGCTCGATTCAAACGAGAGCAACCTCACGCCGCGCGACGAACTGCCACTGGGCCGCTACGCGAAAGTTTCCGCCGCGGCCGCCGTGAAGGCGAACATGGAAGTCTGGCGCTGGGCCGCGGCGGCGGGGTTGCTGGTGCTGCTGTTCGAGTGGTGGTTCTATCATCGGAGGACCGCGTGAGCTCGGATTTGAAGCGGCCGAAGAAAGACCGCGGGTGGCGTGGCGATTGGTTCGCGCGCGGTGAGGTTTTCGGAAACTTGGGGCCGTTCGTCATTCCGGCGATCGGCTTGATCGTCGCGCTCCTGCTTCCGTTGTATTTCAAATTTCACAAGTCAGACGCTTCCACGATCATAGTTTACTGTGCTCAAGATCAGGAATTTGCCGAGCCGATCTTCGCCGAGTTCACGAAGCAGACCGGCATCCGCGTGCTCGCGTTGTGGGACAGCGAGGCGGTGAAGACCGTCGGCCTTGCGAACCGACTCCTTGCCGAGAAATCACATCCGCAATGCGACGTGTGGTGGAGCAACGAGGAATTCCGCACGCACCAACTCGAAGCGAAGGGGCTGTTCCGCGAGGAGGAGGGCGTGAAGGAATTCGGCTACCGCTCGCGTCGCATCGTCATCAACACCAATTTGGTTTTGTCAGTTGTCAGTGGTCCGTTGTCCGTGGTCAGTAGTCAGTCGTCCGTTGCTGGCGCCACTGACCACGGACGACTGACCACTGACCTTCTCCCGCCACCCCGCAGCTTGAGCGAACTGACCAACGTCCTCTATCGCGGCAAGGTCGCGCTCGCTTATCCGCTCTACGGCACCACGGCCACGCACTTCCTCGCACTGCGCCAGCAATGGGGTGAAGCGCGTTGGGAATCATGGTGCCGCGCGCTCGCCGCGAACAAGCCGCTCCTAGTGGACGGCAACTCTGTGGTGGTGAAACTCGTCGGCCGCGGCGAGGCGGCCATCGGCCTCACCGACTCGGACGACGTCGCGGCCGGGCGTCGCGAGGGCCTACCCATCGCCGCGCTGCCCTACACGGAGGAGACGTTGCTGATTCCAAACACCGTCGCTGTGCTGCGCGCCGCGCCGCATCCCGACGCGGCGCAAAAGCTCTTCGAGTTTCTGCAAAGCCACTCCGTGACCGAGCGCCTCATCGCCGCGACCGCGTTCGAGGGCGCGTGCGATTGTGACGTGAACGAGCGCACGCTCATCCCCAAGTGGGACGCCGTCCTCCGCGACCTCGAACCCGCGACGGCGAAACTGAAGGAGATTTTCCTGCGATGAGTGCGCGCGCAACAACCGGTAGGGACGCGTTTCACCGCGTCCCCAGATTCAGCCCCAGCGGGGCGGAACAAAACCATGCCGATGGTCATCCGTTTTCCTGCGCTCCTTCGGAGCAGAAATTGGGGA
>JACQFS010000242.1 GCA_016199935.1 Verrucomicrobiota bacterium
CGCCGCCGCCGTGTCCGCGCGCAGGTCGCCCTTGGGTTTGGCGGCGCCGTGGCAGCGGACGCAATGCTGCGTGAGCAGCGGCTTAATCTCCTTCGCATAATCCACGGGCGCGGCGGACGCGGCCAGCGCCGTCGCAAGCAAAGCCGACACAACTGTGCCCGGATGGTTCATTCGACGCGTCAAGATTAGCGCCGGCGGTGGCTTCTTCAAATCGAATCGCACGCGCCCTCTCGCGGGGCGTGCCCAAGGAGGGGGCATTTGTGTCGCCCTCGTGACTTCATCTGGACAACGACGGCGAAAATGATATCGCGCTCCCTACTTCGCCGCCTGCGCGCCGGCGCCTTTGATGTAGGCGATCAAATCCGCCACGTCCTGCGGCTTGAGCGCGGCTTCCAAACCTTCAGGCATGAGCGAGAGGCCGGAGCCGGTGAGTGATTTCAATTCCGCGCGCAGGATAGTTTCCTCCGCACCACCCTGGAGTTTGAGTGTGATGCTGTTCGGCGTCTCGGCGGTGATGATGCCGCTGACTTCGCGCTCGCCCTTGGTCACGGCGGTGTAGCTGAGGTAACGCGACTCGACCGCGCGATTCGGATCGAAGATCGCTTCGAGCAACTGCGGGATCGTCTTGTCCGCCGCAGTGCCGAGGTCGGGGCCGACTTCGTTGCCCTCGCCGCGCAGCTTGTGGCACGCGATGCAGTTCGCGCGATAGACCGCCAGCCCGCGCGTGCCGTCGCCGGCGAGGTCGTTCACCGCGTCGTAGTTCTTGATGACCTTCGCGCGGTCGGCGTTCACCGCGCCGAAAAGTTTCTCCGCGCGCTCGCGGGTGGCGGCGGTGGAACTGGCCTGCAACTTCTGCCGGTGCGCCGGGCTGATCTGGTTCGCCGGAATCTCACCGCGTTCGACCGCGCCAAGCAGCGATTGAATCCACTCCTGCCGGCGCAGCAAGGTGTTCGCAACTTCGAGCCGCAACGACGGGCTGTAGCTCTTCCAGCCGCCGAGCAGGATTTTGGAAATACCCTCGCCGCTGCCGCGCGCCAGTCCGGCCAGCGCGGCTTGCTGGCCGGCAGCGGAAAACTGTGGACGCAGCAAACGCCCGAGCCGCTCGAAGTCCTGCGCTTGCTCCGTTGTGCCGCGACCCAGCAAGCGGAGCGCGCTGAGGTCGGCGGCGTTTGCGTCCGACTGCTTGCGCGCCTCGGCGAAAAGTCCATCGAACTTTTGAAGCGAAGTCTTCAGCGCGGGACTGGCACCGGCGGAAAATTTCGCGAGCGAAAGTTTTCGCCGCTCCAGCGTGTCGAGCAGACCGGCCACGGCATCGAACTGCCACGCGGCAAACTTGCCGTCGCGCGGCACGCCGATTTGCGACAACGCCGCCGCCAGCGCATCCGGCTTGTCGAGGACGAGCACGAGGAGTTGTTCGATCAAAAACGCAGGTGGAGTTTGCCTCTCGGCGAGCAACATCTTGAGCATCGTCTCGGCGTGGCGCGGTGCGGAACTCAGCACGGCGATTTGCATCTGCTCATCCTTGGCATCACCGCGCGCCAGTTTCACCAGTGCCTCCCCTGCCCTCGCATCCGCGATTTCACCAAGAGTGAAGGCGAGTTGGTAGCGCACCCGCGCATTCGCATCTTCAACGAGGTTCAATAATACTTCGATGCGGTTGGCGGGGATGAATTTGCTGGAAGGCGAACGACCCGTCACGCCAAACTGCGCTTCACTCAAAAGTTTTTCAGTCAATTTCACGGCCAGTTCCCGCACGGTCGGGTTCGAATCCTGCCAGCCAGCCCACAACTCTGCCCAAGTTAGCACTTTCAGCTCCGCAGCGGTGGCGAGGCCTTGCACTCGCGCCTTCGGAAACACAGACGCGTGCATCACAACCACCGCAGGTTGGGAGAGAGTGGGATTGGACTCCAATAAGAGCCGTTGAGCCGTGTCGTGCGCCCAGCCGTTCGGCCAAAACAACGCGGCTACCAAATCGTTCGGAGCCAGTTGGCTCATGTCGGGAATCTTCCTTCGTTTCTCATTCACCGGCGCGACCCGATAGATTCGTCCCTTGTCCTCGCCCGCGCGCAGATCGAGGCGCTTGATCATTTCCTCCGGAATCCACTGCGGGTGCTCCAGCACGAGGCGATACATGTCCACCACGTAGAGCGCGCCGTCGGGGCCGGTGCGCGCCATCGTGGGGCGGAACCAGTTGTCGGTGCTCGCGAGAAACTCGCTCGTCTGCTCGTCCGCCGCGCGGTGGCTCGTGAAACTCACGCCGTCCGGCTCCAGCACTTCGCGGTGGACGAGATTGTTCGCCGGCTCGCAGATGAACAGCGAGGTTGCGTAGTCGGGGCCGAAGAGATCGTCGCGATACGGCATCGCGTTGCAGCCGGAGGTGAGCGTGTTCACCGCGTCGGGCCAGTTGAAACGGCGCATCCCGGCGCTGATGGGATAGATGCGCTTCGGCTCGGCGTAAGTCGCGGTGGCCTGGCGCGTGGCTTTCACGGCGAGGTTCGGATTGCGCGCGAGGTAGCGCTCCGGGAGAAAATAATGCCACGCCCAGACAGAGTTGTTGTTGCCAAACCAATTCCCCCAGTCGTCGCGCCAGCGGCCGTATTGCGTGCGGCCCGGCTCGGTTTCGAACTCGCCCGTGTCCGGCTTGAAGCGAAAATCGCGGCTGCTGAGGTCGAACTTTTTTCCCGTCTTCACCGACGTGACGCCGCCGCCGCTGTCGCCGTTCGCGCCGTAGAACCAGCCGTCGAGTCCGTAACAAAAGCCGTTGAGCAGATGCTGCGGGTTGCCGACGTGGAAGCCGGTGAAAAGCACCTCGCGCTTGTCCGCCTTGCCGTCGCCATCGGTGTCCTCGGCGTAAATGATGTCGGGCGCGGCGGCGATGAGCACGCCGTTGCGCCACGGCGCGAGGCCGGTCGGGTAGCCGAGTCCCTCGATGAACACGGTGGACTTGTCGTAGATGCCGTCGCCGTCCGTGTCTTCCAGGATTTTGATGCGCCCGCCGGCCTTGCCCTTGTTGTCGAGGCCGAGCGGATAATCGGCCATCTCCACGACCCACATCCGCCCGCGCGCGTCCCAGTCAATCCACACCGGGTCCATCACGAGCGGCTCGGACGCGACAAGTTCCACCTTGAACCCCTTCTTCACCTGGATGCACGCGAGCGATTCCTGCGGCGACTTCGGTGCGGGGCCGGGAATGGAGAGCAACTGCTCGTAGGTCAGCTTCTTCACGTTGGCCGGCTGACTCGCGGTGTCCTCGTTCTGCACCCACATCGCGCCGTGCTTGAACCAGGCGCCGTTGTCTGGATGCTCGCCGCCGCGAACGATCATCGGAATGTCGCCGAGGTCGCCGTGTTTCCCCTCGCGCATGATCTGCGACCAACCCACGCGCCAATCCACGTTTTTCTTCTCCACAGGCACGAAGGTGTAAACGCCGTAGGACTTCTCGTTGCTAAACACTACGTCGTCGAAGCCGTCACCGTTGAGGCCCACGAAACGCAACCCGGCGTCGCGACCGTGCTCGTCCACGACCGAAGTCCCTTTGGGCAGCGCGTAGGCGAGTTTCTTCCACTGCTTCTCTTCCGACGACCACTCGAAGATGGCGTTCTGCGATTCGTTGCCGACGATCAACTCATCGCGCCCATCTCCGTTCACTTCGCGGAAGCGGACGCCGCGGTCGCGGCCATTCTCACTCGTCAGCACGGGTTGGCCGTCTGCAAACAACCCACGCAACAATGTCTTGTCCTCCAGCCAAGCCGTGCCGTCGAAGTTCCACGCCCCTGTAGTCGTCTCATTGCGCATCAGCGCGGAGGCCGACCGGCCGCCCTGCACCACGCCGAAGCGCACGCCCGTTCCGCCCGCGATGACGGTGGGAAACTCCGACTCGCTCCACGTTCCGGACGCCCGATTCCACACGCGCGACCGGCGCAACGAATCATTGCCGATCACCACATCCACGAAGCCATCCCCATTCACATCGAGCAGGCGCACGCCGTTGTCGCCACCATCGGCCGCGCGAAGCGGCTGGCCGGCGAGCAGGTTCTTGTTCAGCCGTTCCTGCGCTTCGCGAAAGGTGAGGAACTTCACGCGCTTGCCGTATTTCTTCTGCGCGTAGTCCACGAACTCGACGAGCTGCGCGGGCGAACTCCAGCCGTGCGGGTGGAAAATGAAACTGAACACGCCCTGCTTGAGCACGGTGAGGTCGAGCGCGGCCTTCCAGTCGGCGAGCATCACGTCGTTGGTTGCGCCGAGTTTGTTGAAGGCTTCCCAATCGCTCGGCACCATCGAGGGAAATTCCCAGCACAATTTTCCGACCACGTAGGGATACGGATAATTCTCAATCCACGTCGCGAACTCGCCGAGGCTCTTCTTTGTCAGCGAGTTGGTCTGCGACGGGAAATATTTCGCGAACCGCTCGCGCCCGTCCGCATCGAGCACGAGTTCGCGCGGCAGCGATGGATCGTTCGTGGTGAAACGCATCATCACCGACGACGAGATGGTGAGAAACTCTCCCTTCGGCGAAGTGCGGTTGAAGATCTCGGAGTAGAACCTCGGGCTGGGCGAGTTCATCGAGTCGCAGCACGGCATCCGGAAGGCCACCGGCTTGTTGCCCAGAATCTGGTTCAGCAATTCCACCCCGCCATGCACCGTGGCCGCCGCCTTGTCGAAGTCGCCCTTCTGCAAAAGCGGACACGGATGCGCCAGCGTGTGGACTTCGAGCGACGGCCCCTCTTTCAGCCACGTCTGAAAGAGCGGATCGTCCGGCGCGAATGAATTCGCGAAGATGCTCACCGGCGCTCGACCGTCCACCTGCTTGAGCCGTTCCAGCAGCGGGCGGAGGAACGTCTCGTATTTCTTCGTGTCGCGCAGGTCGTCAATCGCAAGGATGACCACCGCCTCCACGCCCGGCTCGCCGACCCATTGCGGCGTGGTGAGCTTGGGAAAGTTCGCGTCGGGATAAAATGGATCGCTGCCGTCGAGATGCGTGAAGCGGTTGGCGGAAGCCGCGGGCGCAGCGAGAACGGCAGAAGCGGACAGGGAAAAACAAAGCAGCAACGAAAGTCGGCGCGTGTTCATGACGGGATGATGTTCCTCCGACGCGCCGGAGGCCATGCGAAATTCAAGGGGCCGTCGGGAGTTCGATGTTTTGGGCTGATGCGTCCCTCCCCCACTGACACCACCCGCTGCATTACAAAAAGGTTTTCAAACTCCGGGACCGGCGGCAGACCCGCCCCGGAGTTCATCCGGTCTCAGCGCTGGGCACGAAGCTTCAACAACAGACGGTGGCACTGCGCGCGCAGCGGGCGCACGATGTCCAACCATCCCGGCCGCTCCGCCGGCTCCGCGTCCAGCAGATATTCTTCCGCCTGGTCCAGATCGGCGACCACCTCTTCCATGGCGGCGATGCGCTTCGGCAGGCGCAGTTTCGCCACCTCGTGATTGACCCGCGTGCTCGATTTTTTTATCAGTTGTGCGCCCAGGCAGATGGCACATTCGCTGAGGACAAACCGGATGCCTTCGGGAAAATCCGACGCCTCGCTGAACCCCAGGCTTGCCCCATGGTCGCGGATCACCTTGTGCATCGAACGGAATGCCTCACTGCCCCTGTCCGGATTCTGGTCCAGCCAGTTGCCGAATAGCTTCTGATAGTCCGCGCCGGACATGCCCGGCAGGAATTTCAGCGCTCCATTGGTGACCACCTCCAGGGAGTTCATCAGCATCAAATCCCATTCGTCCCCTTCGCCTGACTCCTCTGCTTCAGGCCCGGCCGCTCCGCCCTCGCGCGGCGGCGTTGGTTCAGGATGATCGGAGGGCGGCATTGTTTCCATGCGGCTTGGGTTTGAGGAACGGCCGAATCCAGCCAGTTTCTCGGAACCCGGTCAATCACACATCCTCCGGGAAAATCATCTGGAGCCGCGCCGTGCTGGAAGCCGGCGCTCCGCCGGCTCCCGCTCACACGCCGATGTCCTCGTTCCACAACTGCGGTTTGGCCGCGATGAACTCGCGCATGAGCCGGATGCACTCCGCGTCCTGCAACACTTCCACGCTCACGCCCTGCGAGCGGACGTATTCCTCCGGCCCGCGGAAGGTCACGTTCTCGCCCACGACGATGCGCGGAATCTTGTAAAGCAACGCCGCGCCGCTGCACATCGGACACGGCGAGAGCGTGGAGTAAAGGGTGCAGCGCTGATAGACCGAGGCGGCGAGGCGTCCGGCGTTTTCGAGGCAGTTCATCTCGGCGTGATGAATCACGCTGCCGTGCTGCACGCGCTGATTGTGGCCGCGCCCGATGATTTTGCCGTCGCACACGAGCACCGAGCCGATGGGAATGCCGCCGGCGGCGAGTCCCTTGCGGGCCTCTTCAATCGCGGCTTGGAGAAACGTGTCCACGGTGGACGTGAGGTAAGGCAAAGCCGCGCCGGGCGCGAGTGCAAAAAACAAAAGGCCGCCCCGGATTTCCCGGAGCGGCCGAAAATCAGCCGCGTTCTCACGAGCGCGGCCACGAATTACTTCTTCTTCGCCTTCGCCTTGCGCCGTTCCTCGATCGCGGCTTGCGCGGCGGCGAGCCGGGCGACGGGCACGCGGAAGGGCGAGCAACTCACGTAGGTGAGGCCGATGCGGTGGCAGAATTTCACGGAGTCTGGATCGCCGCCGTGCTCGCCGCAGATGCCGAGCTTGAGGCCGGGCCGGGTCTGGTTGCCCTTCGCAATCGCGATCTCCATGAGCTGCCCGACGCCGGTCTGGTCAATGGAGGCGAACGGATTCTTCTTCATGATCTCGGCCTCCTGATACGGCCCGAGGAAGGAACCGGAGTCGTCGCGGCTCATGCCCATCGTCGTCTGCGTGAGGTCGTTGGTGCCGAAGCTGAAGAACTCGGCGGTCTCCGCGATCTCGTTGGCGGTGAGCGCGCCGCGGGGGACTTCAATCATGGTGCCGACGCTGTAGCTGAGTTTCACTTTCTGCTCGGCCTCGACCTGCTTGGCCGTCTCGTGGACGATGGCGACCTGGAGATCGAGTTCGCGCTTGAAGCCGACGAGCGGAATCATGATCTCGGGCTTGCACTTGATCTTTTCCTTCACGCATTGCGCGGCGGCCTCGAACACGGCACGGGCCTGCATGCGCGTGATCTCGGGATACTTGATGCCGAGCCGGCAGCCGCGGAAGCCGAGCATCGGATTGAACTCGTGCAGTTCGTGGACGCGCGCGGTGATCTTCTCGACCTTCACACGCATCTTCTCGGCGAGGTCGTTCTGCGACGCGTGGTCGTGCGGGAGGAACTCGTGGAGCGGCGGGTCGAGGAAGCGGATCGTGGCCGGGAAACCGGCGAGCGCCTTGAAGATGCCATAGAAGTCCTCGCGCTGATACGGGAGGAGTTTGGCGAGCGCGGCTTCGCGGGCGGCGAGGCTGTCCGCAAGGATCATCTCGCGCATGGCATCAATGCGGTTGCCCTCGAAAAACATGTGCTCGGTGCGGCACAAGCCGATGCCGGTGGCGCCGAACGCGACGGCGTTCTTGGTCTGCTCGGGATTGTCGGCATTGGTGCGGACCTGGAGGCGGGTGAACTGCGCGCACCACTTCATGAGCTGGTTGAAGCTCTTGAATTTTTCCGTGGCCTGCGCGGCCTTGTCGCCGTTGATGAGGCCGGAGATGATTTCCGAAGGGGCGGTCTTGATTTCGCCCGCGTAAACGGTGCCGGCGGTGCCGTCAATCGAGAGGAAATCACCTTCGCGGAAAGTCTGGCCCGAGACGGTGACGGTCTTCCGGTCGTAATCCACGACCAGCGCGGCCGCGCCGCAGACGCAGACCTTGCCCATCTGGCGGGCGACGAGCGCCGCGTGCGAGCTGACGCCGCCACGCGCCGTGAGGATGCCCTCGGCGGCGATCATGCCGCGCAAATCTTCGGGCGAGGTCTCGACGCGGACGAGGAGAACTTTCTCCCCCCGGTCAGCCGCCTGCACGGAGCGATCGGCGTTGAAATAAATCCGGCCGGTGGCCGCGCCAGGACCGGCGGGCAGACCGGTGGCGATGACTTTCGCCTTCTTCACCTCGGCGAGGTCGAAGATCGGCGCGAGAAGTTGGTCGAGTTGGTCGGCCGGGTTCCGCAGCACGGCGGTCTCGGCGTCGATGAGCTTCTCCTTGAACATATCAATGGAGAACTTGAGCGCGGCGGCGGCGGTGCGTTTGCCGTTGCGCGTCTGGAGCATGAACAGCTTGCCTTCCTGGATCGTGAACTCGATGTCCTGCACGTCCTTGAAATGCTTCTCGAGGAGTTTGCGGACGTTGAGCAGTTCGGCGTAGGACTTCGGCATCGCGGCCTTGAGCTTGAGCACCGGCTCGGGCGTGCGCACGCCGGCGACGACGTCCTCGCCCTGCGCGTTGATGAGGAACTCACCGTAGAATTCATTCGTGCCATTCGCGGGGTTGCGCGTGAACGCGACGCCGGAGCCGGAGCTTTCGCCGGTGTTGCCGAACACCATCGCCTGCACGTTGACGGCGGTTCCCCATTCGGTGGGGATGTTGTATTTGCGGCGATAGACCGTCGCGCGATCGTTCATCCACGAGCCGAACACCGCGCCGGCCGCGCCGCGAAGCTGGTCCCACGGGCTGCTGGGGAAAGATTTGCCGGTGCGTTCAAGCACGAGCGCCTTGAACCGTTTCACAAGCTCCTTCTGATCCGCGGCGGTCAGCTCGCTGTCCACGATGTCGCGGTGATACTTGTCGTGCTTGAAGCCTTCGATGACCGTCTCGAACGGCTCGTGGTCCTCGCCCTCGCGCTTCTGCACGCCGAGCACCACGTCGCCATACATCTGCACGAAGCGCCGGTAGCAATCCCACGCGAAGCGCGAGTTGCCCGTGGCCTTCTCGAGCGCGACGACGCTCTCGTCATTCAGGCCGAGATTCAAAATCGTGTCCATCATGCCCGGCATCGAGTCCCGCGCACCGGAGCGCACGGCCACGAGCAACGGCATCCCGCTGGTCGCGCCAAACTTCGTGCCCATGATCTTCTCCATGTTCGCGACGCCCGCTTCCATCTGCGCCTGGAGCACCTTCGGGTAAGTGCGCTTGTTCGCGTAGTAATAGGTGCAGACCTCGGTGGTGATGGTGAAGCCCGGGGGCACCGGCAGGCCGATGCGCGTCATCTCGGCGAGATTCGCGCCCTTGCCGCCGAGGAGGGGTTTCATGCTGCCGTCGCCGTCAGCCTGCTTGTTGCCCCATGTGTAAACGTATTTGAGTGTCTTGGCCATGTTCGTATCGAGTGATGAGTGATCGGTGTCCAAATCCGGCGAACGCCGGGAAAAACGAGCCGCGAAAGTAGCAAAGGCGAACTTGGAGTCAACGGTTGAGTTCGCCGCCGGATCAACTCGCGCGCGTTCTCCCTTTCCCCCGTCCCGTCGCGCTGCCAGAGTCCGTGCGACGCCATTTTGAAAACCCCATGACCACGAGAAAAATCCTGATCGTTGACGACAACCTTGCGCTTTCGCAAATGCTCAAGCAGCAACTCGAAGCGAGCGGCGGCTTCGCCGTGCAGGTGGAGAACCGCTCGACCGCCGCGCTGGACGCCGTGCGCAAGTTCCGGCCCGACCTCGTGGTGATGGACGTGATGATGCCCGAAGTGGACGGCGGACAGATCGTCTCGGCGATGCGCGAGGATCGTCAACTCGCGAAGATCCCCGTCGTCTTTCTCACCGGCACCGTGCGCAAGGAGGAAGTGGAGCGCCGGCGCGGAACCATCGGCGGCATGCCCTTCCTCGCCAAGCCGGTGCGGCTGGAGGAAATCCTCTCGTGGATCAACAAGCTGGTGCCCATCGCGCCGACGGCGGCGATGGCCGCGGCGCGGGCGAACGCCGCGCGCGGATGATCGGTCGGGGCCGGGGCCGCGGGTGCCCGGCAAAATTTCCAAGGGGGAAACAGTTTGAATTTCGTTTCCGAACGGTTAGACCTTCCAGCCGCTAACGCACCGATGAACTTAACCGACTCGCAGAAACAACAGGTCGCCGCCTGGCTCGAAGCAGGTCTGAAACTTTCCGATGTTCAGAACAAACTCGCCGCGGAGCTCGGCGTGAATCTGACCTACATGGAGGTGAAGTTTCTCCTCGCCGACCTCCAGTTGAAGCCGAAGGACCAGGAGCGGCCGAAGGAACCCGCGCCGATACTGCCGGCTCCAGCCGGGCCCGCCGCGCCGACCGACGGCATGGACGACGAACCGTTGCCGACGGAACTCGCGCCGGAACCACCCGCCCCCGGAGCGCAGGAGGTGACGCTGACCGTGGATCAGGTGACGCGCGCCGGAGCCATGGTGAGCGGCAAGGTGACGTTCAGCGACGGCATGACGGGCGAATGGTATCTCGACCAGACGGGACGCCTCGGCCTCACACCGAAACAACCGGGCTATCGTCCGCCGCAGGCCGACGTGATGATTTTCCAGACGAAGCTCCAGGCCGCACTCGCGCAGTCGGGCTTCTAAGCCGCCTCCTCCGGTGGCCGAGAACGCTCACGAGAGATTCGTCGCGTCGAGAATGGCCGCCAGC
>JACQFS010000251.1 GCA_016199935.1 Verrucomicrobiota bacterium
GTATCATTACGGCCTGCTCGACTTCGCGCATGATTACGCCGCCGGGCACTTGCGCGGCACGGTGCGCGACGTGCGGACGGGAGACGCGCTGGAGTATTCGGCCGAACTCCCGGACCGGGATGAACAGAAGCGAACGAAGGAAACGAAGGGGGCGGGTTCGGGCTTTGTTCCCTCCGTTTCCTTCTGTTCAAATTCGTCTTCGCCTTTCGTTCCGTGTGCCGCCGGCTCGTTCGACGAATGGTTGATGGAACGCTACACGGCCTTCACGCATCACCGCGGACGTTCGCGCTTCTTCCGCGTGTGGCATGAGCCGTGGCCGCAGGCACGGGCCGAGGCGCGGATCACGCGGATGGATTTGCTGACGGAGCGCTGGCCGCTATTTCGCGACGCGCGGCTGGTGGGTGCGAATTTTTCGCCCGGCGTAAGGGGCGTGTGGATGGGCCGGCCGCATCTCGTGTAGCAGCCGACGTAAGGAGGCTCTGACTTGCTCGGCCGGAAAATAGTGAGCCTCCTCACGTCGGCTGCTACCGCGACGGTTCCGCCAGCAGCAGCTTCATCATTTCCTCTGCGGCGCCGGAGGAGATTTTGCGGATGAGCGCGCGGTCGGTGCCGTAGCCAAACTCGTAGGTGATGCCGGGGCAGCCGAGCGTGGTCCACGCCCAGTGTTTGGAGGTCGGCTGGTTCACGTTGTGTCCGGCGTCACGCTTGAATTTGTAGTCCGGGAAACGCGTGCGGATGGCACCGAGCCAGTGCGTTGTGAAATCCTTCGGGAACGTCAACTCGTCATCCTTCTGCGTGTAGAACACGTCCTCGCCCGTCGAGTGGAAATCCACGAACAGGAACGTGCGCGCTCCCGGAGCCTTCGCGAGCGTCGCGATGGCTTCGCTCGTGGCGCGCGGCTCGGGCTGCGTGAACTTTTCCCAGTCTCGGTTCGGGTCGATGCCGCCGAGCGTGCTGCGCCAGTGGCCGTGCTCCACGCCGTCGGGATTCACGAGCGGGATGACGACGGTCTGAAACTGCCGCCGGAACTTTTTCGCGAGCGCCGAATCGCCAACGATGGTGTCCACAATACTCATCAGGCCCACGGTGCCGGTGATTTCCGGCGGATGCTGCCGGCCGATGAGGAAGACGAAGTTGGCATTCGTGGTTTCGCCGAAGGTCAACTGGCGAAGCGGCCGCTTCTCAATGGACTCACCGATGGTTTTCTCCTTGGCGAACGGCAGCTTCGCCTTCGCGTCCATCCACTCGCCCAGCGGCTTCAACCCGACCGGCTCGTGCGCGAAGACCCAGAGCGGCTGCGGGCCGACTTCGAGTTGGGCGACGCGGTTGGAGCCGGCGAGCGACCACGCGTTGCTCCTGAGCGGAGTCCACTTCACGCCGTCGTGACTCAGCTTGGGCAGCGCGGTGAGGCCGGGGTAAGTGAGTTGAAACTTCACGGTGATCGTCTGCGTTTCCGCGGAGACGATCTGGAACGCATACCACGGACTGCGATTGATGGGGCGGTTCTCGGGGTTGACCGTGAGCTTGAATTCGTGGTCGCCCGTCTGCTCGACGCTGTTGAGTCGCGCGCCGGAGAACTAGTTGTTGAAGCGCACGGCGGCGGATTTGAATTCCCACGTGCGACGGGGCTGGAGTTCGACTTTGATCTCGGCGGCGCAGAGCGAGAGCGCATTCAGCACGAGGGCGAGGAGAAGAACGGGGCGATGGAGTTTCATTTCACTTACTCGTTACTCGTTACGGATTAGTCAGAGCCTCCTTACGTCGGCTGCTACCGCGCGGGCTTTGGCCAGTTCAACTGCCGGTGCAGAAAGTCAAATGTGCCCTCGCCGTGGACCGTGTGCGGTCCCCAGAAGTGCTCGATCTCTGTGCGGTCCGCGATCCCGAGTTGCGCGTAGAGGCGGCGCGCCTTCGCGTATTCGTAGTTCACCCATTCGTCCACGCCCACGCCATCGAAGTGGCCGCGCTCGACCATGAAGGGCCGCGGCGCAATGAGCGCGGTCATCTCGGCGTAGTTGAAAGTGTGGCCGAGGTTCCATTCGAAGATTTCGTATTCCGGCGTGTAGAGGTAGCTGCTCGGATAATCCGTGGCGGCATTTTTTCGCACCCACTCGTTGAAGTCGCCGGAGCAGATGCTCAGGCAGTAGCGCTCGTGGACGGCGGGGATGCGCATCGCGGATTTGCCGCCGTAGCTCAGGCCGTAGAAGGCGATGCGCTTCGGGTCCACAAACGGCTGCGCTTCGAGCCAGTCGAGGATGCTCACGTGTTGCGCGTGGATGATGGAGAAGAGATGCTTCCCGAGCGGCCACGACTTGCGCTGGAGGGTGCGGAAGGCGTCCTGTCCGCGATAGGGATTGTGCGGCGCGAAGACGATGAAGCCGCGCTCCGCGAGGCGCGCGCTGAACGCCTTGTAGGGCGCGTAGGCGCGCTTCGTTTTGTCGTCGGTGATCGTGTCTTCCGGCAAACCTTCGAGTCCGTGCTGGCACACGACCACCGGTCGGCGCTCGCCGGGCTTGAGGTCTTTCGGCAGCAGCAGCACGCCCCACGCGAACACATCGGGGAACACATCGAAGGTCAAGTCCCACGCGGTATAGGGAGCCGAGGCGGCGGCGAGCGGGGCGTTGCTGGAGTCCAGGCCGGGACGCGAGCGGGCGTTCAAGGGCAGGGGAGCGTTCGGCCACTTGCCCATGACCTCCTCGTCGAATTCGCGGCGGAATTTCGGCAGGGCCAGTTCCCACGTCGCGGCGTTGGTGGCCTTGACGGTGTTCCAGAAATTCGTCGCGCGCGTCCGTTCGCAGGCTTGGAGCAGATGTTGCGTGAAGTCTTCGAGTTCCTTCACCGTGCGACGCTGGCGGTCGGCGGGGACGAGCGAATCGCCGCGGGCATCGATGCCGGGTGAAGGCTCGGAAACTTTCGGCTCCTTCACGCCGAGGGCGCGGAGAAATTCCAGCAGCGCGCGGTTCGAGCCGGGGCCGATGGCGATGCCCTCCGCGCCGTGGAGGAACTGGATGCTCCCGCCAAATTTTCCCGCGAGCTGCTTCGCGCGCTCCACCTCGGCCTCGACGGATTCGAAATTGGGCGGGGTGAGTTTGCCGGGCGCGGCAGCGGCGCGGCGACCGTCGCGCGCGGGCGGCGGACCGGCGACCTCCGGGCCGCGGCTGTGCTCAATCAAGAGCGCGCGCGGCGCGACCAGGCTCGCGATCTCGGCCTCACCAAACTCCTTGAGCAACGACCACACCGCGCGATCGCCCGGCTCGCTCCAGATTTTCTGGCGCGAGTCAAAGTAGCCGCTGACGAACGCCGCGCGGATGCGCGGATCGAGCGCGGCGGCGTGCAACGCAAGCAGCCCGCCCTCGCCATAACCCGCAACGCCCAGCGGGAGCCGTCCGATGTCGGTCTGTTTGCTGCCAATGGTGGTGATGGATGCGGGCGAGGAAAAAAAGTCGGCAGCAGCCAGAATTTTCTGCACCTCGAAGCCAGCGGTCGTGCGGCCCAGCTCGAAGGCCATGCGCCAGATCCATTCGCGATGCGGCAGGTTGGTCCAGCGGTTCAGCGCGGTGCTGCCGGAGAAGGTGTCCGCGCGGCTGACGAGCACGGGGATGAGCACGCGACAACCCTGTTCCGCGAGCCGCCGCGCGAAGCGGCTCTCCGGCGCGATCCCGTCGGTGAGCGAGCACAGCGCCTCGGGCGTCTGATCCACGTCGGGCAGGGCGATGACGTTCGCGATCGCGGCGGTGCGGGGTTCGAGCAGGAGCCCCTCGCCGTGGACGCCGTCGAAGACGGGCCAGCGGACGCGGTGAACGGTGAAGCCCGCGATCCCCAACTGCACCGGGCTGGCGGTGCCGCTGATGATTTCGAGTTCGCGGAACGGCACGCGTGCATCCACCGCGCCGATGATTTGCCGGAGGTGCTCGCGATTCGGCGCGATGGATTTCTCGTAGGCAGCGGGCGAGGAGAAATCGCGTTTCCAAAACTGCGCGCGCGTGGCGATGGACGCTTCGAGTTCGCGGTCAAGAAACTGGTCAATGCCCGCGACCATTTGCGCGGAGAGATCGCCGGTGGCGGTGAGCGGTTGCGTGCCGGGCAACGTCTCGGCGGCCGGCAGGGGAAACGCAAAGGCGAACGCGACAACCCCGAGGACAATCAGCGGGCGCAGCAAGGTGGTCATGCGCGGAGCATAGGGACGGCCCGCGTGGCGCACAAGCGGAGCGTGCGGCCACAAGATTCTTCGCTTCAAAACAGCGCGGCGTCGGTTCTCCCCCTCAGTGCCACTTCTGCAATTCGAGGATGTTGCCCTCCGGGTCGCATATGTAGATGAGCGTGAGTTTGCCCGCGCCGGGGATGTCGATGGTCACGAGCTGGCCGTAGTCGCGTCCGCCCCATTTCAAAATCTCCGCGCGCTTGGCCTCCACGTCGGGCACCTCGAAGGCGAGGTGCGCGAAGCCGGGTCGCTTGATGGCCGGGGGCAGGGCCGGGTCATTCGCGGTGTATTGGAAAATCTCCAGCGTGGGTCCGCGTTCGCCGTGGCCGGGCAGGCGGAGGTGGCGTCCGCGCGCGTTGCCGCCGGCGACGCCAGTGAGGGCTTCGAAGTTCGGCCCCTTGTGGTCGCGCTCGGTGCTGATGGGTTCGCAGCCGAAGACGGTGCAGTAGAAATCCTGCATACGGTGCCAGTCGTTGGCGATGAGGTTGGTGTGGGCGTAGCGGATGGCGGTCATGTGCTTGGCGGGGCGGTTAAGTTTTAACGCAAAGACGCAAAGGCGCAAAGACGCA
>JACQFS010000247.1 GCA_016199935.1 Verrucomicrobiota bacterium
CCAGCAGATCTGGCTGCCGAGAAAAAGATTTCCCGCGAGCCACGCCAGCAGCACGCAGCGCGCGGCGCGGCGCGAGGCGGCATGGGCTTCGAGCAATGGAAGGAGCCGCACGTTGGCCACCACGCCCGCGTAAATGATCCCGGCGACGACGGCGAGCTGCATGAAGCGGTAGGCGAGAAAGGCCGCGCCGAGTTCGAGGTGAAATGGCGGCGTGTTCCAGACGACGAACGCCAGCAGCGGCGCGAGGCCGCCGAGGATCGCCGAGGCGATGGCGAAGCTCATCAGCACCGCGAGGAGCGACTGGCGCAGGCCGAGGTTCACGCCCAGCAGCGGCGCGAGCATGGCGTTGAGCAGCGCGTTGCCCAGCGTGGTGAGCAGGATGACGAGCGGGAATTTCAGCGCCGTGTAAAACGCCTGCAACGGCGCGCGCCACCAGCCCATCGCCGCGCCGTAGAGTCCCGCGCCCACGGCGATGGTGACGAGCCACAACGCCGCGTGACCGCGATGCCAGCGCGCCGCCCAATCACGCAGCACTGCAGTCTCACCACGCAGAAGCGTCGCGAGGTGAGGCGTTGGCACAGTCGGATTGGGGAGGGAGGAATTCACAGGGAGTGCTGGTTGCCGTCTTGGATGCGGGGCGCGTGAATGCCGTTCAATTTCCTCGCACGCCGAATCACCTCCGCCACCGGTGCGGCGATGAACACGAGCGCGATGAGGAACAGCGGCCAGTTGAACCATTGCGGCAGCAGGTCGCGCAGTTGCCGCGCGTGGCCACCGCCGGCGATGAGCGCAATCGCGTCCGCCATGAAAACGTAGAGCGCCAGCATTCCGCCCAGCGCCGCGGCGAGCGTGCTTGCGCGGCCCGGCCAGAGCGGGCGCTCTTGAGAATCGCATCGTCCCACCGTCGCGCCGAAGACGACCATTAGCGTCGCGATGCTGACCGGCGCCCACACCGGCCCCCACCACGGCAGCGGGATGAGAAAGAGCACGTCCCAATCGGCGAGCGAGTTCGGCCATGCCGTCAGCGGCACGAGCCAGAGGTAATAGGCAATGTCCCACACGCCAAACGCGAGCAGCGTGTAGCCGAGCCGGCTGCGCCACGTCCGCCCCGCGAGCCAGCCGACGGTGAGCAGCATCACCATCGTCGCCGCTTCGCGCATGACTTCCGCGAAACCAAACCCGCCCGCGAACGGCAGCGGGTTTGCTTGATACGGGTCGAGGCGGTTGATCATCGAGCGCATATAAAACACGACGGCTGATTCAACCCATCCCATCGCCAGCGCGTAGAGCACGACAACGCGCGCGGGGGAAACGCGGAAGAGTGTCCACGGCTTTGCGCGCTGAGCAGCAGGCAGTTCGTTTTGAAATTCAATCGTGGTGTTCATGGTTGGTCGTTTTTAATCCCGGTTTCGTGCGGCAGGTGGCGGATGAGTGCCTGCGTAGTTGAGTCTGATCCCTGCCGGTCTGGCTGACGATGAGTGCTGCAACCATCTCCAGCGGTTTCAGCGCGATGAAAGCCAGGTCCGCAACCCAGGGCGACGTGATGCGCCGCGCGATGACGGAACCAAGACGATTGTAGCCGCGCCGGAAGATCGCGTGACTTCGTGGAGCGCGGGCACGCCAAAGAGCTTCGAACTTCCAAAGTGTGATGAGTTGTTGATTTGCACAGTGCGAAACGCCGCCGCGCGCGAATTCAAAAAACGGACCGACCAGTCTTCGATGGCCACGGCTGGCGGCGGTGGCAACGAAACAACCCGCCGGCGGATTGTCCGGAAGTGATTCGTAGAAGCGATGCGACCAGAACAAGCTGCCAAGCCAGAAGGGAATGGTGCCGAGCACCGCCGGCAACAACGAGTTTCCAAGCGGCTTCGAGACACGCATCAATTGCCAGGCACGGATCGCGTGCCATACCGCGACGTAGAGAGGCACCAGCAGCCACAGCAGCACCATGCTCCCTTTGCCGATCAGGAGCACCGCACCGAACAGGAAACAGCCTCCCGCCACTGTCGCTCCGACGACCAGCCCGAGCACAGTCAGTCGGCTGAATGGCGGTCTTAAGCGCCACACGTCCACCACATAGAACGCGCCTGTCGCCCATAACACCAGCGGTGCAAGCGCCAGCTTGCCGAGGTGAAAACCATCCACCCAGCCATGCGAGCATGCACCCTTCCATTCGAATTCCACGACGAGCAACGGGCTGGCAAAGAAGACGAACAGCGGGAGGACCACGCCAAAAACCGAAGCCGCAAGGGCTTCGGAGAAACGCCTCAGCGACGTGACGCCAAACGCCGCCGGAAGCGACAATCCAAAGATAAGGACAACGAGAACGATTAGCGGATGTGCGATCAGGAGATGCATAGTGAGGTAGGTGCGGAGGCAGTCTCGACCTTCGTGTGTAACCAGGTTGCCACGCCCTCGATCACCACATCCGGCGTGCTCGTGCCCGCGGTGACTCCGACTGTCGCCGCACCCTCGAACCACTCCGCACGCAGATCCGCTGTCGTCTGCACGTGATGCACGCGCGGGCAGAAGCGCGCGCAGGTGGCGACGAGTTCGCGCGTGTTGTTGCTCTGCGCGCCGCCGATGACCACGACCACGTCGCTGCGTTGCGCGAGCTCCTCGGCGGCGGACTGGCGTTGCTTGGTCGGCTGGCAGACGGTGTCGGCGAAGCGCACTTCCGAATCCGGGAAGCGCCGTTGCAACAGCGCGACGAGTTCCCGCACGCGCGCGATCGGCTGTGTGGTCTGCGCCACGATGCCGAAGCGACGACGCCAGCTCAATTGCCCCACTTCCACAGGCGTCAGCACCACGTCGTGATCGCCCAAGTCCTCCGTCATGCCGCGCACCTCCACGTGGTCGGCCTTGCCGATGATGACCGGGTGGAAGCCCTCGTCCACCAACTGCCGGAGCGCGCGGTGGGCAAAGTGAACGAGCGGACACGTCGCCTCGATGACGTTCAGCCCGCGCGAACGCACGCGCTCCATCGCCGCGTCCGAGGCACCGTGCGCGGTGATCATCACCGTGGGCGTGGCGATGTTCGCCGCGTTGCGCTCGATGCGGATGCCGCGAGAGCGCAAGTCGGCGAGGACGGTTTCATTGTGAACCAGATCGCCTAGCACCGTGACGGGGCCGGCGGCGGATTCGTGTTTGGCGAGGGCGATGGCGTCGCGGACGCCGAAGCACATGCCGAGATGGGTGGCGCGGAGGATTCTCATGGAGTGGCGGGAATGGCGGACGGGTGAACCAAGGATGCTGAACACAAAACTCGGATCAGAAAAATCGCGACCACCGCGCCGAAGAGGGCGCAAATTGCTCTGACGAAAATCTTCGGCGGCCATTGGTGGACCGGCACGCCCACTTCACGTCTTGGGTGGTTCATGGCCGATTTCTCCGCGGCCAACCAAAGCATTGACCCTGCGAAAAATGCGATGCCAACAAGAAACAACCCGAACGCGGTCAACAGAACGTATTCCCCGGAGGTCTGGAAAGCGGTCGCCGCCAGAATCACCGCTCCGGCCAGGAAAAAGGATGCGAATGACAAACCTGCTCCGATTTGTGCCAGCGTTTTCATAACGGAGTTCCCTTGCGGCGGTTGCCACGGCATTTGCTTTGCATTGCAAAGTGAAAGACCGAGCGGGCTCGAGTTCGTTCAAAACATTTCACGGGTTACTTCCCTTTCGACTGCCGGACGATCTGCTCCAGCAGGTCAATGTAGTCGGCGAAGACTTTGCGGCCCTTCGTCGTGAGCGTGTAGGTGGTGAGCGGGCGCGTGCCTTCGAGCGACTTGGTGAAAGCCACGTAGCCCGCCTCGTGAAGCGTGCGCAGATGCGAGGTGAGGTTGCCGTCGGTCATTTCCAAGGTGTCGCGCATTTCCGAAAAGCCGAGTTCATCCGACGCGGCGAGCAGCGACATGATGGCGAGCCGCCCCTTCTCGTGGATCACACGATCGAGATTGAGGAACGGTTCGGTGTTCACGTCGTCTGGCCGTTGCGCTTGGTTGCATAAAGGTAGGCACCATAGGCGAGGTGCAGCGCGCCGAACCACGCGCCCATCACCACGTGCGCGGTCTGCCACGGCACCACGCCGCGCGGATAGATGAACCACGGCAGGGCCGCGCAGCCGGGCAAAATGAAGAGCCAGGCAAACTGGCGCAGCCCGCCCGTCGCGAAATGTCCGCCCGTGTGCAGCGCGCACCCGTAGAGCGCGATCCACAAGGCGGGGACCATGAGCAATTGCGGCACCTCGTCATTGGCGAGGCGCAACATCCCGAAGCCGAGGCACGCGCCGAGCGCCAGCGGCGGGAAAATTGCGACCGTGATCCGCCGCGCAGGCGGCGACCAAAACGGCTCGTGGTCGCGAATCGCCTGCCGTCGGGTGATGAGGAAGGCCCCGATGAGCACGAGCGCGGCGATGGCCATCCAGAGCTGGCAGAAGCCGTGAAGCTCCTCGATGCGGAACGCAATGCCCGCGACCGCGGCCGCCACGCCGACGGCTCCGGCGAAGAGCATGATGGGCGCGAGCGCGCGGCGGTAAAGCGCGGAGCGTTCCATGAGAGTGCGGATGGTCTGGAGATTTTCGGCGGCGTCTTGGCTGTCCATGGCGGTTACTTTGCATTGCAAAGCTTAGGTGTCAAGCGGGCATTGCGCACCAGTGCGCGCAGGACCGCGGGCCGTCCCCGGCCCGCAGCGCGCTTGAAATAGAACGGGCACCGGATTATCCCAGATCTCAACTGCCGCCGTGACCGCTGCGAGCCGGGACGGCTCGCGGTCCACCACAATGGCGGCTCCCCACGATGAAAGGATGAGCGAGTTCATCCGCACACCATCCTCGCGCAGGGTCGCCGGTTCCGATTAGGCTGGGCGCGTGTCGTCCGGCTCCGGCTACAAACTGGTCAAGCTCGCCTGCGGCGTGCACAGCGTGCATTCGCTCGCCGAGCGCGAGACGTTCCATCCGGTCATCGGCCCGGTGGCGGAGGCGGAGGCGCTTTATGTGAAGCAAGTCCGGATCGTAGAGCGACTGCGAGCGCACGCAAAAAAATCCAGGGAGGAATTCGTCATCTGGGATGTGGGCCTCGGCGCCGCCGCGAATGCGCTCACGGTCCTGCGCGCCTTGCGCGAAGTTCCGGCGCAGATTCGCCTCGTGAGCTTCGACCACACGATCGAGCCGCTGCGCTTCGCGCTCAGCCATGCCGCGCAGTTGGGTTATTTTGACGGCTACGAAACCGTCGCGGGCCAGCTCGTTCAAACCTGCGACCACGCGCTGACCTTCCCCAACGGCGAGCAGACCGTGCGCTGGCAGGTTCACCTCGGCGACTTTCCCGCGCTGCTCACGCAATCGCCCGCCCGCGAACTGCCCAAGCCGCACGTGATTCTTTTCGACGCCTATTCGCCGGCGAAAAATCCGGCGATGTGGACGCTGCCGCTCTTCATGAACTTGTTCCGCCTGCTTGACCCGTCGCGCCCGTGCGCGCTGCCCACTTACTCGCGCAGCACAATTTTGCGAGTGACGCTGTTGCTCGCGGGGTTTTTTGTGGGAGCGGGCCATGCGACCGGCGAGAAGGAGGAAACCACCATCGCGGCCAACGCGCGGGAACTGGTCACCGAGCCGCTCGATCTTGTGTGGCTCGACCGCGCGCGCCGCTCGCACAGCGCCGAGCCGATGCACGAGGCGGTTTACCGACAGGCGCCGCTCTCGGAGGAGTCGTGGGAACGGTTGCGCCAGCATCCGCAATTCAAGTAGGCTCACCACGATGGATCATCGCGAACAGTTCGACGCCCTGCTGCGCGGCCCCGCGCCGCTGCTTGCGCTCGCGCCGATGCAGGACGTGACCGACCTGCCGTTTTGGAAACTGATGACGGCCTACGGTGGCGCGGACGTTTACTACACAGAGTATTTCCGCGTCCACTCCACCTCGAACCTTGAACCGTGGATCAAGGAGTCCATTCAAAAAAATCCCACGGGCCGGCCGGTGATTGCGCAGATGATCGGCAATGACATCCCGTCCCTCGTGCGCACGGCGAAGCAGCTTCAGAAAATGCCGGTGGTCGCAATTGACCTGAACCTCGGCTGCCCCGCGCCCGTGGTCTATCGCAAGTGCGCCGGCGGCGGACTGCTCCGCGAGCCGCAGCGCGTGGACGCCATCCTCGGCGCGCTGCGCGAAGCGGTGGAGATCAAGTTCACCGTCAAGACGCGGCTGGGCTTCGATTCGCCGGAGGTGTTCGAGGAGTTGCTGCCCATCTTCGCCAAGCACTCGCTGGATTTGCTCACCGTGCACGGCCGCACCGTTACCGAGATGTATCGCAGCGAGGTGCATTACGACTTCATCGCGCGCGCGGTCGAGGCGGTGCGCTGCCCGGTGCTGGCCAATGGAAATGTTTACTCCGCCGCGAAAGCCGCCGAGGTGTTGAAGCAGACTGGCGCACGCGGGCTGATGATTGGCCGCGGCGCGATTCGCAACCCGTGGCTCTTCCACCAGATCCGCCAGCTCCATCGCGGCGAGACGCTCTTCGTGCCGCGCGGCTGCGATGTGCTCGGCTACGTGCGTGAGCTGTATCACATCACCTGCCCGACGGCCATGCGTGCCAACGTCCAGGTGCAGAAGATGAAAAAATATATGAACTACCTCGGCCTCGGCGTGGAGCCGACGGGGAAATTCCTGCACGACATCCGCCGCGTGACGACCGAGGCGGACTTCTTCCGCGTGTGCGAGGAACACCTCGACCACGACCGCCCCATGCCGCTGGACCCCTTCGCGCTTGCGCTGAAGGAGACGGACGTGATGGCGGGCGAACACCTCTGACCATCGTCAACCGTAGCAGTCGAGGTGACGAGACTAACTCTGAACGGGGGGAAAAATGTAGTCTCGTCACCTCGACTGCTACGGACTTGAGGCCGCGCACCGCCCCCTACTTCGTCGCGCGAAGGTGGAAGAAATCCTTGAGCGTCGCGCTGAATGGCGCGGCGTCGCGCACGACGATGGATTGCGTCGGGCCGAGGTCGTTGGTCTGGACGGGCTGGACGAAACTGCCGCCGGAATTCCAGTCGGAAAAATCCGGCGTGGCCTCGACCGCGAGCGTGACGTCGGTCGCGGCTTTGAAGAATCGGTAGGTGAGCTTGAAGCCGTTCGTGTCGAGGCCGGGTTGCGGCGCGGCGGCGGTGAAGGAGTCGGGCGTTTTCGGTTCGAGGCCGAGAACGTATTCGAGCAGGTTGGGCAGGCCGTCGCCATCGGGGTCGGCGCCGGCGCCGCTGATGTTCGCATTTGTCAGTTCCGCCGCGGTGAACTTCGCGGCGCGCCACAGGTCGAACGTCGTCGTCACGTTCACGGAAATGTTCGTCGTCACCACGTTGCCCGAGTTATCCGTCACGGCGAGGCGCGCGATGTAAGTGCCCGACGCGGGAAACGTTTTCACCGGATTCGCGTTCGTCGAAAACGTCCCGTCATCGAAGGTCCAGCGCGTGTCGGTCACGGTGCCGTCGGGATCCGAGGCGTTGGCGGCGAAATTCACGGCGAGCGGCATGAGGCCGTTGGTGGCGCTCGCGGTGGGCGCGCAGGTGGGCGGCAGGTTCGTCACCGTCTTGCGCAGGAACCACGGCGCGGTCGTTGGGTCGGTCTTGAAAAAGTTGAGCAGTTGTTGGGCGACCTTCGGCACGCCGCCGTTGGTCGAGGGATGTGTGAAGTCGCCCTCCAGATCGGAGCACAGCCAGGTGAAGCCGTCCGAGCGCGGCGTCGTTCCGTCGGCCCATAGATACGGGCCCCACGCGAGCCACGGCGCGACGACCGGGCCTTTGTTGGTGTCAAAATTCAATCCGCCGTTGAGCTGGGTTTCGATGAGCCATTTCATCGAGAAGCCCGACTCGTAGGCGAACGGCTCCGGGTTGAGGTCCGCCGAGTTGGTGTCGTAGGCGCGTGTGCGGCTGGCGAGGTAGGTGAGCTTGAGATTGGGAAAGCGGAGCTTCATGTCGCGCACGATCGTGTCGAGATCGCGCTGCAACGACTGGGCGTGCAACGGGAACAACCCGTTGGTCGCGGGCGTGCGCTGGGCGAGCTTGAGCCAGACGGCCTGCACCTGATTGGTCGTGACCCCCGCGTTGGTGAGCCGTTGGAGGACGACCGTCCACGTGGGCGCGTTGATGTTCGTCCACGCGTCGGTCGCCTGGCCGCCCTGCGCGCCGTCCACGATGAGCACCTGCGGGTTCTTGCTCGGGTCGGCGTTGGCGAAATTCATGAACGTGTTCGTCCCCTTCGATGCCCACTCCTGCGTGGTGTTGGACAGGCCGATGGAAAGGAGGACGATTTTCCCGGAGTTGGTGTTGACGGTGCCGACGGCGTCGCGTGGGAGAATTTCATTTTTGGCGATGTTCATTCCGGCGAGGTCGTGAACGGGCGGACGCTGGTTTGATCCACTGGGGTAAAGCCCGCCTGTGAAACCCTTGTAAACGCCGAAGCCGAGGTCGTTGAGCGGTTTGAGGCCGAGGTTGGTGACGGTGCAATCGGCGCGGGCCACGAGGGCTGCGGCCAGCATCAGATATGCGCCCCAGAACAGGAAGCGTGCTCGGGAATGCAACGGCGGATTCGCGGACATGGATCGCGGGTGGTTAAGTTAACGGAGCATAGCAGATGACTTGGCTTATGTCCCGGCCTTCCGTATCGTCGTGCCCGGTGAAATCATTCGCGCCAAAACTTCTCGCCGCCGCCCTTCTCTCCACGCTCTTGGCCGCCTGCGACTGGAAACCCTTCGCGCAGCGCGAGACGCTTCCCTCCGGCACGATTGAGACCGACGAAGCCCACGTCGCTTCGCGCTACGGCGGGCGCGTGGAGAAAATCTTCGCGCAGGAGGGCGACTCGCTCGCCACCGGCCAGTCCATCGTCCAGCTCGATGCCGCGGAACTTCGCGCGCGCCGCGAGCAGATGGCGGCGCTGCTCGCCGAACTCGAAGCCGGCCCGCGCAAGGAGGAGATCGCCGCGGCGAAAGCGGATTGGGAGGCGATCAGCGCCGAACTCGAACTGGCCCACGCCGACCGGAAGCGCAGCGATGAACTGCTCGCAAGGAAGACCATCTCCGAAACCGAGCACGACCGCGCCGTGAGCCGCGCCAATGCTTTGGAGAAAAACGTCGCCGCCGCGAAGGCGCGCCACGACCTGCTGCTGGCTGGCACTCGCCCCGAGCGGCTGGCGCAGGCGCGCGCGCAACTTGCCGAGACTGACGCGCAGCTCCGCGAGATGACCATCGCCGCGCCGACCAACTGCGTGCTTGAAGTGCTGAGCGTGAAGCCGGGCGATGTGCTCGCCCCCAACCGCGAGGTGGCCACGCTGCTGTTGACCAATCACCTCTGGGTGCGCGTCTTCGTGCCGCAGTCCGCGCTCGGCGCCATCAAACTCGGCGACGCGGCGGGCGTGCGGGCCGATGCGTTTCCGGGGCGCGAGTTCGCGGGCGCGGTCGAGCAGATCGGGCGCGCGGCCGAGTTCACCCCGCGCAACGTCCAGACCGCCGCCGAGCGCATCCAGCAGGTGTTCGCCGTGAAGGTGCGGATGGAAAACCCCGACGGCCAACTGCGCGCCGGCATGTCGGTGGAGGTGAAGTTTAAGGATCAGTAACCGTTATGAGTGAACTTTCAGAAAAGCTCTTCGTTGCCGCACGACAACTTGAGGAAATTGTCAAAGAGGCTACGTCGATCAAAATCACTGAGCCGCTTGAGAAGCTAATTGAAGTGTCGAATCAAGTTGGGCGAGCATGGAGTGGCTCTTGGATCGGTTACCAATCGCGAGTTTATTACGCCGATTTTGCGGCCCCACCGCCGGGCGCGCACTTCAGTTCTGAATGGGGATTCCAAGAGACATTTTCTCAGGATTCGACGGGTGATTGGGCCGAATACACCTTCGACGGAGTCCGACAGACGATCTTCTCATCTGCGGGTGTTGCTTCGTTAGAGCGTGTCGAAAAGTTAGCGCGACGAGCGAAGGACGCTTTCCAGAGTGCTCGTGAGGACTTCCTGTCAGTTGCTGTCGTCTCACTTGAAAACAAATCGGATGGCTTTCTCTCTCGTCTGAAAGACCAAGTCGAGAAGCTCCAATTGATCAATAAATTCGACCTTGCGCGGGCTCTTCAACCCAAGCAGATCTGGTCACGCGACTCGCTCGCAATGTCACAGGGAGTTCAAACTCCTCCTCATCTTGCCGTGCTTGCTGAAATTTCAGCTCTCAAGAACCCAGTGGAGAAGTGTGACGAACTCGCCAAGATAGTGACCAGGGCTGCCTCACATCTGGAGTCGAAGGAGCGCAACCGGCAGGAGAAGCGTCGAGTTGGGACCAATGTCTTCATTGGGCACGGTCGCTCGCTGCTTTGGAGAGAACTAAAGGACTTCGTTCAAGACAGGCTTGGCTTGCCATCGGACGAATTCAATCGCGTGCCTGTTGCCGGGATCACTAACACCGAACGCCTCCGCGAGATGTTGGATGATGCTGCAGTCGCATTCATAATTTTAACGGCTGAAGACGAACAAGTGGACGCCAAGATGCACCCTCGATTGAACGTTGTTCATGAGGCCGGGTTGTTCCAAGGAAAGCTGGGTTTCACAAAGGCGATCGTGTTGCTTGAGGAAGGGTGTGAAGAGTTCAGTAACATCCAAGGGCTCGGACAGATTCGTTTCCAAAAGGGAAACATCAAGGGCGCGTTTGAGGAAATTCGCCGTGTGTTGGAACGCGAGGGATTGATCGAACCGTAATGTCGCCATGATCCACTGCGAAAACCTGACCAAGCGGTTTGGGCATTTCACCGCCGTGGACGGTGTGTCGTTCAGCGTCGCCAAGGGGAGCATCTTCGGCTTCCTCGGACCCAACGGCTCGGGCAAGTCCACGGTCATCCGCATGTTGTGCGGGCTGCTCGAACCGTCCGACGGGCGCGCGACCATCGCGGGCTACGACGTGGCGCGGCAGACGGAGCACATCAAGTCGCTCATCGGCTACATGTCGCAGAAGTTCTCGCTCTACGACGAGCTGACGGTGCATGAAAACCTGCAGTTCTACGGCCGGCTCTACGGGCTGCGCGGTGCGGCGTTGCAGCAGCGCTACGATGAACTGGTCGCGCTCACGCACCTGGAGCCTTACCTCACGCGGCGCGCGGCGCTGCTCTCCGGCGGCTGGCGGCAACGGCTCGCGATGGCCTGCTCGCTCGTGCACAAGCCGAGCGTGCTCTTCCTCGATGAGCCGACGGCGGGCATTGACCCGGTGGCGCGGCGCGAGCTGTGGGATTTGCTCTTCGAGTTTTCCAGCAAGGGCATCACGCTCTTCGTCACCACGCATTACATGGACGAGGCGGAGCGCTGCTCGCACGTGGGCTACATCCACACGGCCAAGCTCGTCGTGTGTGGCGAGCCGGATGAACTCAAGCAGCTCCCCGTGGTGAACCCGCCCGGCACGCGCCGCGTGGACGTGACGTGCGAACACGTGACGGTGGGTTTGCAGGCGCTCCGACGTCTGCCCGGCGTGAAAGGCGCGACGGTCTCCGGCCAGCCCATGCACCTGCTGATCGAGCAGGGCGTCGCCGAACAAACTCTCCGCGACGAATTGGAGAAGGTGGGAATCGCGCGCGCAGATGTGCGGCCGATAGCGCCGTCGTTGGAGGATGTTTTCGTGGCGCTGACCGCCGGGAATGGAGAAGCGAAATGACGAATGTCGAATGTCGAATGACAAAGAAAACCAGAATGCCGAATGAGCAAGTGGTTGTTCCGCGGACCGGTGGAGTTGACGCGGCCTTCGGTGTTGCGAGCTTCGTCATTCTTTCGTCATTGGACATTCGTCATTCGTCATTTTCCAACGCCCGGCTCTCGGAGGTTGCCCGATGAGGACTCCCTTCCGCGGCTTCACCGCCATTCTCTACAAGGAGTTCCTCGTCGTCCTGCGCGATCCGCTCACGCTGTTCTTCATGTTCTTCCCGCCGCTCGTGGAGATGATCGCGTTCGGCTACGCGCTGGACAATGACGTGAAGCACATGGCGATGGTCGTCCTCAACGAGGACCGCACCACCGAGAGCCGGCAAATGGTCGAGCGTTTCGTCAACACGCAGACCTTCCGCGTGGTGGGCGAAGTGCAGAGCGTGAGCGAACTGGCAGCCGCGATCCGGCAGGGCAAGGCTTACGTGGGCCTGCAAATCCCGCCCGACTTCACGCGCAACCTCCGCGCCGGCCACACCGCGCACGTGCAGATGCTCATTGACGGCTCGAGCTCGACCATCGCCGGCTCGGCGCTGAACACGGCCATCGGCGTGGCGTTCCGCGAATCGCTGCTGCACTTCGAGGCGCAGACGGGCTTGCGCGAACTGCCCGTCGAGGTGCGCCCGCAGATTCTCTACAACCCCGCGATGCGCAGCCCGAATTTTTTCGTGCCGGGCGTCATCGGCGTGGTGCTGCAAATCGCCACGACGTTCGCGACCGCGATGTCGCTCGTTCGCGAACGCGAGCGCGGGACGCTGGAACAACTCCTTGTCAGCCCGCTCTCCCGCTGGGGCCTGATGCTCGGCAAGCTCGTGCCCTACCTTTGCATCGGCAACTTCATGGCCGCCGTGCTCTACGCGATCATGGCGTGGGTGTTCGATGTGCCCATCACCGGCAGCCTCCCGACACTCGCCCTCGCGACGGTGATCTACGTCTTTTGTCTGTTGAGTCTCGGCCTGCTCATCTCGACGCGCGCAGCGAACCAGATGCAGGCGCTGCAAATGACCATGATGTTCATCCTGCCCTCGGTGTTCTTCAGCGGCTTCATTTTCCCGCGCGAGACGATGCCGTGGATTTTCTGGGCCATCGGCGCGTGCCTGCCGACGACCTACTTCATCGAGTTGGCGCGCGCGATCATCCTGCGCGGGGCGGATATGGCGGATTTCTGGCAGCACCTCGTGATCATGGCAGGAATGGGCGCGGCGCTCTTCGCGCTTTGCGTGCTGCGCTTCCGGCAGAAGGTGGGGTGAACCAGAACGTCGGCGCGGTCGGGGCGAAGTAGGGCAGGCTTGAAGCCTGCCCTACGTTCGCAGCCGCGTGCCAACTTGGAACCCGGACTGCGGAGCAGCACTCACCGTTTCATTTTTCTCCACGCGAAGCCCGCGAGCGCAGCAAGTCCGAGCAACGCCACCGTCCCCGGCTCGGGCACGACGTGCATGTTCAGGTAGATGAGGTCGTCATAGGTCACGCTCGGGCCGGTGGCCGCGCGCACGGGCAGCTCCGGCAGCGTGTCGCTGAAATTCGTCACGCGCAGCGCGGGATTGCCGTTGGTCGGATTCAACAGCGCGAAAATGTCCTGGCCGGAAACGATTTGCCCGAACACCGGGAAGCCGCCGCCGGTGGTCACGTCATCGAGCTTTTCGTTGTCCGCGAGGTTGAAGATGAAACCGGAGGTCACGTAAGTGTTGGTCGAGACCGGTGTCCACGGCACCATCGAGATCGTGCCGTAGGTGTTGGGGATGAAATTGGCGTTGAAGGTTTCGTTGGGCACGCCGCCGTTGGGCGAGATGGGCAGCTCGATGTTGAGCTTGCCGAACGGCGGGCCGAAATCCTGCACGCCGTAGCGGCCCGCCTGCGCGAGGTAATCGTTCGTCGCGCGATGGACGTAGGTGCCGTTGTAATTCCCCGCGGCGAGCCAGTTGAGAAAAAGCTGCGTCGTCTGCGGCTTCTCGACATCGTAAAGCTCGAAGACCATCGAGCCAACGCTGGTGTCCATCTGCACGAAGGTGCCGGCGCGCAGGGTGGACGCTGCCAGCAGCAAAGCCAGCAGCATGGCGACACGGGGCATACTCATCGTGCGCGAAAGGTAACGGAATCCCATCCGGCCGCAAGCACGCGACGGAGCGGCGACATTTTTGTCGCCGTCGCAATCCGATGGTGAATGACCAAGGCGACAAAAATGTCGCCCCTCCGCTCACGCCTTGGGAAAAACCTGCCGCACCTCCGCGCGCTCCATCTGCCCGCGCGTCACGCCGAGCTGGTTGTGCAGCTTGAGCTCCTGCCACAACTGCGTGCCGGTGATCTCGCCGCGGAGCAGCGCCCGGTAGCGCGCGATGGTGGTCTCGACCTCGGCGGGCGTTTCGTTCACGAACTCGATCCGGAAATTTTGCACGCCCAGCGCGAGGAGATGCGCCACGGACTCCGCGCCCGTCTGCGCGCGCGCGTTGAAAACGGTATTGCGGCAGCCGCTGTCGGCCTTGAGCGGATGTTCGAGCCCGACGCGGTCGCGGAGTTTCACGTCGTGCGTGTCACACGGGCGGCCGCAATCGCGGTAATCCTTGCCGCTGCTCAGAAACGCGCAGAAGACGCAGTGCTCCATGTGAAACATCGGCATGTGCTGATGGATCGTGACCTCGAACCACTCGGGCGGGGCGGCGCGCAGCAGCGCATCGAGCTGCACGTTGTTCAGATCGTAGCTCGCGGTCACGCGCTCCAGGGCGAATTTGTTTTTGAAATAATCCGCCGCGAGCGGGTTGGCGACGTTCAGTGAAAAATCTCCGACGCACCGCGAGTCGGCGAAAAATTTCAGATGGTCGTAATTGCGGACGAGGTAGCCGTCGGGGTTCGCGGCGCGGACGAGATTCAGGATCCATTCCTCGCCCGGCTTGAAGATGCGCGGCGGGGCGAGCCAGATGGATGCTCGATGCTCGATGCTGGATGCCGGATGAGCGCAGCCCCGAGCGGTGTGGAAAAGCGTGACGGCCTCGCGGTATTTCTTCGGGTCCTCGAAATCGCAGTAGAGCGTCCCCACGTCGCAGCGGAGGGCGGCTTCGAGCTGGGCGAGATTGCGGACGAGGACGACGAGTTGCGTGGCCGCGCTCGTGAGAGCGCGGGTCGAATCCGTTGCGGGACCGGATTCCGCCCGCGCTCTCACGAGCGCGGCCACAGCGGGATTCATCGTCCACCGCCGCGGCTGCGCGCGCAGGGCTTCGAGCCGGCTCACGACCGCGCGACGCAGCGCGTTGAGTTCGCTCACGGGCACAATGACTTCGCCTTCGAGCCGGTTCTTGAATTCGCCCAGCCGGAACGGCGTGCCGCCGAGCCGGCCGAGTTGCTCGGCGAGCCGTGCAGTGGTGAGTGGTTGCTTTTCCGCCTTCGCCAGTGGCGCGGTGGAGGCGGCCTGCGCGACGTGGCCGGATTCGTCGCGCGCGATGAGCGTGAGCGGGGAGCCTGTGTGGCCGTGAACTTCCATCGTGACGGGCCGCTGGAATTTTGGCGCGTCGCCCGCGAAGGTCGCGCGCACGCGGCGGTCCAGCTCAGGGTCGTTGGTCTTCCAAAGTTTGTCGCCGACGTGGACGCGGCTGAAGTCCAGCGCGCCGTGGCCGAAGGAGAGCGAGGTTTCGCCCCCGCGCGGCTCGACGTGATACACGCGGCCGCCCTCCTCCTTTTCATCCGGCCGGCCCGCGTCGAAGACGACGCCGTCGCCGGGCTTGAGTGCGGCGGCGAGTTTCAGAAAAACGCGCCCGCCCTGCACGCGGCTGACCGCGCCGAGATAAACGCCGCGCTTTTTTCCAAAGCGCGCGTGAACGAGCTGCTGGTTGTTGATGCCGCCGAACCAGCCGGGGTAAAGGCCGCGGGAGAAGGACATCTCCATTTCGTAACGGTCGGAGGGACGAGCTCCGCGAGTCCCCACTTCTTTTGAGTCAGGGACTCGCGGAGCTCGTCCCTCCGAAAGTTTGTCGAGCGCCTCGCGATACACGCGCGTGCTGCTCGCCACGTATTCGGGCGACTTGAGCCGGCCTTCAATCTTGAGCGACGCGACGCCGGCCTTCACCAGATCGGGCAGCACTTCGAGGCCGGAGAGATCCTGCGGCGAAAGGAGGTAGCGCTTGTCGCCGAGCGGGACCACTTGGCCGTCGGAGATGAGTTCGTAGGGCATGCGACACGCCTGCGCACACTCGCCACGATTGGCGCTGCGGCCACCGAGGGATTCGCTCGTAAGGCACTGGCCGCTGTAGGCGACGCAGAGGGCGCCGTGGACGAAAACTTCCAAGGGGAGTTTCGGGTTTCGGGTTTCAAGTTTCGCGTTGGCTTCCGCATTGGCCGACTCGAAACTCGAAACTTCAAACTCGAAACTTTTTTGAATCGCCGCGATTTCCTTCAGCGAATTCTCCCGCGCGAGCACGACGAGATTGCAGCCCAGCTCGCGCGCGAACTCCACGCCCGCCGGGCTCGTGATCGTCATCTGCGTCGAGGCGTGGATCGGAAAGTCCGGCGAGAGCCGACGGATGAGCCGCGCGATGCCGACGTCCTGCACGATGGCGGCATCCACGCCGGCGGCGATGATGGCGCGCAGATAATTCTCCGCGTCGGCGAGTTCGTCGGCGAAGATGAGCGTGTTGAAGGTCACGTAGCCTTTCACGCCGCGGCGGTGCAGAAACTCCATCAACGCGGGCAGGTCGGCCTCGGTGAAATTATGCGCGCGCATCCGGGCGTTGAAACGGTCGAGGCCGAAGTAGATGGCGTCCGCGCCGTTTTCCACCGCGGCCTTCGCGCACTCCCAATCACCGGCGGGCGCGAGCAGTTCGGGAAATGGCCGATGGCAGATGGCCGATGGCAGATTGGATTCTGCCATCGTGGGCGCGGGCGAAATTGTCGGCGACTCGGCCATTGGCCGCGGAACGTAGCAGCGCGGGCGGCGGAAACAAAGGCGAGTTTGCGGCGGAGCGCGCTGTTTGGAGTCCACGCTTCAGCGTGTCCGCGCGCCCGACACCCTGAAGGGTGGACTCCAAACGCCGTGCGCCCGACACGCTGAAGCGTGGACACCAAGCGCCGCGCGCCACTTGCGCCTTTGCGTCTTCGCACCTTTGCGTCAGAGTCCGGGCCATGCGCGTTTTGATTGTCGGCTGCGGCTACGTGGGGCTTCCGCTGGGGGCGGAGCTCGCGCGGCTCGGCCACGAAGTTTTCGGCCTGCGGCGCTCGGCGGGCGGTGAGGACGCGCTCATCGCCGCCGGCATCAAGCCGCTCATCGGCGACGTCTCAAAATCGGAAACGCTCGCTCCCCTGCCCGGCCCGTTTGACTGGGTGGTGAATTGCGTCTCGTCGGGCAAGGGCGGCGCGGCGGAGTATCGCGAAATTTATCTCAACGGCACGCGCCACCTCATCGAGTGGCTCGCGCCGACGCCGCTGAAGAAATTCGTCTATACCAGCAGCACGAGTGTTTACGGCCAGACGGACAGCTCACTCGTGAAGGAGAGCAGTTCCACGCAGCCACAGAGCGAGACGAGCCAAGTGTTGGTCGAGACCGAGAAATTACTGCTCGACGCCGCGAGCGCGCGGAAATTTCCCGCCGTGATCCTGCGCGTCGCGGGCATCTACGGGCCGGAGCGCGGACATCTTTACCAGCAATACCTCAGGGACGAGGCGCGCATCGCGGGCAAGGGCGAGCGGCTCATCAACATGGTCCACCGCGACGACGTGGTGGCGTGCATCATCACCGCGCTGAAAAGCGGGAAGCCCGGCGAAGTTTACAACGCCGTGGATGATGAACCGGTGACCCAACTCCATTTCTTCCGCTGGCTCTCCGAGACATTGGGCAAAGACCTGCCGCCCTTCGCAACGGAGGAGGAGAACGCGGCGCGCAAGCGCGGGTTGACGCAGAAGAAAGTCTCGAACCGCAAGGCGCGGATGGAAATGGGCTGGCAGCTCAAGTATCCGACGTTCCGGCACGGCTACTCGGCGGAGATCAAGCGGACGCAGGACGGCGGGATGCTGGATGCGGGGAAGTAGGGAGTAAGGAGAAAGGAGTAATCCGTAAGAAACACACCGACACCCGTTGCTGAATTACGGATTACTCCTTACTCCTTACGCTCTACCCCGCGCGAAACGAAATCCGCTGGATCATTTCCTTGCCGAAGGCGTTTTGCATTCGCGAAAGAATTTCGCGGCGGCGGTAGCGGACGATTTCGTCGAGCCACACGCTGTTGTCCACATTCACGAAGAGCGTGCCCTTCCAAACGCGCGTGGGCTGCGCGTGCGCGGTGAGGGTCGGGTCGATGAGGTCGTTCCACACCTTGACGATCTCGGCTTCGCCGCGCTTGCGGTCGAGGCCGAGGCTTTGCACCACGCCGCCGATGAGCTTGGCGACGGGCTGCGCCGTGTCAGCCTTCGCCTTCTCCAGCGGCTCGTAATCGACCCGGCGCAGATCCGCGAGCGCGCGCGCGCGGCTCGAGCGTTTGGGCGGGCCGAGCGGCGGGTTGCGTCGCGGCGGAAACATCACGGCGGATTCTTGACCACGGGCAGCGCGGAGGAAACGGAATTATTTTGGCAGTTCAACGCCCGCGCCCGCGCCCGCACCCGGACTCACTCCGCATCCGTCTGTTCATCCAACACGAGCACGCCGTGCGGCGGGAGATCGTAGTTGCCGGTGAAGGTTTTGCCGGAAAGGAAATCGTGCATCGGCTTGTAAAAAGTGATGCGGACGGGCGAGTTCTGATGGTTCAGACAGAAATAAATTTTTGCCGTGTCGCTCTGGCGCAGGCTGACCTCGATGCTGTCGGGAACCTTCAGCAGCGGCGTGACGCCCGCGAGATTGCGGGCCCACGCGATGAGGTCGAGGTAAAAACTCTGGTGGCTGGTGGTCCCGACGTAGGCGGCGTTGCCCATGCCGAACTTATGCACGGTGATCGCGGGCTGGCCGGCGTAAAAATCCTTCGCGTAGGTGGCGACCACCTGGCAGTCCCTGACCTCGATCAGGTCGCACCACAGCCGCGCGGGGTGCGCATGGGTGCTGGGGAAGTTCCCTTTGAAAATGAGGTGGTTCTCCTCCGTGGGCGCGAGCGTGTCGAACTCGCGGACCTCCAGGCCGAACACCTCGGTGAGATCGTGCGGAAAAGCGGAGGCAGAGGCGATGTTGTGCTCGTCCACGAGGCCCGTGTTGCAAGTCGCGACCAAGGTGCCGCCGTTGTGGACGAAGAGCTTGAGATGGTCGGCCTCCGCGCCGGAGAGCAGGTGCAGTGACGGCGCGATGACCAGCTTGTAACGCGAGAGGTCATCGAGCGGGCGCGCGAAGTCCACGGGGATGTTGCGGCCGTGCAGGGCGTTGTAGAACAACTGCACGTGCTCGCGGAGGTTGAAATGTTTGTTGGGCTGCATCGGGAACTTGAGCGCCCATTCGTTGTCGTGACTGTAAAGGATCGCGACCTCGGGGAAGACCTGCGTGCCGGCCAGCGTGGGGGCGAGCTTCTGCACTTCCTCGCCGATCTGCTTGATCTCCTGGAAGACGCGGTTGTCGCCGCGGCCGTCGTGCGTGAGGACGCCGCCGTAGAATTTTTCCGAGCCGATGCGCGGCTGGCGCCAGAAAAAGTAGAGCACGCCGTTGGCGCCGCGCGACAGAAGCTGGTGGGTGAACATGCGCACCACGCCGGGACGCACGAGGGAGTTTACCTCCTGCCAGTTCACCTGCCCGGCCTTCTGCTCCATCACCCAGAAGCCGCTTTCGCCGTCGGGCGTGCGCACTTCCGATTTTTTGAGGGAGCGCATCAGGTCAATCTCCATCGCGTTCTCGGCCGAGCGCGACTTGATCGTGGCATTGCTGTCCATCGAGACGAAGTCCAGCGCCTCAGCCAAATCGAAGTGGTCGAACTGCCGCGCCAGCGGGCGGAGGTTGGTCGTGACGGGAATGTCGGGCGTCAACTCGCGCAACAGGTCCGCCTGCATCCGGACAAAGGCGACGCAGGTGTCGCTCGAGAATCGCTGCCAGTCCAGCAGCAGTGCGGGGTTGTGAACCGTCGGCGTGTGCTTGGGCATCGGCACCTGGTTGAAATCGGTGACGACCTGCCCCCAGAAACGCAGGCCGAGGAGTTCGTTGAGCCTCTCGACGGTCTGGTATTTCGCGCGGAGCCACGCGTGCCAGTCGCGGCGCGTCTCGTCGTTGAAGGAGGTCTCGGTGCGGTGGGCGCCGATGCCGTTATCCACCTGCCAGGCGATGAGCTGGCCATGCTGGCCGAAGGCGCCCGTCATGGCACGGACGATCTTGCGGCAGTAGTCCCAGTAGAGGTCGCTGTTTTTGCAATAGGCGTGGCGGGTGCCGTGGTAGAGGGCGATGCGCCGCTCGTCGAGCGGGAGGATTTCCGGATGTTTTTCGGTGAGCCACACCGGCGGCGCCGCGGTGGGGGTGGCGAGCACGACCTTGATGGCGGCGGTCTGCATCACGTTCATCGCGCGCACCATCCAGTCGAAATTGAATTTGCCCTCCTCCGGCTCGTAGAGGCCCCACGCGAACTCGCCCATGCGCACCACGTTCACGCCGCACTCGACCATCAACTCCGCGTCGCGTATCCAGCGCGCCTCGGGATCCTCGGCCGTGCCGTCGTAGGGAAAGACCCAGTGCTCAGGATGGTAATCAACGCCGAAATACATGGCCGGTCAGTGGTTGCTCAGGTTCGCGGTGAGAGTAGGAGCCCGAAGCGGCGGGAACAATCCTTTAATTGCACGAACCGAATTCTGCTGGCCTGCCAGACGCGTTTGGCGCATGATTCACTCAGTCCACTGACTCAGACACGTGAACCACACTTGGCTCGACCGCCTGCCCCGGCATCCCGCGACCACCACCCTGCTGGCGGTGGCGATGCTCGCGGCGGACTACGTCACCGGCCCGCACATCCGCTTTCCGATCACGTTTGTGTTGCCGGTCGCGCTGGCGGCGTGGCGGCTCGAACGGCGGCGCGCGTGGCTCTTCGCGCTGGGAATGCCCGCGGTGCGCCTGGCCTGGGTTCATCTGCTTTGGCGGCTGGCAGACGAGAGCCTGTTTTTTGAAACCCTCAACACCGTGATCCAGGTCGCGATGCTCACGCTCATCGCCATGCTGGCCCTGCGGGCGGCGCGGCACCAGCGAGCGCTCGAGGCTGAAGTGCGCGCGCTCGAAGGCATGCTCACCGTCTGCGCCCATTGCAAACAGATCCGCGACAAATCCGGCGTGTGGCATCCGATGGAGGTCTTCATCACCCAGCACTCCGAGACCTCCTTCAGCCACACCTTCTGCCCGACGTGCATGCAGACGAACTACAAGGAATTCTTCAAGCCCGGGGAGCCCGCCGGCGGCACGCAGCGCACACCGTCAGTGAAATAATTTCGCGAGGTCGAAATTGAAAATGAGTTGCAGCCCGGTGAGGAACAGGAACACCAGCACCGCGCGCACGAAATTCTTTTCCGAAAACCGCCGGTTGCACCACACGCCCAGCCACACGCCCACGGGCACGAGCGGAAAAAGTTTCAGGCTCATCCACAGCGTATCCGCATTGATGAGCGAGTGCTTCACGAACAGCGGCAGCGGCACCATCGCCTGATCCACCACGAAGAACGGCATCTTCAGCCAGTTCACCCAGAAGAAGACGAGGATGTTCGTCGCCACGTAGGTCTGCTTCGGCAGCCGTTGCGGAAAGAGGAACAGCGCCGCCACCGGTCCCGCGCCATGCGCGAAGCTCGAGATCACACCCATCCCCAAACCGCACGGCACGCCGATCCGGTGGTTCGGCGCGAACGCCCCCTCCCAGCCGAAGATTTTTTCCTTCGTGAGCTGAAAGACCACGAACAGCACCGCGATGATGCCGATGGCGAGGTTCACCCCGCGTGGTGTGAAGTGATCAATGAGCTGCACTCCGATGATGATGCCGACGACGGTGCCGGGCAGGAGATACGTGAGATTCTCCTTCCGCCATTTGCCCCAATAGTGCCAGAGCGAAAACGCATCGCCCGCGCACAGCAGCGGCAGCAGCACACCGATGGCGTAGGCGGGATTTTTGCCGAGCTTGGAAAACGCGAGCACCGTCAGCGGCGTCGTGAGCATCCCGAGTCCGCCGCCGAAGCCCGCCTTCGCGACGCCGATGAACAGCACCGCCACGGTCACGAGCAGGATGGAGGAATAATCCACGCGCTTCGTGTAGGGGACCGGCGCGGGTGAGGCGAGCGAAAAGGCGGTCTCCCTTCTCGACGCGCGCCCACCAAACTCCTACGCTGCGTGCCGCATGATTACTCGTTACTCGCGCCCCGAGATGCGCGCCATCTGGACCGATGAAAACAAGCTGAAGCTCTGGCTCCAGATCGAACTCCTCGCCAGCGAGGCGCTCGTGAAGGAGGGCATCGTGCCCGCGAAGGACTTCGCGAAGATCAAGGCCGGGTGCGACCAGTGGTTCGCCGATCTGCCCGGACTCGTCGCCCGCCAGCGCGAACTGGAAAAGGTGCTGAACCACGACGTGATCGGCTTCACCACCGCCGTCGCCGAGAAGATCAACGACGACGCCAGCCGCTGGTTTCACTTCGGCCTCACGAGCAGCGACGTGGGCGATACCTGCTACGCCGTGCAGATGGTGCAGAGCGCGGACATCCTGATCGCCGACGTGAAGCTCGCGCGCGCCGCCATCGCGAGGCGCGCGAAGGAGCATCAGTTCACCCCGTGCATCGGCCGCAGCCACGGCATTCAGGCCGAGCCGACGACCTTCGGACTCAAGCTCGCGCTGATGTATGACGAGTTCGGCCGCGCGCTCGAACGGCTCGAACGCGTCCGCCAAGTCGTAGCCGTCGGAAAACTTTCCGGCGCGGTCGGCACGAGCGCGCACCTCTCGCCGCGCGTCGAGGAATTTGTCTGCAAGAAACTTGGCCTGCGCCCCGCGCCCATCGCCACGCAGGTTGTGCAGCGCGACATCCACGCGGAATTTCAAACCACGCTCGCGCTCGTCGGCGCGAGCATTGAGCGGTGGGCCGTCGAGTTCCGCCATTTGCAACGCACCGAGGTGCTCGAAGCCGAAGAGGCCTTCACCGTCGGCCAGAAAGGTTCGAGCGCCATGCCGCACAAGCGCAACCCCATCACGTGGGAACGCCTCACCGGCCTCGCGCGCGTGTTGCGCGGCAACGCCATCGCCGCGCTGGAGAACGTCGCCCTCTGGCACGAGCGCGACATTTCCCATTCATCGGTCGAGCGGATCATCTTCCCCGACTCGTGCACACTGCTCGACTACATGTTCGGCCTGCTCACGCGGCTGATGGACGGCCTCGTGGTTTATCCCGCGAACATGAAGAAGAACCTCGGCCTCTCGCTCGGCATGTGGAATTCGCAGACCGTCCTGCTCGCGCTCATCCGCAAGGGCCTCACGCGCGAAGCCGCCTACAAACTGGTGCAGGACGCCGCGATGCGAACGTGGGAGGTCAAACACGCCGGCCGCGACGACGCGGACTTCGTCAAAGTGCTCAAGGCCGATCCCGCCGTGGCGAAACATTTCAAGCAGGGCGAGCTGGAGAAACTCTGCTCGCTCGACTTCCACTTCAAGGAAGTGACGAACCGGTTCAAGCAGGTGGGGCTCTGACTGCTTCGGCGCGCGAGTCGTAACTCGGGCCAACTGCCGCGCGTTCACGACAGCTTGGAAAGCCGTGGGTGTTTCAACTGCGGCTTCTGCCCCTTGGTTCCGGTTTTCTTCTTCTTGTGGCCGCGGTGCGGGCGCGCGTCCGACTTGGCGGTCAGTTCCTTTTTGATGCGCGCGGTCTCGCGCGCGTAGCCGGCGCTGTTCGCGCCGTGCGCGGCGAGCAGGTGCATTTCCAATCCGAACGGCACCGGGTTCTTGCAAATGGGGCAGATCATAAAGTCAGGTTTCTTCTCGGAATCGTTCCACTGGCGGGGACAGGCCGAGACTAGATGCCCCCCCGGGCCAACTAGCAAACAGAATCCCAGCGGCAAACTTCCCGCCGCGACGGAAAGGTTGCCGCCGCCGCCCGACTTTGCCAGCCTCCGCGCATGGCCTTTCGGATTCACGACAGCGTGGTGCGCGGCGAGATTGACAACCGCGTGAAGGGAATCGTCCGCGGCAAAATCTGGCTCGCGGGCCGCGGCGAGCCGCTCGCGCTCGAACTCAACGGCAACGCCCATCCCGATCTCGCCGGCTGCCGGCTCACCTTCACCAATCCGCAGGAGCACCTCGCGCATCCGCACCTCGATTCACTCGCGGCGCTCCAGCGCGGCACGATTGGCGACCTCACGGCGTCGCGAAAAGTGCGCGTGCCCTCCGTGCCGATGGAGGAATTTCTCCACTGGCCCAAGGAGAAGGGCCGCCCGCCCTCGCACTGGGCCAACAGCCTTTACCTCGAATGGTTCAGCGAGGCGAACGGCCGCGTCGTGATCGAGAGCGCGGATTTCGAACTCAACATCTCCGCGCCCGAGTGGCGGCTCACGCCCGAGGAGGACGCGCAGCGCGCGCGCGACGCCGCCGGCGGCATGGCCGGCTTCATGGGCAAACTCACCGAGGCCATCACGGAGCAGCAGCGCGGGCAGAAAGACCCCGAGGCCGGGGATTGGAACGAGCACGATTACGAGAAGCTCATGAAGGAGTCCGACGCGCGCACGACGAAATACATGGAGCTGCTCGACAAATACGGCGACTCCGACGAGGCCGAGGAAAAGATCGCGAAGGAAATGGGCTGGGACCACGAGGTCACTCCGGAGCAGGCGGAGCAACAGCGGCAGTGGATCGAGGAGATGAACGCCGCGACCGAGGAAGCGCTCAACGAACCCGAGCCGGAGCCCGACCCGCACCGCGAGGGCATTGACTGGATTCGCACGGAGGACGGCGACCTGCGCCACCCGCTCCAGCACCGCTGCTTCGAGAGCTCGATGAAATACTGGCATCAGGTGGACGAACTCGGCCTCGAGAAACTGGCGGACAAGGACCTCGACCAGTTCATCTTCGAGTTTCAAACCACCGGCGCGAAGCTCGCCGGCGCGCTCAACGGCCTCGCGCAGGATCGCGGCTCGCGCGATGCCGGCTTCACCGTCGCGTATCTCAAGCGCGCGCTGGACCATCTGCACAAGTCGCAGGCCGGACTCGAAGCCGTCGCACCGAAAAAAATTCTCCCCGAGCCGATGGTCGCGGAGGCGCGCGCGGAACTGTTCGGCATCCGCGAAGCCATCCTGAAGCTGATGGATGAATTCCGCGGGCGCGAGTAGCGGGGGGGGCGCAGCTGGAAGTCCGCGCCACGATTCGCAAGCGTGTGGCGCGGTCTCACCCCTCACCCCGGCCCTCTCCCCGTTGAGGGGAGAGGGAGAAAATTTCGGACGACGCCGGCCAGCGTGCGATCCCGCACTCGTCGGACGCGCACGGGCCAACCTCCCTCTCCCCTCAATGGGGAGAGGGATTGAGGGTGAGGGGTGAGGCCGGCAATGGGGCTGGCGGGTTCCGATGGTGCGGTTGCCCGGATGCGCCCACTGACCACCGCCGCTCGAATCGTTCTGGCGCAAGCCGGGCGAAGGGCTATCATCGTCGAGATCCAACCGCACACGCTTTATGATCACTCATCCCGCTCCCAGCGCTTTGCTCACGACGCTCGGCTTCCTCCTCGCCGCCGCCGCCCTGCCGGCGCAGGACGCGCGCCTCGAATGGCTGCCGGCCGACGCCTCGGTGAAGTTCGGCTATTACATGCCGCAACGGCTCACGCTCAGTGCGACGCGACCGGCGTCTTTGAAGAAAATGCCGGACGGCGTCACGAAGCCGCTCTTTGGCGAAATCACCTTCGGTCCGGCCGAGTCGGCACGGAAGGTGATCGTGCTCGTGGACGAACCGGCCAACGGCACGCAGCGGCTCTGGGTGGACTGCAACGCCAACGGCGATCTCACCGACGATCCGCCGGCGACCTGGAGCGGACGCAAGGTCACCAGCAAGGGCCGCGACAGCACGACGTTCAACGGGACGGCGACGCTGCGGATGAGCTACGACGGGAAAGAGCGCGAGCAGCAGCTTTCCCTCTACCGCTTCGACCCCGCGACGCGCGCGGATGCGAAGACGATGCTCCTGTATTACCGGCAGTATGGTTACACAGGCGAGGTGACGCTCGGCGGAAAAAATTTCAAGGCGATGCTGGACGATGGCCGCGCCACCGGCGATTTCCGCGGCAAGGAAGGCGACACGAAAGGTTCCGGCGTGGACCTGCTGCTGGACCTGAATGGCGACGGCAAGTTCGACTCGCGCTCCGAGCGCTTCGACGTGCGCAAGCCGTTCAACGTCGCCGGCACGACCTACGAGATCACCGGGCTCACCGCGTCGGGCACGGGATTGCAGTTCATCAAGTCGGACAAGACCGTGGAGGAAACCAAACCCGCCGCGACGGTGATCGTCGGCGCCAAGCCGCCGTCGTTCACGGCGAAGACGACCACGGGTCAGGCGGTGAAATTTCCCGACGACTACAAGGACAAGGTGGTGCTGCTGGATTTCTGGGCCACGTGGTGCGGGCCTTGTCGCGCGGAGCTGCCGAACCTCAAGGCGGTGTATGAGGAATTTCACAGCCAGGGTTTCGAGGTGCTCGGCGTGAGCCTCGACAACGAGGACTCCGTCAAGAAGCTCGCGCAGTTCACCAAGGACAACGGCATGCCGTGGCCGCAGATCGCCGACGGAAAATTCTGGGACGCCGAGCTCGCCCGCTTCTTCGGCGTCCACAGCATCCCGCACTGCATCGTTTACAGCGGCCGGACAGGCATGATCGTCGCGCTCACGGACAAGTCGCGCGGCAGCCTGCTGCGCACCTCGGTCGCCTCGGCACTCGGGCAAAAGGTGACGACGCCCGCACCTTCAGCCAGCGCCAAGAGCAGCGCGACGAAGAGCGGACGCGTGGCCCCGGCTGCGGGCTCCGGAATCGCCCCCGAGGCAGAGCATCCGTCCGTGACCGATCCGTTGCTCGCCAAAGCCGCGGCCGCGCTGAAGGCGGGGCAGCTCATGTCCGCCGACACGCTGGTCAAACAACGACAGAATCCTCAGGCGGGCTCGGTGAAATTGCCCGCGCCCGCGACGACGAAACTGGACGGCCGCGACATCGCGCGGCTCGCGCGCGAGAGCTATCTGCGCGTCGGCTGGTATTACCTCTGCACCCGTTGCGACCACTGGCACACCAAGCTCGCGGGCGGTTACGCCGTCGCGCCCGACGCCCTCGCCACCGCGTGGCACGTGATGACGCCGCCGGACACGATGAAGGAAGGCTACGCGCTCGTCGCCGACGGCGCGGGCAACGTGGTGCCCGTCACCGGCGTCGTCGCCGCGGACCAGCGCATGGACGCCATCGTCCTGCGCGCGACGGGAGCGAAAATGAAACCGCTCGCGTTGAGCGCGGCCGAAGTGGGCGACGCGGCGTTTTGTTTCAGCGATCCGCTCAAGCAGCGGAATTATTTCAGCGCCGGCATAGTGAACCGTTTCCACCTCCTCAACGACAACGGCACCCAGTCCGCCGACGCCGGCGACACCGCGAACCTGCGTGTGAACGTCAGCACCGACTGGGGTCCGGGCAGCAGCGGCGCCGCGGTGCTCGACATTTTTGGAAACGTCATCGGCCACGTAGCCACCATCACGTCGCTCAAGGGCGGCACGAACAACACGGCGTGGATGACCATTCACGACGCGATCCCCGCGCAGAGCGTGCGAACGTTGCTCCAGCCCGCCGCGAGCGCCGCGCCTTGAACGAGGAAGGCGCGTGGCCGCGGATTTTTATTTCACGGTGGCACGATGGCGGCCGGGACCGGATGCGCGCCGCGTTCCCGCCGCCCGTGATACGCGATGAGGAAGTAGATCAGCACCCCGCCGACGATCACCGCGGGTCCGCCCCAAAAATCCGGCCAGCGCGTGCCGGCGGCCGCGCGCGTGTTCGCCGCGAGCCACCAACCCGTGCCGAGGTAGCCGAGGAGATTGCCGAAGCCGCCCGTCATCAGCGCCATCAACGCCTGCGCCCGCGCGCGCCACGCGGCGTCCACGCGCTCGTCCAGATAGATTTGCGCCGTGATGAACACGAGCGTGAACGAGCAGCCGTGCAGCATGATGCCCGCGAGGATCCAGGCCTTCGCGTCGAGCGCGCACAGCGTGAAGCGCAGCACACCGAAGACGAGCCCGGCGACGAACACCCACTTGAGCCGCCACGCCGTGAGCAGCCGCGCGAGCGCGAACATCGCGAGCACCTCGGTCACCTGGCCCAGCGTCATCCACGCGCTGGTGTGGTTGAAGCCGAGCTCGCGCAAGTGCGGCGGCGTGAAGGGATAAAACGCCGCGACCGGAATGCTGAACAACGCCGCCGTGATGAACACCACCCGATGGTCCGCATTTTTTAAAAGCGCCAGCGCATCCAGCCCGAGCCGCTGGCGCAACGTCGGCGGCCCGGCCGGCTTCGGCGGGTCCACGGCCGGCAGAAAAAAGGTGAACGCCGCCACGCCGAGCCAGGCGACCGCGCCGGTGTAGCCGGCGATGGCCGAGTCATCGGCGTTGAGCAGACTCACGAGCCAGCAGCCGGCCATCCAGCCGATCGTGGCCATGCCGCGGATCGGCCCGAACTCGCGCTTCGAGTCGCGCAGCCGCGCGAAAACAATCGTGGAGGAAATGCTCCACGTCGGCGCGGAGCAGAGTGCGTGGAGTTGAATCAGCGCGAGCACGAGCCACGGATTCCACCCGAGCCGGATCGCCGTCGAGGCGAGCGCCATCGCCGCGGCGGTGGCCAGCGCGAGTCCGCGCAACACCTTCACCGGCGACGCGTGCCGATCCGCCATCGCGCCGAAGATCAGCGGCGAGACGAAACACGCCACCGCCGACGTGGCGAAAGCGTAGGGCTTGATCGCGTGCAGCCCGTGCGCATCGAGCACGGCGCTCAACGGCACGAACCAGATCCCCATCGCCATCGCGTGGAGAAAAAACAGCGCGGTCAGTTCGGCATACTCGGCCGAGCGGATCGTTCGAAGCACGCGCACAGAACACACGCGCGGGGGGAAAATACAAGCCCGCCCGCGCCGGAATCGAAGCGAACGGATCAGGCCGCGCGACGCGCGGAGGCGATCCGGGACGAACCGGATGTTTTCACGGAAGTCCGCCGCACGGCCGGCTTCGTCACCCGCGGCGCCGCGGTGGCGCGGGACTTGGTGGCGATCGCGGTGGGGTGGACTTTCGCCACCGGCTTGATTCCGCGCGCGGTCGCGACGGGCGGCCAGGGCTTGGCGGCGGCGGCCGCGTGCTGGCGGTGGAGTTCGCGCACTTGCGCTTCGGCGGCGATCCAGTGGGCGGTCTCGCGGCCGGACTGGCGCCCTTCTTTTTCCCAAGCGAGATACGCGGCGAGCGCGATCTCGTCGTGCATGGGTTCTTGATAGTGTGCGGTGATGTTCGGGTTGCTCTTTTTCATTTTCTCAGTTTCAGTTTCATGCCGGTTTCATGCGCTGCGCCCGTCGGCAACCCGCCGCAGTCCGGTCATGGCTGCGGTCGCGCCCCAAGAGGGAGCGCCATGCAGCGAGCCGGGTGAGGGGATGACCATCCGTGCGGGTTGCGCCCGAAGGCGCAGCGCGGGAGTGAGCTAACCGAACGGCTCGTGGCTGTCCACAAGATTTCGTGCGAGCCCTCGGTGACTTCCCGCATTTGACAACCCCGGCGACTCGTCCAACACTCCGCGCCATCATGAAAACCTTCGCATTGCTCGCCACGCTTATGCTCACCGCCGACCTCACCACCCACGCCGCGTCGATCTACGACGTGCCCCTCAAGGACATCGACGGCAAAGACACCTCGCTCAAACCGTATCAAGGCAAGGTCGTCCTTGTCGTGAACGTCGCCTCCAAGTGCGGTTACACGCCGCAATACAAGGGCCTCGAAGCCATCTACCAGAAATACAAGAGCCGGGGATTCGTCATCGCCGGGTTCCCGTGCAACCAGTTCGGCAAGCAGGAGCCGGGCACCAACGAGGAGATCAAAACTTTCTGCTCCTCGAAATACAGCGTCACCTTCCCGATGTTCGACAAGCTTGAGGTCAACGGCCCCGGCCGCCATCCGCTCTACGTGCAGCTCGCCGGCCCGAGCTCGCCGTTCCCTGGGGACATCAAGTGGAACTTCAACAAGTTCCTCATCGGCCGCGACGGGAAGATCATCAAGCGCTTCGACTCGAAGGCCACGCCGGAAGGCCCCGAGATCAGCAAGGCCATCGAAGCGGTGCTGGCGTTTGAGTAAGCGGCGGAGGCCACTCTGAATTGCGGGGTGCGGGCGGAGATTTCCGTCCGCGCGTTTTTTCGTGCGGACTAAACCTGCG